>JANYFN010000288.1 GCA_025362675.1 Limisphaerales bacterium | reverse complement strand
CCCGACAGCTTAATTGAGCCGTTGGAAACGGCGCTAGATGAAACGGAAGCATGGTTGGTAAAAAACAAGTCGGCGGAATTTCGAGAAGTTTTACTCGGACTGTATTTCCGCATGCACTCATTCCGGCGCACCGCCGAACTTTACGATGAGCTGTTCGTGACGATCATCGAAAATGAACCCGCCGTGAATGTGCGTCAGTTTTGCCTCGATCCATCATTGCTGCTTCGGAAGGCGCTGGCTCGCGGCAAGGCCACAGTCTTCTTCTCTGCCACGCTCACGCCGATGGATTATTACCGAACACTGTTGGGTGGTGAACCGGAAGATCCCGTATTGCAGTTGGCCTCGCCATTCCCGCCGGAAAATCTGGCGGTGCTGATTCAAGACCGTATTCAAACCCACTTCAAGGGTCGGGCAGAATCACTGAATGATGTGGTCGAGGCGATTGGAACTTTGGTGCAAGGACGCCACGGTAACTACCTTGTCTATTTTCCCTCCTATCAATATCTCAACGACACGCTCCAAGCCTTTCAGCTGCGTCAACCATTGATTCCAGTTCTTGTTCAACGTCCCGCCATGTCCGAACCAGAACGCGACGCGTTCCTCGCCGCTTTTTCGGTTGAGCATGGGGAGACGCTGGTTGGCTTTGCTGTGTTGGGTGGCATCTTTGGCGAAGGCATTGATCTTGTTGGTGAACGGTTGATCGGGGCCGTTATTGTTGGGGTCGGACTGCCGCAGCTCTGTGTTGATCGGAACTTGATCCGGGATTATTTCCAAAAGCGGAATGCCATGGGATTTGAATACGCATATACATTCCCCGGCATGAACCGCGTCCTTCAAGCCATGGGGCGGGTTATTCGCTCAGAAACGGATCGCGGAGTGGTGCTGCTCATCGACGCGCGTTTCAATGAGACGCGCTATCGGCGTCTATTTCCAACTTGGTGGAAATATATGCGTGTCCGGCACACGGCGGGATTGCAGGAAGCCATCAGCAGTTTCTGGGCGCGCTATTCTTAGGTCAGCTTAATCCACCATTGCGGAAATCGTTTCGAGTGCATTCCCCTTTAACCGGTTGTTGACGTAAATGAGGGTCTTCTTCTTTTCCTTTTTGGCTTCGGCGATGAGCTTTCGACCCGCTGCCCGTGCATCCTGATTCACCTTTTGCATGCGATTGTAAGGCGCGAAGGATTTCACCGCGTCTTCGTATTTGCGTCCAGGCTTCAGCAGAAATGGTGCAGCACAGAGATTCGGAGCGGTGCGACTGTCTTCTGCGAGTCATTAAACCGCTCGCGGTGGAGCGCGTTCGCATGTGCCTGAAAAATAAGAAGGGTTGAATCGAAGCGCGGGTCCGATTGAAGAAATTGTCGTCCAGAGAGCCAGCCAAAAAACCGCCGAAGGTTAAATTTCGCGCTGGCTGAGCCCAATAGCCTTCCGAGCCTCCCCCCCCCGCATTTCGGCAGTCTCCTAGACGACATTGGCCGGCGGGTTGCCGGAAAACATGACCTTCTGGGCCATTTGTTGACTGTGTTCATTGCGCAGATGCCCGTAGGTTTTCATCGCCAACGCGCCGCCGTCCTTGTGGCCAAGCCAGCGCGAAACGGTGGGAATGTCCACGCCGGATTCGATACATCGGGTGGCGAACAAATGGCGTAGATCGTGGTGGGTAATGCGTTTAATCCGCAGCAGTTTGATCGCACGATCAATCGATTTTTGACATTCCCACACCCGCATCACCGGCGTTTCGGGAGATTCGTCCGCGCGCTCGGTGCGCATCCCCTCCAATAGTTTTTTCATGTCGGGAATCATGGGGATCAGGCGCATCTCACTGTTTTTGGTTCCGGTCTCAGGATGTCCGCGCACGAGGATTTCACTGCGCTTGAAGTCGCAATCGCGCCAAGTCACATATTTTGCCTCGCCGATCCGCAATCCGCCATAGGCAAGAAACTGCACGAGTTCACCCGCCGACTGGGCAAATCCGTTCACCGGCCGCAGCACTTCGGCGACGAGCTGTTGAAACTGCGTAAATTCTGGGAGCTGGATCACTTTCCTGGTGCGTTCCTTGGTTCGTTGGGCGGAGAGGGCAGGGTTGTCATAGCGGGCACCGGATTCAATGGCCACGGCGAAAACGTGGCGCAGCAGGCTTACGGTGTGGTTGTGCGAGGAGGAACTGCACGTCCGGGCGTTTTTGAGACTCCATTCCAGACATTCCGTCGGTGAGATTCGGCTGATGTCTTTCAGCTTTAGGCCCGGCCAGGATTTTAAGAGGGCGATGATGCGAAACTGGTAATATTCCTTGGTGCGGGGTTTCACGGCGGGATTTTCCTGCAGGCGTTTTTCATACACCGCCAGGGCGTCACCAAAGGTCATTTTGCCGCCCGCGACGGCACTCAGACTTTGGGCTTTTTGGCGCTCACTTTTTTCCACGTCGGCCAGCCGCAATTTGGCCACCGAGAGGGATTCGGTCTTAAGGCTGCGCCGAATCAGCTTGCCCTTCACGCGAATCCGGGCAAAATACGTCCTCGATGGTTTATAGCGAAGCAAGTTTGAATACGGCGTCTTTTGCCAGTCAGAGTCAAGCTCTGGCGGCGGCTGGATTGTTGTCATGCAACCAGTATCAGATTGCAGTATCAGATTGTCAAGTTGACCTTGGCGGTTCGTCATTAAACCATTGTAAACATTGGTTCGGGGCGTAGCGTAGCCCGGCTAGCGCGCTTGCTTGGGGTGCAAGAGGTCGGGAGTTCAAATCTCCCCGCCCCGACCATTTTTCGACCGCTGTTTTTTCTTTCCGCAAACTTGGCAAGGCTGATGCTATATGTCAGTTATGTTGCATTACTCCGAAAAAAATCGCAGCGCACTATGTCACCTGATCA
>JANYFN010000251.1 GCA_025362675.1 Limisphaerales bacterium | reverse complement strand
GATTAAAATTTATTACAATCTCGCCAACGCCATTCAGCATCAGCGCGACGGCGTTGCGGAGCTGAAAACATTGGGCAAAGATCGCGTGTGCCAGATTCACTTCTCGAATCAGGACGCGCACTGGCTGCAAAATGATCCGCTGGTGGACGCGCAAAAAATCAAGCGCGCGCTGGATGAAATGAACTGGCGCGGCTGGTTGGTCATCGAGCGTTCACGCGACACGAATGACGTTCATAACGTGAAGAAAAATTACGGTGCGAACGCGGCGTATCTGAAATCTGTTTTCCAAAAACCATGAAGAAATTAAAATGTTTCCTCGCGCTCGCGTTGCTGGCCACTGGCCTGCACGCCGCCAATTCGGTCGAGCAATGGGGCGTTTTCGAAATCGCATTGAACGGGCCGATGAATGGGAATCCTTTTCTCGACGTGACCTTTTCCGCGCGCTTCACGCAGGGAACGAATTCCGTTGTGGCCAATAGTTTTTATGATGGCGATGGAATTTATCGCGTGCGCTTCATGCCGGAAAAAACTGGACCGTGGATTTACAAAACTACCAGCAATGTTCGCAAGTTGAATGGCAAGCGCGGCGAGTTCACCGTCACAAAACCGTCGTCGGAAAATCACGGGTTGGTCAAAGTCGCGAACACTTATCATTTCGCATACGCGGACGGCACGCCTTACAAACAGCTTGGCACGACGTGTTATGTCTGGCAGTTGCAGGATGAGGCTTTGCAGGAGCTGACGCTGAAAACACTCGCGGCCTCACCGTTCAACAAAATCCGTTTTTGCGTTTTTCCGAAACGCTACACTTGGAACACCAACGAGCCGATTCTGTATCCGTTCGCGGGAAATCCGGCGGCGACGAACTGGGATTTCACGCAGTTCAACGTGAAATATTTTCAGCATCTCGAACAGCGCGTCGCTGATTTGCAAAAGCTCGGCATCGAGGCGGACATTATTTTGTTTCATCCGTATGACGAAGGGCATTGGGGCTTTGACCGGATGACGGCGGCGGTGGATGATCGTTATCTCAAATACGTTATCGCGCGGCTGGCGGCGTATCGCAATGTCTGGTGGTCGCTCGCCAACGAATACGATTTCATGAAGGAGAAAAAGGAATCGGACTTCGTGCGTTTCGGCGAAATCGTTGCGCACGACGATCCGTATCATCATTTGCTCTCGATCCACAACGGTCAGAAATTTTTCAATCACACCTTGCCGTGGATCACGCACGCGAGCATCCAGAACGGCGCAGCGGTGGAGGAGGTTGGACGCGCGGAGATGTATCGCGACGTGTATCGCAAGCCGGTTGTTTTTGATGAGGTGAAATACGAGGGCGACATCGCGAATCGCTGGGGCCAGTTGAGCGCGGAGGAACTAGTTTTTCGTTTTTGGAACGCGACCATCGCCGGCACTTACTGCGGTCATGGCGAAACTTACAAGAGCGATGACCAAATTCTCTGGTGGTCCAAAGGTGGCGTGTTGAAAGGCCAAAGCCCCGCGCGCCTCGCGTTCCTGAAACGTGTTTTGGACGACGCGCCGGCGGAAGGAATTGAGCCGATTGACAAGTGGCAGAACTCGCCCATCGGCGGCCAGCCGGGAAAATACTACCTGATTTATTTTGGCAAACAGATGCCGACGAACTGGACGTTTCAGATCCCGAAGCCGCCGCTCGGAAAACTTCAGTCCGCCGATGGCCTGAAATTCACCGTCGAGGTGCTCGACACCTGGAACATGACCGTGACGCCACAGGACGGCGTCTTCACGCTCAAGAAAAAGGATGGCTATTCGTTCGCGGACAAAGATGGCCGCAGCATCACGCTGCCGGGCAAACCGTATATGGCCATCCGCATCAAGCAGGTGAAGGAATAATTTTCCATGCGACAGCAATTTTCCGAACTGACAATTTCCACACGCGGACGCAGGCTGATTGAATTCACCGCCGCCGTGGAGAAGTGGATTGCGGAAAATAAATTCCGCGACGGCCTGCTCACGCTGCATCTCAAGCACACGTCCGCCGCGCTGCTCATCCAGGAAAATGCCGATCCCGATGTGCGCCGCGACCTCGACGCGTTTTTCGCGCGGCTCGTGCGCGATGGTGATCCGCTCTTTATCCACACCGCCGAGGGCGATGATGATATGCCCGCGCACATCCGCACTGCGCTGACGGCGGTGAATCTTTCCATTCCGCTGCACGCTGGCGAACTCGCGCTCGGAACGTGGCAGGGAATCTATCTGTGGGAACACCGCACGCATCCGCACACGCGCCGCGTGGTGCTGCATTTCATCGGTGAATAAATTTGGTGGGGCCGAGTTGACGCTCGGCCTCCGCGCTTGGCGTTGCGATAGCGACGCCTTACTGCTGGGCAGAAACCTGTTTTCGTTTGGCGCTTTTCGTATTTGCATCCGCAGCACTTTGGAGAATCATTCTGTTATTCAAATGAAACTGTTTTTCCATCGCGCCGGCTTTGTGCTCATCGCGCTGTTGCTAGGTCAGTTTTGCTGCCGGGCGGAAACGGTTTCCATCGTCATCGCGGCGAACGCCGCGCCGCGCGTGCAGTTCGGGGTGGAGAAAATTGCGGAGGCACTCGAGTCTGTCAAAATGGAAGCGGTGATCGTGCACTACGACGAGCAAAAACTTTCCGCCGTGCTCACCGGCAGCTTAACTGACGCCGCCATCGGGAAAAAAATCTACGTCGCGCGGCTGAAAACCGGTGGTGAACGGGAATCATTTATCCTCGGGCAAATGATGGTCGGGGAGGATGCCACCGTCATGGGCAATGATGATTCCGGCGTCTTGTATGGCTGCCTGGAATTGGCGAAGCGGATTCGCGCGGAAGGCAAGCTGCCGGCTAATTTGCAATTTTCTGACAAGCCGACGATGGCGTTGCGTGGCACCTGCGTGGGGATGCAAAAAACGTTCATCTTGCCGGGCCGAAAAGTTTACGAGTATCCCTACACGCCGGAATTGTTCCCGTGGTTCTACGACAAAAAATTGTGGACGGAGTATCTGGATTTTCTCGCGGCGAACCGCATGAACACGCTGTATCTCTGGAGCGGCCACCCGTTCGCGTCGCTCGTGCGGCTGAAAGATTATCCTTATGCAGTGGAAGTTTCGGAGGAGGTTTTCAAAAAAAATCAGGAGCAATTTCGCTGGCTCGCGGGCGAATGTGACAAGCGCGGCATCTGGCTCGTGCAAATGTTTTACAACATCATCGTCTCGAAACCGTTCGCGGAGACGAATCACATCTCCACGCAGCTTTCCGCGCCGACGCCGCTGGTGGCGGATTACACGCGCAAATCCATCGCGGAGTTCGTAATAGAATTTCCCAATGTCGGACTCATGGTTTGTCTCGGCGAAGCGTTGCAAGGCGCGAGCAATCAAGTCGAGTGGGCGACGAAAACCATTTTGCCCGGCGTGCTGGAAGGGATGCGTGCGGCGAATTTGAAGGAGCAGCCGCCCATCGTTATTCGCACGCACGCGATGGACGCGGAAGCCATCATGCCCGCGTGTTTTCAGGTCTATTCCAATCTGTTCACGGAAACCAAATACAACGGCGAATCGCTCACCACTTACGAGCCGCGCGGCAAAGCGGCGCAGACGCATCTCGCGATGGCGAAGCTCGGGCCGCATCTGGTGAACATCCACATTCTCTCGAACCTCGAACCGTTTCGTTACGGTGCGACGGAGTTCATCCGCAAATCCGTGCTGGCGTCGCGTGACCGTTTGGGCGCGAGCGGAATTCATTTATATCCATTGTCGTATTGGAACTGGCCGTATTCGCCGGACATCGCGGATCCGCCGCTGTTGCAATGGGAGCGCGACTGGATTTGGTTTGAGGCCTGGGCGCGATATGCGTGGAATCCTGACGTGAACACGAATGAAGATCGTGCCTACTGGATTTCGCGGCTTACAGAAAAATATGGCAACACGAATGCGGCGGAAAAAATTCTCGATGCCTACAATAACATGGGCGAAGTCGCGCCGCGCCTTATCCGTCGTTTTGGAATCACCGAAGGAAATCGCCAGACGCTTTCGCTCGGCATGACGCTGGATCAACTGGTAAACCCCAATAAATACGGGGCGATTGAAGATTTGTGGTTGTCGCAAGCACCGCCCGGCGAACGGCTGGATGAATACATTGCGAAGGAGAAGGCAAAAAAATTGCATGTCGGCGAAACGCCGTTGACGGTGATCAGCGAAGTGGCGGAGTTTTCCATGAAAGCAGAGGAAGCGATTAAAGAGGCGTCGCCGTTGGTCACCCGGAATCGTGAGGAATTTGAACGGCTTTCAAATGACGTGAAGTGCATTTCAACCTTGGCTGCGTTTTTTGCGGCGAAATTGCCCGCCGCCAGCGCGGTGCTGTTTCAAAGCGGCACCACCAATTCGCTGGATGTCAAAACCGTCGAGAACGGATTGCGGTCAAGCGTGGAAGCGTTTGAGCAACTGACCAAACTCACGGAAAAATCCTATCGCTTCGCAAACTCCATGCAGACTTCGCAGCGGAAAATTCCGGTCAGCGGCGGTGCTGGTGGAAAGGGAACGAATTATCTCTGGTCGCAGCTTCTGCCGGTTTACCAAAAGGAACTGGAAGACTTTCGCGCGAAGGTTGAGCAATTGAAATTAAACACAAACACCATTGCTGCTATTGACGAATCCAAAATCAAGCCGTGGCCGGTGGCGCAGTTCAAATTGATTTCGACGAACGCGGAGATTTACAAAGTCGAATCCGGCGCGAAAGTTTTCATTGACCGCAATTTTACAATTCAACAGCTCGCGCCGCAGTTGAATGGTTTGACTGGAATCCGCTTTTCGCACGCGCAAGCGAAGGACGGTTTGCCGCCGGTTGAATTTGAAGTTTTCGATCCGGTGCAGGTTTTGGTCGGCTATTTTGACAGCGATAAAAAAGCGTGGCTACAAGTGCCGAAGCTGGAATTCGCGGCACAGGCCGACGAGCGCGGCGGCGTGGACGTGGTGCTGGAAAACGCGGCGGCGATCTCGGAATGTCCCGATGTAAACCTGCACGCATTTCGGTTTGACGCCGGACGACAGAAGCTTGAACTCATCGGCAAGGGCAGCTTTGTGATTCTTGGCGTCGTGCCGCAGTCGGTGAAATTGAAATGAAAAATTGCAGAAACATTTTTTTGAACCGCGAAACACACGAGATGACGCAAAATAGTTTTTTCCGTTTCGTCATTCGTCATTCGTTATTCGTCATTTTGTTTTGCGCCGTTGCGGCGGTTGCCAGCCCGTTCGCCAAAGTCGAGCCGCTGCCGCTGGCTGAAGCGCGGTGGACGGATGGGTTTTTCTTTGACCGCTTTGAGCTGTGCCGCACGCAGATGGTTCCGAGCATGGCGCGGCTGATGATGGGGACAAATTACACGCAGTTCCTCCGCAACTTTGAAATCGTCGCCGGCTTGCAGAAAGACGGTCGCGTGCGTGGCGCGAATTTCAACGATGGCGATTTTTATAAATTTCTCGAAGGCGCGAGCGCGACGCTGGCGGTGACAAATGACGCGGCGTTGCAAAAAACTATGGACGACATCATCGCCGTGGTCGCGCAGGCGCAACGGCCGAACGGCTATATTGACACTTGGGTGCAATGGCATCAGGCGGAAACTAATTCCAAAGTCGCGCCATTCAGCGACCGGAACAATTGGGAGGTTTATAATTTGGGGCAGTTGCTGACGGCGGCGAGCGTGCATTATCGCGTGACCGGCAAAACCAATTTTCTCGCCGTCGCGCGCAAGGCGGCGGATTGTCTCGACGAGGTTTTCAAAACGCCGACGCCGGAGCTGGCGTTGCACGATATGTGTCCGTCGCATTACATGGGCATCGTGGAGTTGTATCGCGCGACGGGCGAACCGCGCTATCTCGCGTTGGCCAAAAAATTTCTCGCGATGCGCGAACTGGTGAAGGACGGTGCGCCGGACAATCAGGACCGGATTCAATTCGGAAAGCAAACCGAGGCGGAGGGGCACGCGGTGCGGGCAAATTATCTTTACGCGGGCGCGGCGGATTTGTTTCTGGAAACGGGCGACACGAATTTGTGGAAGCCGCTGGCGCAAATCTGGTCGAACGTCGTCACGGAAAAAATGTATCTCACCGGCGGCTGTGGCGCGTTGTATGACGGTGCATCGCCGGACGCCGCGAGTTATCAGTCGGGCATCATGAAGGTGCATCAATCCTACGGGCGCAATTTTCAACTGCCGAACACCACCGCGCACAACGAGACGTGCGCGAATATCGGCAATGTGTTTTGGAACTGGCGGATGTTTCGCGCTTCGGGCGAGGCGAAGTTCATGGACGTGGTGGAATTGGAATTTTACAACGCCGTCCTCTCCGGCGTGGCGCTGGACGGCACGAATTATTTTTACACGAATCCATTGCGCGTGACGGATCCGCTGCCGATGGAGTTGCGCTGGTCGCGGACGCGTGTGCCGTTTGTGAGTTCGTTCTGTTGTCCACCGAATCTGGTGCGCACCATCGCGGAATCGGCTGGCTACGCCTACGCAAAATCGCATGCGGCCATCTGGTTGAACTTATACGGCGGCAGTTCACTGGCGACAGAGCTGGCGGGAGAAAAAATTAAGCTCACTCAAGAAACGGAATATCCCTGGAACGGAAGAGTGCGGATCAAAATTCTGGAAGGTGGTAAAACAGAATTCGCTCTCAAGCTGCGCATTCCCGGTTGGGTCAAGCAGGCAACCGTGCGTTTGAACCATGGTCCGGCAGAGTCGGCGGAGTCGGAAAGTTATTTTGAAATTCGGCGGGTGTGGCACGCGGGCGATGTTATAGATTTGGATTTACCGATGCCGGTGCGCTTGCTGGAAGCGAATCCATTGGTGGAAGAAACCTTGAATCAGATTGCGGTTCAGCGGGGTCCGGTGGTTTACTGTCTCGAATCGCCGGATCTGCCGAGCGGTGTGAAAATTTCGGAGGTGATGATCCCCACCGACCTCACACTAATGGCGCGTTACGATCAGCGGTTATTGGATGGCGTGGTGGTTCTGGAAGGCAAAGTTCTGACGCGAATGGAAACGAACTGGCGGGGGAAATTATATCGCGATTTCCAACTGGTTGAGCCCAAGTCCGTCGCCGTAAAATTTATCCCTTATTCCGTGTGGCAAAATCGCGGTCCCTCCGAGATGTCTGTATGGTTGCCGAGAAACTGAGGTGAGTCATCAAGCTATGAAAAAAAATCAGCTTTGTTTTTTACTGACCGCATTGTTTGGAGTGGGATTGCTGCTCTGCACGTCTTGCGCCAGTCGGCGTCCGGCGGCGAGCCGTGGTTCCGCTTATCTCTTCACTTCGTTCCACGACGCCGACCAGAAATTTCTGCGTTTCCTTTATAGTTACGACGGCTATCACTGGAGGAATGTGCCGGGAACTTTTCTCGAAGCGCAGGTCGGCGCGAGTAAACAGTTTCGGGATCCGAGTCTTGTGCGCGGACCAGATGGAATTTTCCATCTGGTTTGGACCAGTGCCTGGCACGGCGATCAAGGCTTTGGTTACGCAGAGTCGCAAGATTTGATCCACTGGTCGCCGCAGAAATTTATTCCGGTGATGACGAACGAGCCGACCACAGTGAATGTCTGGGCGCCAGAAATTTTTTATGATGAAGCCAAAAAGGATTTTGTAATAGTTTGGGCTTCGACGATTCCTGGACGCTTCCCCGATAAATTAGAAAAGCACGATAACAATCATCGGTTGTATTTTACGACGACCAAGAACTTCAAGGCTTTTGCGCCGACAAAATTGTTTCTTGATCCCGGCTTCAGTGTGATTGACGGATTTATTTTGAAAGATAAATACCGTCACGTGTTGGTGTGCAAAGATAACTCGCGTCCGAACCTCAATTTACGGGTCAGTTTCGCCAGGGCCGCGACTGGGCCATGGGAATATATTTCCGGTCCCTTTACGCAAAAATTTACCGAAGGGCCGTGCGCGTTGAAAGTCGGCGCCGACTGGTTAATTTACTTCGACTCCTATCGCGGAAAAATTTATGGCGCAGTGAAGACGCGTGATTTTAATAATTTTTTGGATGTGACGAAGCAGGTTTCTTTTCCGCCTGAACACAAGCATGGCACGGCCTTTCGCGTGTCGCGTGAAATTCTGGACGAACTGCTAACCGCTAATCCGCACTAATCTCCGCTAATGAAAATAAAATTTATATTGCTGCCATTTATCGTTGGTTTGCTGACATTTTCTGCGGCTCGTGCCGAATCCAATGCGCCACCAGAACAACTTGAGGCGAAATATACCGCCGCCATCGAGGGGCGCACGGCGGAGGTTTTGAAAATTCTGGCGCTGCCGGACACCCAAAAAATCGCCAAAGTTCACGATGCTATTATTGCTCAATACCGCGCGCTCAAAGCGTGGCATGACGAGAATGATGCAGCGCTCAAGGCGGCTAAGTCGGATACAAATGCCGTTGCCAAAATTCGGGCTTCCTTAAAAACGCGACATGAAAATTTTCTCACGGAGCTGGGTAAACAATTGACGCCTGAACAGATCGAGCTGGTCAAAGACAAACTGACTTACGGCAAAGTGCAATTTACTTTCAATGGCTATCTCGCGGCGTATCCGAATCTTGCCGACGAGCATAAACAAAAAATTCTTGAGTTCCTAAAAATCGCGCGCGAAGAGGCGATGGACGGCGGTAGCGCGGACGAGAAGACGGCCGTTTTTCAAAAGTGCAAGGGTAAGATCAACAACTATCTTTCAAAACAGGGGCTGCACCCTGAAAAGAAAAATAAAGTATCGTCGCCTGAAACTAATGCTCCACCGAAATGAGCGCGGTGGGATGCGCTGGGATTCGTCACCATTTTTTGGGCGATGAAATTCTCTTTGTGTAAATGGATGCGATCGGGCGCACCGTGGTTGTGTTCATTGTTTGCAGCGGTTTTGTTTTTGTTCTAGGCGCGCTTTGCGGTTAAACCTTTGTCATGAAAAAACCAGTTCTACGACACATCGCCAACCTCTGGACGTTGTTGGAACATCCTTGGTCGCTCGATGAAAAATTACGTGCCATCAAAGAAGCCGGCTTCGATGGCGTGTGTTGGGGCGGTAGCCTGGAACTGGCTGAAGGTTGCAAAAAATATGGGCTGATTTTTGTCGGTGGCATGGCGTCTGGTAACGCCGCCGATTTCCCCCGGCTGTTGCAGGAGCAGAAAGATTGCGGCGCGGTTCATGTAAACGTGCAGCTCGGCACCGATGAAGTGCTCACACCGGAAGCGCTCGAAATGGCGCTGGTATTGAATCGCGAAGGCAAACGCATCGGCGTCATCCCCGGCATCGAGACGCATCGCGGCACTTGCACGGAGACGCCGGAGAAGCATTACGCGCTGTGTGATGCGTATAAAAAGACGACCGGCGAGTTGTTGTCGCTCTCCATAGACTTCTCACATTTTGCCGTTGTGAAACATCTCGTCCCGGAGAATTTTGCCAAACGGTTGCTCGTGCGGCCGGATTTAATTCAGCACGCGCAGCAGTTTCACTTTCGCCCTTTCAACGGTCATCACGTCCAGATTCCCATCACGGATGGTCGCGGGAATTTGACGAGGGAATTTCATGAGTGGCTACCCTTCGCCGAGGCATTATTAAAATGCTGGTTGGAAGGTAATCGCCACACCAACCGCAAGATTTTCATTTGCCCCGAACTCGGCCCGGTGGTCGGCGGCTACTGTCTCTCGACGTTTCCGAATAGTTGGGAAGATAAGAAAGTGTTACGCGGAGAGATTGAAAAGTTGTGGCAGCGGCTTACGGCTTGAAGCGAAAAATTTAGGGCGATGGCACTTTTGTATTCTTCATCCGATGCGTCCGCGGCGAGTTGCCCGTCACCTTTTTAAAAACGCGGTGAAATTGCGGATAGCTGCCAAAACCCGCTGACAGCGCGGCTTCCAGCATCGTCATCCGCTGACCGGTGCGATAGAACGCGAGGAATTTTTCCACGCGCTGCCGGTTGCGGAAATCTACCAGCGCGATTCCAGTTTGTTGTTTGAATAAGCGGCTCAAACGCGCCGCGCTCAAACCGGCGTGGTGGGCGAGGGCCTCCAGCCCGAGCGTGTTGTCCTTATCGCGAATGTGGCGCGCGGCCTTTTCCACGGCGGGATGCACATCGTGGACCGGCACATCGGCGGCGTGTTCGAACTGCTGCCACGCGGCGAGCAAGGCGTAACTCAAACCGGCGTTGAACAAGCCGGCTCGTCCGTGGGTGGCAGCGATTTCGGTGAGTAATATTTCCAGCCGCGCGAACGCCGGTTGCGCCAGGCGACGGCAATATTCACCGGCCGGATTCGTCTGCCGCAAAATCTTCGCGCTCGCATCTGTGGCGATTCGGCGCACGGCTTTTGGTTTCATGACGCCGATCCACATTTCGAAGTCCGCCGATTGCTCGATGAGGACATGTTCCTGCGCTGGAAACAGCCAGAGTAAATCGCCGCGCCGGATTTGGTATTTGCGGTTGGCGAGCAGATAAAGCCCATTCCCTTGCGTCACCAGATTGAATTCCAGTTCCGCGTGGTGGTGCATCGCATTGGCGCGACCATGCTGGCGATAGTGCCACAGCTGGCCATCGAGTCCGGCGGGTAGTTTGAGCTGTTGGCGCATGACGACAAAAAATGATAACAAGTCGGCGGCATAATGAGAAGATACGTTGCCCGTTTTTTGCGATTCTTTCTCCATGATCACCATCACCCAAGCGCAACGCGACCTTTACCAAACGGAGGGCTACATGATTTTGCCCGCCGTCATTCCGCCCGCCCTGCTCGAAATGTTGCGTGAGGAATGCTCTTACTATCTTGGCTACTACGATTCCATCATGGACGCCAAAGGCACGCAGACCGAAGGCATCAGCCATCGCGGCAAACGCTATTTCATCAATAACCGCTACCGTTTGAGCAATCGCTTGCACCAATTTATTTTCAGCGATCTCATGGCGAAAGTTGCTGAAGCCACCGTTGGGCCGGACGCGCAATTGTTCCATGAACAATGGGTCGTGAAAGGCGCGGAGCAGGGCATGAAATTTTCCTGGCATCAGGACAGCGGCTATGTGAAGTGGTATGACCCGAGCACGAATCACAAACCTTACGTCACCTGCTGGTGCACGCTGGACGCAGTGAACGAGGAGAACGGCACGGTTTATATTTTGCCGCATTCCCGCGCGGGCACGAAGGACCGGATCATTGATCATCACAAAGAAGAAGGCACGAATGATCTCATCGGCTACACCGGTGCTGACCCCGGCGATCCGCTGATCGTTCCTGCGGGCAGCATTGTGGCCTTTGATAGCTTCATGTTTCATCGCAGCGGGCCGAACAAGACGAACCGTATGCGCCGCATTTATCTGCCGCAATATAGTGGGGCGCCGATCCATCGTCCTGATGGCAAACCCTGGGCGATGGCCACGCCGTTTCTGCGAGCTGGAAAAAATATTTACGATCACGCCGGTGACTCGGCGGAAAAATACGGGCCGTTCCCGGCGGCGGATAAGCAGTGAGCTTTACGGTTTCGTAAAAATATTTAACTGCCACGAGCGCCGAGAACCCAAAGCGGGCGGGCGTTTTTAGTGGAAGAATTTTTCTTTGCGCGCTTTATTTCTTGGCGGTTGAAAGATTTATTCTATGGAAAAAATTGGACGCGGCGGGCTTGGACTGAGTGAAGGGCGCAGCATCATTTCTGCTGGCGTGAATAACGAACTCTGGCAAGTCACCCAACCCGGCCCGGAGCGTTGCGATGAATCCGATCTGCCGCCGAAGCCCGATGCGCGCGAAGGCATTGTCACCATTGCCTTACTGGAGGCAGCGAGTGGATTTCGCGACAAAGGTCTGCCGGCAAAAATACAGGATGTTCTCGCGCGGAATGGCTTGGATGGTTCGCTGACTTGATTTCTTAACTGTGACTCAAGATTGAACCCGCAGCCGAACAAATCTTGAAACCACTCAAGGCATACTATTGAATGGCCCGCCGAACATGAAAAACACCACGCTCGCGCGTTGCCTTGCCTATGCTTTCAGCGACACCGGCGGACAATTAGTTTTCTGCGTCATCTCGTTTTATCTGCTTAAGTTTTATACGGATGTTTACGGCATTTCCGCCGCCGCCGCCGGCACCATTCTGTTGATCGCGCGGTTGATTGATGCCGTGGATGCGCCCATCTGGGGCATCATTTTTGACAAGACGCAAAGCCGGTGGGGCAAGAGCCGCCCGTGGTTTCTGTGGTTATGTGTTCCGTTCGCATTTTTCGGCGTGCTGACGTTTCTGACCCCCGACTTGAGTTATAATGCTAAGGTCGCTTATGCCGCGATCACCTATGTCATTTGCAGCATTCTTTACACGGGCATCAATACGCCGGTGACTTCGATTTTGGCGTCGCTGACCGCCAACCCGACCGAACGCATCACCTTCACGAGTTTCCGAATGTTCGGCTCCAAGCTCGGCGTGCTCATCGTGAATCTCACCGCGCTGAAACTCGTCGAATATTTCGGCCACGGCAATGATCGCCAGGGTTTCATGGTCGTCATGCCCATCTACGCATTAGGTTCCGCGCTGTTATTCTTATTCGCCTTTTGGAAACTAGATGAACGGGTGAAAGAGGTGCCCAAGAATATTTCTATCTGGCAAAGTTTCAGTGCGATCAAAGGCAACTGGCCATGGATCATCATCTTTATCAGCAGCCTGTTTTTCTGGATCGCATTTATCTCGCGCATCAGCATCTCGGCTTACTTCTGGGAATACACCATGCATCGCAAAGACCTTATCGGCCCGGCCAACAGCCTCGATTTTATTTCGCTCGCCGGGATTTTAGTTTTGCCCTTCTTCGTCCGGCGATTCTCGAAACGCACGGCATGGATCGTCGGCCTGATCGGTGCGGTGGCGGCGCAATTCGTCATCTGGTTTGGCATCCACAGCGGCTCGCTGACGCTGGTGATGACCGGCTGGATTCTCGGCATCATCCTGAGTGGAATCGCCATGGCTATGCCGTTTTCATTGCTCTCCGACAGCGTGGATTACGGCGAATGGAAGACCGGAATTCGCGCTGCCGGTTTGCTGACGGCGGTGGGCGCGGCGTTCTGTTTGAAGGCGGGCAGTGGTCTCGGCGGCGCGTTGCCTGCGTGGATTCTCGATTGGTCTGAGTATGTTCCCAACGTCGCGCAAACTCCGAAAGCGCTCTTCGGCATTGAAGCCGGCTTCATCTGGCTACCAGCAGTTTTCTACGCCATCGCGGTCATTCCGGTTTTTTTCTACCACCATTTTGAACGCATGGAACCGAAGATTCGCCAGGATTTGGAATTGCGCCGGAGCGCGGCGGCGGCGATGGACGCAGCGGTTTGAACCAAATTATGTTCACTGCTGAAACCCAAGTTGATTCCGTCATTCTCACTTCTGGCCGAAAACAAATTCGCGTCAAATTTCCCACCGCCGCCATCGCGCGCGTCACGGTCACGGAAGGGAAAAATTTCCAGACAAAGCCAAGTCTGATCGTCACCGCCACGTCGCAATTCACCGACTTCAAATACCGCGATGCCGGAGACGCATTTGAAATTTTCACGCCCGCACTCAAGCTCGTGGTGAGCAAATTCACGGGGGCGATTCGCTACTTTGATTCCGTCGGCAAATTACTTTTGTGCGAACCGGAACGCGGCGGCAAGACGCTCACGTCGAAAAAAGTTTTTTGCAATGTCTTCTCGCAAAATACCAACGTGGCCGCTGGACAAAGCATTGACGGCGCGCGCGCGGCGGCGACAGATTTTGAAACCGTCTTCGACCGCGATGCGTTTGAGGCGAAACTGGAATTTCAATTTGCTCCCGACGAAGCCATCTTCGGTCTCGGCTCGCACGAGGAAGGCTATGGCAATCTGCGCGGCAAATCGCGCGAGCTTTACCAGCAGAACATGAAGATCGTCGTGCCGTATTTCGTTTCCACGCGCGGCTACGGCGTGTTGCTCGACTGCAGTTCGTTGATGACTTTTCGCGATGATTTGGCTGGCGCGTGCTGGTGGGCGGACGTGGTGGACGAATTGGATTTTTATTTTATCGTTGGCGGTTCGTTTGATGCCGTCACAGTAAACCTGCACGAACTCACCGGCAAAACGCCGATGCTGCCGAAGTGGGCGTTCGGCTTTGCTCAATCGAAAGAACGCTACGTCAACGCAGCGGAACTGGTGGCCGTGGTGCGCGAATATCGTCGCCGCAAAATCCCGCTCGACCTGATTGTGCTCGACTGGAAATCGTGGCCGAACGGCGCGGGCTGGGGGCAGAAAAATTTTGATCCGCTGCGTTTTCCAAATCCGAAAGCGTTGACCGATGAACTCCATTCGCTCGGCGCAAAATTGATGGTTTCCATCTGGCCGATCATGACCGGCGATTGCCCGAATCAGCGCGAGTTGCAAGCGCGCGGCCTGATGCTTGGCAACCAATCCAACTACGACGCCTTTTCGGCGGAAGCGCGCGAAGTGTATTGGCAGCAAGCCGAGCGCGGGCTTTTCGCGCACGGCGTGGATGCGTGGTGGTGCGATTGCACCGAGCCGTTCGAGGCCGATTGGTCCGGTGAAACCAAACTCGAACCGCACGCACGTCTGCTGCTCAACACGGAGGCTTCCAAAAAATATCTCGATCACGGTCAGATCAATTCCTATTCGCTGCTGCATTCACAGGGCATTTACGAGGGTCAGCGCCGCGCCAACTCGGAGAAACGCGTCGTGAATCTCACGCGCTCGGGCTACGCGGGGCAACATCGTTACGCGACGATTTGTTGGAACGGCGACATCTGTGCGACGTGGCAGACGCTCCGCAATTGCATTCCAGAAGGCGTGAATTTTTGCGCCACCGGCGAACCGTTTTGGACCGTGGACATCGGCGGATTTTTCATCAACCGCGATCCGAAACTCTGGTTCTGGCGCGGCGATTACGCGGAAGGTTGTCGCGGCTTGACCGACATGATTGCGCTGGAGCCAGATCCAAAAGACACCGGTTGTCGCGACTTGGGTTTCTGGGAACTCTACACGCGCTGGGTGCAATACGCCGCCTTCCTGCCGATGTTTCGCTCACACGGCACCGATGCCGCACGCGAAATCTGGCGCTTCGGCGACGAGGGAAATCCCTTCTACGATACCATCGCGAAATACATTCGGCTGCGCTACCAACTGCTGCCATACATTTATTCGCTGGCCGCGCAGGTGACGCTGCGAGGCACGCCGATGCTCCGCGCCGTGGCGCTGGATTTTCCTGACGATGTGGCAACGCACGACCTCACGGATGAATTTCTCTTCGGTCCAGCGCTTCTGGTTTGTCCCGTGACGACGCCGATGTATTACGAAAAAAATTCTCAGCCGATCACCGCCGCAGCTAAGAGCCGCCGCGTTTATCTGCCAGCGGGCACAACGTGGTTTGATTTTTGGACGGAAAAGGTTTTTGTTGGCGGACAAATTATCACGACCGCCGCACCGTTGGAAACGCTGCCGTTGTTCGTTCGTGCCGGTTCCATTTTGCCGCTGACCGAGCCGATGCAATTCGTGGATGAGTTTCCGGCGGCACCGTTGGAAGTTCGTATCTATCGCGGTGCGGACGGGGCATTCACGCACTACGAAGATGCGGGCGACGGCTACGATTACGAGCGGGGCGCGTTTGCGCTGGTGGAGTTTTCCTGGAACGAAGCTCGGGGCGAACTGACGATTGGCGCGCGGCGGGGAACTTTTCCCAGCCTGATTGCGAAGCGTGAATATTGTTTGATTTTCATTTCCGGAATCAGCCGCGAAATCAAAACGGTGAACTACGCCGGCGCGGAAATGCGCCTGAATTTATCTTGAGGCCGCAAGCGTGGAGATTCTAAATACTCAAGCCAGCGTTGCGAATATGGCTCCGAGCGTGGCTTCCCTGCGCGGAATTAAATTCGGCTTCACCTTGGCTTTTCTTCTAAAAACACCAATGGCTTGCGCCGCAGATTTACGCCGAGCTGGCGCAGCGGCGTGAATCAGAAGTTTGTAAAGTCGGCGCAAACTAAATCACCGTCCCGTGCGGAATCACCGCGTCTTTGGGAATCACCACGATGCCATCGCGGATGAAATATTTTTCGTGGTCCACGTTCTCCGGCTTGCCCACTGGGGAGATGGTGACGTTGTTGCCGATGCGCGCATTCTTATCAATGATCGCGTTCTCGATGCGCGTATTCTCGCCGATGCCGATGCGCGGAATCCCTTCCGCCTCGTTACGCAAAACGGATTCGAGCGATTCATAAAAATCGCTGCCGATGACGATGGTGCGGTTCAATTCCGTCCCCGAGCCGACAATGGTGCGCAAGCCGACGATGCTTGTATTGATCCGCGCGCGGTTGATGATGCAGCCGTCAGAAATGACCGCGTGATCAATCTGCGCCCCGTTGATTTTTGAGCCGGGCAGATAGCGCGGACGCGAAAATATCGGCGCGCTCATGTCGAAGAAATTGAAGCGCGGCAGCTCGCTCACGAGATCAAGATTCGCTTCGAAGAACGAGCGGATCGTTCCGATGTCCTCCCAATAACCTTGATACACATAGGAAAAAACGCGCCGCGTGGTGATCGCGTGCGGGATGATGTGCTTGCCGAAATCCGAGAGCGGATTATCCAACAGTTCGCAGATCACCTTCCGATTGAAAACATAGATGCCCATCGAGGCGAGGAACGAATCACCCGGTGCCTTGATGTCAAAATTCTTTTTCGCTTCCGCCGAAATCTTCAACGAATCCAAGATCGCCGGATCTTTTGGCTTTTCCACGAACCGTGTGATGCGATTGGTGTCATCAATCTGCATGATGCCGAGCGATTTTGCCTCCTCGGTCCCGACCGGGATCGTGGCGATGGTGATCTCCGCCTCCGTCGCCAGATGTTGCGCGATGACCTCCTCGAAATTCATCCGATACAACTGATCGCCGCTCAAGATGAGCAGGTAGTCGAAATCGTGATTCAGAAAGTGCATCAGGTTTTTCCGCACCGCATCCGCCGTGCCTTCATACCACGACGTGTTATTGAACGTCTGCTGCGCCGCGAGAATCTCTACGAAGCCGCTGGAGAAATGATCAAATTTGTAAGTGCGCGAAATGTGCCCGTGCAACGACGTGGAATTAAACTGCGTCAACACATAGATGCGGCGGTAACCCGAATTGATACAGTTCGAGATGGGAATATCCACCAGCCGATATTTACCCGCGAGCGGCACGGCCGGCTTCGCGCGATCCTTCGTCAGCGGAAATAGTCGCGTGCCCTGACCACCGCCCATGATGACACAGAGAACTTTGCTGACGTTGGCAGTTTGGCGTCCGGTATGTGATGACATAATATTATTTTCCTGAAGGTCGAAAAATCTTAACGCCGATAGCCTCCGCGAAGCAAGCTGCCATTGGAATAATCCGCAACAATTTTTGGCGCGGCGCGGAGTGACGCGCCCTACCGGGCACCGTCGGTGCGAACTATTTATCGAAAGATGAAAACGAACAGATCACTAAGTTTCGTAGGAAGCGGTCGCCGGTTGGAGTTCACGCATTAGCGGGTGCGGGCGGGAACACGCAAAGCGTGAACTCCAACCATCCCGCGCCGCGGACGCGACGGCGGGTCGGGCGGGTCAGTCCGCTGCCCGCCACGAATCTGGTTGCTCGTTCACACGTCTTGCCGCATTCAAACGGCGCGCCCGGAGCGACGCGCCCTACCCGCCTCGGCTGTGCTAAGGTTATTTTGATTTGCCATAGCAATCCCGCGCCAGAAAGTGTCCCAATAATGGACTAGCTCATCAAAAAGGTGAGTTAAGTCATGATTCCGGTGAGTTGACTCAGCAAATTGATGAGTCAACTCACCATTTTCCTCGGTTGACCCAGCTAATTCCGACCCGACTCACCTTTGAGCTGAGTCAACCCAGCTTTTTGATGA
>JANYFN010000249.1 GCA_025362675.1 Limisphaerales bacterium | reverse complement strand
CACAAAAAGCTGACCATTTTGTTCGTAAACATTTAACACATACTCACCAACTGCGGATGGAACGTATTTTTCATATCTTTTAAATAGTTCAATTTTTGTGGCTTCGGTTTTCTGCTGAAGCTGTTGGCACAAATCTATTATTTGATCCAATAAGGGATGAGTCGCTTGAAATTGACTGCAAAATAAACTCTTGTCTGTTTGCCGACGCACTAAACGCACCTGATTGGCTTTACCCACATCAGGCAACTCAAAGCTTGTTGCTTGCGAATGGGCGTAGGTCTGATGCCGATACTCTAGTAAATCTGTGTGAAGTTTAAGATGTTCGATTGGGATTAAGTCTTCGTTAAGTGATCCAACACCATAATTCTTCAAAAATGGCTTTCCATAGAGAACGTAGATGGACGTTATCAGCGGGTAAAATACTGTACCGCCTTCTTCAATCGCATTTTGAAAAATATATTTTGCTGCGGATTGCGCGTGCTTGAAGCACTGCCCCGCATAAAACATTTTCCAAAGCAGCTTAGCGTCTTCAAATTCCTGTGGTTGCATTTTGGTTTTTACAATTTTAACCACTTCGCCAGCGAGTCGAGATTGTTCAAATTCATCCGCGTGAGTGCGCCGTGCGGGCAGGCGCGTTCGCACGCGGGGCCGCCGTGATTTTCCACGCAGAGGTCGCACTTGGTCGCTTTCGCGATGGGTTTCATTTCCTGGTCCACGAGTAGTTCGCCGCGCTCGTCGCGCACCTCGACCATGCGGATGGCGTCGTATGGACAGTTCGTGAAACAGGATTTGCAGCCGATGCACGTCGCGGGATTGATGACGACCTGCCCGGCGAACGACTCGCGGTGGATCGCGCCCGTCGGGCAGCCGATCATGCAAACGGGGTCGGCGCAGTGCATGCAGGCGTTGGCGATCATCAGCCGCCCGGCGCTCGGGCCGTGGCGGAGGAAGCGCGGGTTGTTGTCGTGCGTCGAGGCGCAGGCGCGCACGCAATCGTCGCAGCGCGTGCAGCGGTCGAGGTCAATGACCATCGTGGCCGTGCCGTTGAAGAAACGGTTCTCGGTGAGAAATTCTAAAATTTCTGCACCAACTTTTTCGCGCACGGCATTTTCCGGCGGCGCGGAATCCAAATCGTCTTCGTGTTTCTCAATAGGCGGCGGCAATTCGTTTTTTGGGAGCGATGGTAGGACGATCTCTTCCATCACGCGCGTCGGGATGACGAGTAAATGCGTGTAGCCAATGGCGCGGAGCGAGAACTGCATGTTCACCGTCGCCTCCTTGTTGCGCCAGTTGTGCGCGATTTCGTTGAGGCCGAAAATTTGTCCCGCGCCGATGTAATTCAGCGTGCGCTCGCCATCGCCAAATTTCTGACTCACCCGCGCGAAGCCGGCGCGCAACAAAACAATTCCGTTCGGATAATCACCTTCGCCAACAATGACGGGCTCTTTCTCTGGTCGCACGCTGCCGGCTTGTGCGAGACGCTTGTATTCGCCCGACCAGTCGTAGTCGCCGAACGTGGAGAACTCCACGGCCTCGGCGACGCGATCAAGTTGTTCCTTCGATAAATTTTTGAAGAGTGGCGTGGCGCGGAGATACGAGGCGAGGGCGCGTTCGCGGTAAATCTTGTTGATGTGCGTGCGGAGCGCGTCATCGTATTTCATGAGATCGCGCAACCCTTGCCAGCGGATTTCCAGCAACTCAGCATCGTCGCTGTCCGCAAAAATTGTGGAGGTGCGCGCCATGCGGCTCAACGCGGCGATCTCGCCGAAGAATTCGCCGGCGAACATTTCCGCCGTGCGGTGCTGATCTAAAATGCGCGGCACGTCTTGTAGGAATACGCGCGTCTCGTTTTCGTTTTGTCGCGCGCTGACGCCGGAGCTTTGCCCCAGCAAGGTGCGCGGCAACACTTCCGGCGGACGCGAGCGGTTCCAGAGTTGGGCGAGCGTGCGGAAGATTCCTTTCTTGTTCGTCGCCTGACGGCCCAATAGTGACGGGGCTAAATCCGGTTTCAGCACGACGCGCGCCGTGCCTTGCAAAATCAGAAATGCGGACGTGCCGTAGTCGCCCTGACGCATGATGATTTCGCCTTTGCGAAATTTCAGGATGCGCATGTCGTTCCGAATGATTTCACGGAGCGGCGTGCGCTTGGGAAATTTTTCCGCATCCATCCCGTTGAACGGCGCGGTTATGAGCAGTCGGCTCAAGTCCTCGTCGGTCATGTTCGCATCGAACGCGGCGTCCCAGCGTTGCGGGCGTTCGAGAATAGTCGGGGCGGCGGGCATCAGTTTTGGGAGTTTGTCGGCGGAGAAAACTGTGACGGCACAGTGAATGTGATCAACCCGTTTCCCCTCACCCTAACCCTTTCCCCCGGGGAGAGGGAACAGCCGTTGAACGCATTCTTAAAATTCGAGTGCCGTCGAGCAAAAGTCAGTGTTCGTGTTGCCAAAACGCCGGAAACAATTCTCCCTCTCTGCTCGGGAGAGGGCCGGGGTGAGGGGGAAGGACGCGTGCCATCCACTAAAACCATGTCGCCTACAAAAATGTTTTCCCGAATATTCATTTGAAATTTCTCACGCATCCAAAACCAAATCGCTTTTCGGACGGCAGACGCAGGTGAGGCAGGTGCCCGCGTCCGGGGTGGTGTCTGGCTTTTTCAAATAATTGACTTCACCGGATTTGATCGCGACGACGCAGGAACCGCAACTCCCGGCGCAACAGCCGGAATCAATCTTCACGCCTTGCGCCTGGGCAAACTCCAGCAAATTTTCCGTCGCCGGTTCCCAATGCACGGTTTTGTTGGAGCGCGCGAACGTCACATTGATTTTTGCGAGATGAACCGTTTCGCTCGGCGAAGGCGCGACCGTTTTTTTCTTAACCGTCGCTGGACCGAACGCCTCAAAGTGCACGTCTTTGTCCGGCACGCCCCACACCTCGAGGCCGTCGGTCAAACTTTTCATGAAC
The DNA here is from genome assembly GCA_025362675.1 of Limisphaerales bacterium. Taxonomy (GTDB): domain Bacteria; phylum Verrucomicrobiota; class Verrucomicrobiia; order Limisphaerales; family UBA11358; genus UBA11358. Next base: position 9,305 of record JANYFN010000249.1, on the reverse strand, counting down.
GCGCCGCTGCCGCAGAGGTAGTATTCAAAATTGTTCGACGGCAAAATCTCTTTCAAAAGCTCAATGCCCACGCGGCCTTCGTGTTGAAAATCTTTTCCTTTCACATCCTGCTCACTGGGTTTGCTGTAAGCGATGTGCAGATGAATGTTGTCGTTTTCTGCCGCGAGTTTTTCCAACTCTGCTTTGTGTATGTGCTCGGAGCGATTGCGCACGCCAAAAAAGAAATACGCCTCGCGTTTGGAGCCGCTGGCAGCGATGGCGTTGGCCATGCTCAACATCGGCGTGATGCCGACGCCACCCGCCAGCAGCACGATCGGATTGGTTTTCGCCATGTCCAAAAAGAAATGGCCGGTGGGCGCTTTGACGTTGAGGATGTCGCCTTCTTTTACCACATCAGTGAAATAACTGGAACCGGCGCCCGGGGGCATTTCCGGTTTATCCGACGGCGCTTTTTCTTTTTTGATGGTGACGCGGTAATACTCCTTTTGATGCGGGCTGTCAGAAAGCGAGTAGCAACGGATGAGCGGCTTATCGCGTCCGGGCAGATCGAGTTGGAAAGTGAGATATTGACCAGGCTTAAATTGTGGCAGCGGGCGCCCATCGTGCGGTTTGAGATAGAAGGCGTTGACGTCGTCGCATTCCATGACTTTTTTGACGACGGCAAATTTACGGATGCCATTCCAGCCCGTCTGCGCGTGTTCGGCCTCACGGCAACGAAGTTTGGTTTCAGCGAGCTGGGCACGAAGCTTTTCATGCGCCAGACCTTGTTGACGGTGTTCGGAAAATGTGCGCAGCAAGGTGCGAAAAATTTCCAGAATCAGCCAGGTGAAGAGTCCGGCGAGAAGCGCAATGCCGCCCACTAAACTCAAACTGCCTGCGCTGGAATCGCGCAGGGAATCAATTATGGTTGCATTCACGCTCCCTCTCCATTAACCAATTTGACGTTGTGAGTAAAACATTTTGTAGCTACCTCTTTGCGGCCCTGCTCTTGGCCATCGCCCCGGTGCGCGCGGACGACTCGCTTGCAAAATATTGGGGAGCCAACTCCTGTGCTAGCTCAAGTTGCCATGGCGGCGGGGGCATGAAACAAAATCAATTTCTCACCTGGTCCATCAAAGATTTCCATTCCCAACGCCCGCCGGCAACACTCACGAGCGCGCGTTCGAAACAAATCGCCGAGACGCTGGAGATCAATGAGCCTACCGCCGATGCTCGCTGCACGACCTGCCACGCGCCGCTGCATGGAGTGCCCGCAAATTTGCGCGGGGAACATTTCAAAATCAGCGAAGGCGTGTCCTGCGAAAGCTGTCATGGCCCGGCGGAGAAATGGCTGCGCTCACACACGCGCAAGGATTACACACGCGCTGATCGCACCGCTGCAGGCATGCGCGATCTGCAAAGCCTTTACGTCCGCGCCAATACCTGTGTGGCCTGCCACCAAGTGGTTTCGCCCGCGCTCCTAAAGGCCGGGCACCCGGAATTGATTTTTGAATTGGACGGACAAAGTTGCGCCGAACCGAAACATTGGAGCGCGGAGAAAAATGGCAACGGCGCGCAGGCGTGGCTGGTCGGGCAGGCGGTAGCGTTGCGGGAAATGAGCTGGCAGCTAACTCAAATCCACTCCGCGAATGAACTGTCGCCGCGCATGACAGAAACAAATTTATTGGATCGTATTTATGCCCTGTCGTGGCTGTTAAGCAAAGCGACGGATCAGCAATTGACGCCGGGCACGATGGCGGAAGATTTTGAAGGCAGACAACGTTTGGCAGATGCGTTTGCGCGTGAAAAATCCGATTCTGTTTGGTCAAATCAAATGACGCACGACTGTCTGGCACGGCTGGCGGACGTCGCCTCAGATTTCCGGGATGAAAATATCCGCCCGTCACTTCACGCTCGCCGCGCCGAGCGGCTGGTGCTTGCGTTCGACCGTTTGCTCGCCGCCGAAAACAACCACCAGGCGGACGCTGAGCTCAACCAACTGTTCAAACTCGCGCAATCCATCCCCGATTTTGAACCCAAAGCCTTCGCGGCCGCCTTGCAGAAATTTGCCGCCATCGTGTCCGTAAAATGACGCTTGTGATTCTAAAGTAATTTTTATTCCTCGCCGCTTCAAATTGGCCTGATGCCTGCTAGGTATTGGGTATGAATTCGAATACGCAATTTTTACAACGCACCGACTACGGCAAAAATATCAACGCCATCGCGTTGACCCACTCCGTCCGCAGCGCCAAGCTCAATTTTCTCGCGCCCATCGGACTCGTTTGTGCGCTGGGCTGTGTCGCCCGCTTCATTCAAACTTGTTTGATGAATTGATCCCCCCAACAACTTACAGTGGCAGGCCAGTCCTCGGGACCGGCCTGCTTTTTTGTCTTAAATCGATTGTCTGGGCGTGTTCTAAAAATGGAATCAGTGTCCCATTTTGTTGACTTCGATTTTCTCCGCCGAATTCTCCTTCCAAAAAAAACCGGATTCCATTTCTGGAATCCGGCGGTCAAACAAACAAACAATTAACAAATTCTATTCGGGAACGATGTGCGGCGTGAAAGAAAGGGAACAATTTCCCAGCGCGATTTCATACGGCTTGTCCGACTTCGTGACGATTTGGGCGACGGCGAGATTGCTGGATTTGCTGTTGGTTTCCTTACATTCGAAGGCCAGCGTGATTTGGGCATTTCGGCTATCAATCATCTTGGTCGTGAAATAGCACTGTTTGTTGTTGCCAATTTTTACCAGTGTTTCCGTATGGTTCGTGAGGGTCAAATCACCGAGAAAACAGTTGGTGCCATTGTTATTGATAAGCGCGGCCAAACTATTGGTGTCATTGTTCTGGCTCGCGACGGCGGCGGCTCTGGAGCTGTTGGTCGCAGCAATTTTATGGCAGCTCGCCGGCGCAAGTCCCGCCAGCGCGATGGTAACTAAGGATGCAATGGTTGTGATCGTCATGCCTCACATCTAGCAAAGAGTGGGCCAATTCAGAATGACATTGAAAACCAATGATACTAGAGCGGCTGTGTCTCAAAAACAGCGCGGTGGCTTGCGCCGTGTCCTGAAATCATTCCACCTTGTCGAAGATGTAGGTATTGCGACCGTCTTTGACCGTGAGTCGTATCCCTTCGGTAGTTCCGGTAAGGAACTTTTCTTCGCTCTCAAATGTGACGTGGAAGGTATAGGTTTTACCATCATTGCTCCAATCGCCCTTCCAGTTATTCAGATCGGTGGTGGGCAACTGTTGGCCGGAACCCGTGCGAACGCTCGGCAGGCTGCGGATGAAAACCTGGTTGTCGCCAGTGAGCATGAGGCGGGTTTGGGCGTAGGATTGGTAAACCCAAGTGCGCAGCGCCAATAATTCCTTACTGGTCATGCGGGCACGATCTTGACGCATCCAGGCGAAAGTCACCGCGGGATTGAACTCCCAGTGGCCAATGATTTTTTCGCTATCAAATTTCGATTTTCCGGTGGCGAGATAATTTGTGATGTCCGCATAGTTCGTCTGCACAATTCCCCAGACGGACTGCGAGAGTTTTTTATTGTTCAAAAAATCCTGCACGGATGGCAGGTTCAAAACCGAGTTGACCGACGCACCGGTGGCGATGGCGTTGGTCAGCGAGCTATCTTGCACGAGCGGTTGCATCTCATCGCGCTCCCACAAGGAGGCGAGGCCGGGGTAATCCACAAGTCGCGGGGCTGCCTGTGGATTTTGCATCAGGAAACCGGAGGTGTCTGCGAGCTGGTAGAACATCGGCGGCAAGGTGGCAACTGCCGCCGCCGCGCGCGACATGCCGGTGCTTTGCAGATCTGCGCCCGCCTGATTCACGAGTCGGGTCAGCAGGGGTTGGTTCGCCGCAACGGCCGTTTGTGACGTCAAATAGGCGAGCTGAAAAATCACAAAGCTGATCAAGATAAAATACGCGGTGCCGTTCAACAGGCCCACGCAGATGCCGAGGCGCGAGTTCATCCGTTCCCAAAGTGTCAGCCGCAAATCCCCGGCTTGGTATCGGTAAAACACCTCGACTTTTTTGTGGACGTTTTGCGCCGCGATCTTGATCAGCATGAGCACCAATGCGAAACCGCAGATGGGCGAGACCGCCCACAGCGTGATGGGATTGGTGACGCCGAGCAGCGGAAGCAGCCATGAAAAAAGTTTGCCCACTAAAGTCGCGAGCAGCGCGGCGATCAAAATGGCCCCGAAAGAAATGGCCGCGCGGATGCCACCCTGTCGCCAGCCCGCGAGCGCCGCCAATGCCAGACATAAAAGTGCTAAAATCCAAATTGTCATGCCGTTATTAAAAATCATCCGCTGCAAAATGCACGCGCAAATTACAGGTGGTTTTAATCCCGACCGAGTGAGGCGGCGGCGTTCGCGCTGATTTTCTGGCGGGCCAAGTTGGAAAGGCGGATACGTGCGCTGGACAATTCCGTTTGATTGCGGCAGGCTCGCGCTGTGGAACCTCCTCCGATTTTACCTAAGCCGGCCCTCTCTTTAAAACGCAAGGGACGGAAAAAATATTTCATTATCGCCAGCGTGTTCCTCGGTCTGGTGGCTTGGGCGACTGTGGCGTCACTCAAAAAAAATGAGCCTGCGGTCAACGTGCAGACGGAAAAGGTTGCCCGCCATTCGATCACGGAAACGGTGATTGCCAACGGCAAGATTTACCCCGTGAAACAGGTGCATATCAGCCCGGAGGTAAGCGGCGAAATCACCGAACTGAACGTCAAGGAAGGGCAGTTCGTTCACAAGGGCGATTTGTTGCTGAAGATCAAACCGGAATTTTACAAGGCCTCGTTGAACCAGGCGGAGGCGAATTATCAATCGTCGCTCGCTGGGAAAACCACCTCGGCGGCGAATCTCGAAAAGGCGGAGGCGGAGTTCAAGCGCAACAAAGAATTGTTCGGGCAAAAATTATTGCCGGAGTCAGAATATATCAGCTTCAAAGTGGCGAATGATGTGGCGCGGGCGCAGGTTCAAAGTTCCATCCACCAAGTGGAAGTGGCGAAGGCGAATGTGGACAGCGCGCAGGATTCGCTCGACAAGACCACGATTCTGGCGCCGATGGATGGCACCATCACGAAACTCAATTCCCAGGCGGGTGAACGCGTGTTGGGCACGGTGCAGAACGCGGGCACGGATATCATGGTGATCTCAGATTTGAGCGCGATCGAAGCGCGCGTGGACATTGGCGAATCTGACATCGTGAATCTGCAACCCGGACAGAAGGCGAAAATGGAAGTGGATTCGTTCAAGGACAGAAAGTTTTCTGGCATCGTTACCGACGTGGCAAATTCTTCCGAAGGATTGGATGCCCGCTCAGCCCTTAGTGGCAATTCATCGTCGCAACAATCCGCCACGTTGTTTCAAGTGCGGATTCTGTTTCAAGAGGTGGAAAATTTTCGGCCGGGAATGTCAGTGACGGCCACGGTCGAAACGCGCACGCGAACCAATACCATTTCCGTCCCGATTGCCGCTGTGACCGCGCGCAATTTGAAAAACAAAAAGGAAGGCGACACCAATTCCGTAACCGGCAGCGAAACGAACTTGGTTGTTTCTGAGGTGAAAAAGCACGATGGCAAATCGGTGGAGAACCGCAACAAGCCGACGGAAGTAGTTTTCGTTTTAGATGGTGAAAAAGTAAAGGCGGTTCCCGTGAAACTGGGTATCAGTGACGATACTTATTACGAAGTCACGGATGGCTTGAAGGAAGGAGACGAAATCGTCACCGGCAACCTGAACGCGATCACCCGCACGTTGGAAGATGGCAAGAAAATCAAGAAAACTCCCGGCGGCAAAGATAAGGATTCCGAAGAAGGGAAAATGAAATGAACCATTGGGCGCCGGGCGTTTTTTGTGATTCATAATGTTCGATTCAACCTTTGTTTGTGAGCCTCATTCGACTTCAAAATATTTCGCGGCGTTACCAGATGGGCGCGGAGACGGTTCACGCGTTGCGCGGTGTGTCGCTGGATATTGAGCGCGGCGAATACGTCGCCATCATGGGGCCGTCCGGCTCGGGCAAATCCACGATGATGAATCTGCTCGGCTGTCTCGATTCGCCGACGGACGGCAGTTACGAACTTAACGGCAGCCGCGTTAGTGAGATGAACGATAACCAGCTCGCCGAAATCCGGAATCGCGAGATCGGATTTATTTTTCAAACCTTCAATTTGCTGCCACGTTCGGATGCATTGCGCAACGTAGAATTACCCTTGGTTTACGCAGGGATCTCCGCGAGGGAACGGCGCGAAATTGCGATGGCGGCCCTCACGAGCGTTGGCCTCGCGGATCGCGTGCATCATAAGCCGAACGAACTTTCCGGGGGACAACGGCAGCGCGTCGCCGTCGCGCGCGCGCTCGTGAACAAGCCTTCAATTTTACTCGCGGATGAGCCGACCGGAAATTTGGATTCTAAGACCGGCACCGAGATCATGGCGCTGTTTCAATTACTCGCGGACAAAGGCAATACCATTATCGTCGTCACTCATGAAGAAGAAGTCGCGTTGCACGCCGCGCGCATCATCCGCATCCGCGACGGGCTAATCGCGAGCGATGAAAAAGTGAAGAGGTAATTCTCGCGATGAATTTCACCACCGAACTGCGCGAAGGTTTGTTGATCGCATGGAGCGCCATCCGCGCGAACAAACTGCGTTCCGTGCTGACCACGCTGGGTATCGTCATCGGCATCGTCACGGTGACGCTGATGGGCACGGCGATTCAAGGCTTGAACAATTCTTTCATGAACAGCATTTCGTCCATCGGGGCGGATGTTTTGTTCGTTTCGCAACGCAACTGGTTTTATGACTCGGACAAGGCGTGGCGCGCGGCCCAAAAAAATCCCAGCCTCACGCACGCTGAATTTGAAACGTTGCAACGCGAACTGAACCTAGCCTCAGCCATCGCGCCGGTCGCGCAGGATCAGTGCAAAGTGAAATATTTCAAACGCAGTTCGGATTCCGTGCCCGTGATTGGCAGCACCGAGGCGTATCTGGCCACGAGCGGATTGACGATTGCTGGCGGACGATTTTTGTCCTCGGCAGAATGTATCAGCAGCGGTCGTCCGGTCTGTGTGATCGGATCCAGCCTGGCGACAAATATGTTTCTTGGCGAATCTCCGCTCGGCCAAAAAATTCTCGTGGAGAAACACGAATTTGAAGTCGTTGGATTATTGGAGCGGCAAGGTGGTTTTGATGATACTGGCGGCGCGGACAACTCGGTGATCATGCCGCTACCGCAATTTATCGCCGCCATTGATGATCGTCCGTCCTATCAGATCCAAGTGAAGGCTGCGAATCTCGATCAGCTCGACGATGCCAAGGAAGAGCTGCGGGCGGTCATGCGGCGCAGTCGCCATCTGGCGCCGAACGATCCGGATAATTTCGCCGTGATCCAACAAAATCAGTTCATCGAAATGTTTCACCGGATCGCGGGAACCATTGGTGGCATTGGTTTATTCATCACCGGCTTGTCATTGTTCGTCGGCGGCATTGGCATCATGAACATCATGTTTGTATCCGTCGCCGAGCGCACGCGCGAGATCGGTGTGCGCAAAGCGATTGGCGCAAAACGTCGCACCATCCTGTTGCAATTTCTTATCGAAGCCGCGTGCATCTGTTTGTTGGGCGGGATGATTGCGTTGCTGATCGCGTGGCCAGCGACGTTGCTATTGCAACGCGTCATGCCCGCCACGTTGTCACCATTGATTGTGGGAATCGCGCTGTTGGTCTCGGCGGTGACGGGAATTTTGTCCGGCTTTTTTCCCGCGTGGCGCGCGGCGCGAATGAACCCCGTGGACGCCTTGCGTAATGAATAAACACCGCACCAATATTTTTGCGGAGCTGCGCGAAAGCTTCTCGATGGCCATCGGGGCGATCACGGCGCACAAGCTGCGGTCCGCGCTCACGCTCCTCGGCGTGATGATCGGCGTGTTTTCCATCATCGTCGTGATGACCGGCATGCGCGTGATGCAGAGCAACATTGAGCGGCAATTGAGTTCGCTCGGCAGCGAGACCTTCATGGTGCGGAAATTTCCCGGCGCTTATTTCGGCATGTCCAGCGGCGACTACGAAAAATTCTGGCGTCGAAAAAACATCACGATGGCGGACATCAAAAAGCTTTCCGGCCGCACCGAATTACCGCTCAACATCGGTATGGAAATCGGTTTGCGGGCGAATGATTTTTCCACGCGCTTCAAGAACAGCGTGCCCAACGTGCGCCTTTACGGTGAATCCCCCGGTAGCTTTCCCGCGCGCAACTGGACGCTCGCCGAAGGTCGCCTCTTCACCGATAGCGACGTGGACGGGACGCGCTCCGTTTGCGTGCTCGGCAACGGACTCGCCACGAATATTTTCCCCAACTGCACGCCCGTCGGCGAAGAAGTGAAAATCGATGGCATCAAATACACCGTCATTGGTGTGCTCGAACCGAAAGGCAGCGCGATGGGCGGCGATCAGGATAATTTTGCCGCCGTGCCCATCACCACTGGCTTGAAACGTTACGGCCGCTGGTGGTGGAGCCTTAATGCCCTCGTGCAGGCGCGCAACCGTGCGAGCTATGACGACACCATGGAAGAAGTCCGCGCCGCTATGCGTGTGATCCGCAAAGTGCGCCCGGGCGTCGAAGATGATTTCGAACTCGTCTCCAATAATTCCATGATCGAACAGTTCAAGAATTTCACCAAAGCCGTTCGCCTCGGCGTCATGATGGTCAGCAGCATCGCGCTCATCGCGGCCGGCGTGGGCATCATGAACATCATGCTCGTGTCGGTCACCGAACGCACGCGGGAGATCGGCATCCGCCGCGCCATCGGCGCGAAGAAGCGCAACGTCATGGTGCAATTTATCATGGAAGCTGTTGTGCTCTGCGAAGTCGGCGGCCTCATCGGCGTGGTGTTCGGCATTCTCGGCGGCAACCTGCTCGCCGTCTTCATGAAACTTCCGCCGGTCATCCCCGTGGACTGGGTTTGCCTCGGCCTCGCAATTTGTTCCGTGGTGGGAATTATTTTCGGCACCTACCCGGCGTGGAAAGCGGCCAACTTAGACCCGATTGAATCGTTGCGCTATGAGTAGAAATATGCCGCTTACATTGAGTGAATAGCGTTTTTTAATGGATCAACGGACAAAAAACTAACGCAGCTTTCAATTATGTTTTCATCTTTGAGTCAGGCCTAAATCAATTTCTTCAACCGCTTATCCTCGGACATCCGCTTGACCAATTCCTTGATTTTCTGCGCCTGCGATTTGTGCGCGAGCAACACCGCATCATCGGTCTGCACCAAAATGGAATCACGCAAACCGACCACGCAGATCGGCGTGCG
>JANYFN010000203.1 GCA_025362675.1 Limisphaerales bacterium | reverse complement strand
GATAGAAACTCCATGTTCTGCCATCGGTCAACACGACAAATGGAACTCCAGTATGAAATGCGTATTCGAGAGCCTGCCGGACAGATTCTTCTGCTTTGCCTGGTTGTTTTACTTCAATGAAATCAGCGGGCTTCGATGGCGGATGACAAAGAGCAAAATCAACACGACCTTCACCGGTTTTGAACTCCGGCCAAACTATTGTGGTGTCCCAAGTATCCCATCCAAGCTCCTGAAGCACTCGTAAAACAATGCCTTGAGAAATTGCCTGCTCATTCGGAAACCGTCCTTGTCGAAGACGGTTTACTATGTCGGTCAGCGTGTTTTCTAGTGACATATTTTACCCACGATCTACAAAATGTTGGCCACTTCCGTAATATTTTTCATTTCAAGCATGAGCCGGTTGCGATTCCCATTCGCGAGCGCGGTCGGCCAGCGCCCCGGCATTTTCCGGCCAGTCGTGCAGCAGCGCCGGGTCAAAATCCGCGCCGTTCGGCCAGACGAGCGTGTGGACTTCGGCATCAATTTTCACCTGATTGAACAGCGCCAGTTCGCGCAGCGGACGATACATCTCGCCCGCCAGCACGGGACGAAAATCAATCGTCTGCTCCGTGCCGTCGTCAAACCCCACGCGCAGCGTGTAGGGCGCGGCGATCTTCACGGAACGCACTTTGTAGATCGGATGTTTCATTATTGCAAAGGTGCGATTGGCTGCGGCAGTTGTCCAGCCTGCAATCGCCGCCAATCTTCCAGCAGCGCGTCCTGATGCAATTCCGCCCACGCTTCGATCAAACGCTGCTGACCAACCGCTACGCGTTCAGCGGCGCGGGCGATCTGCTGAAGCTGACGGACGGCAAGGGTCAGGCGACGACGTGGGGTTACGACGCCTTTGGCCGCGTGACGAACAAGGTGGACGCTGCGAACAACGTGCTGTTCACCAAGAACCACAAAATATCTTTAAGTGCATGTAAAAATTGTCATACTTGCCAGGATGAATTCTGGCGTGGATGATACTCTCGATAAGGGTGCAGTCGTGGACAACGGGCCGGGTGCCTGGCTAACACCAAAGTGGTTTGCTCTTCTTTTACTTGGACTGATTGCCGCTTTTTTTCCGGATATTTTATTGGGAACTAAATCATTTGCATTCCGGGATTCAGGGATTTTCACTTACCCGAACGCCTATTTTCAGCACGAAAGTTTCTGGCGCGGTGAAGTGCCGCTCTGGAACCCCTACAACAATTGCGGCATCCCGTTTCTAGCTCAATGGAATACGGCTGCGCTCTATCCACTTTCATTGATCTACCTCATTTTGCCGCTGTCCTGGGGATTAAATCTGTTTTTGTTGGGGCATTTGTTCATAGCCGGATTTGGAATGTATTTGCTCGCCTCGCGCTGGACGCAAAATCGTCTGGCGGGTGCCGTTGCCGGAGTGGCCTTTGCGTTTAATGGCCTGACTTTAAATTGCCTGATGCAAATTAGCAATTTAGCTGCGCTAGCGTGGATGCCGATGGTGGTTTTATTGGTTGAACAGGCATATTTAATTGGGGGAAAACGTGTCATCATCGCGGCTTTGGTTGGGGCCAATCAAATGCTGGCAGGCGCGCCGGAGATAATTGTTTTCACATGGCTCGTCACTTTCTTGCTTTGGGTCGGCGCAATCATGTTTGGCAGAATACCTAAAAGTAAGGTCACACTGAGATTGTTTGCAGTGGTGTTCCTGGTGGCTGCGTTGAGCGCCGTGCAGTTGCTGCCGTTTTTAGAATTACTTGCGCATTCAGACCGCAGCACCGCCTACGGAACCAGTATATGGACGATACCAACGTGGGGATGGGCTAATTTATTCGTGCCGCTCTTTCATTGTTATCGGGCACCACTGGGCGTTTATTTTCAATGGAACCAAGATTGGACTTCATCTTATTACCTTGGCGCTGCCATGCTGACACTGGCCCTAACAGCCATACTGCTAGTCAGAAATCCTCGCGTTTGGTTGCTTGCGGTGCTAGCCATCTTTGGATTTATCGTGGCGTTGGGCGATCCGGGAGTTATCTACCCGGCTCTAATGAAATTTTTCCCGGTATTGGGTTTTATGCGGTTTCCAATCAAGTTTGCTTTTCTGACAGTATTTTCCATTCCGTTGTTGGCTGCCTACTTGATTGCCAAAATAAATTCCAACCAAACACTGGGTATCAAATCTGACCGCAATTTAAGTCGCTGCTTCGTGGGCATGGTGATTTTATCCATGATGGTCATTACTGGCGTTTTGATTTGGTCCCGATCACATCCTATCGCCTATGAAGAGTGGCCGGTGCTCTTTCAGAATGGTGTGTGGCGTGCTTTTTTTCTCATCGGCATCGCTGCATTGGTTTTGAACATCGGAAAAATTACCGACGCCCGGCTTAAAATAATTGCGGGCATCCTGCTGCCAATTTTGGTTTGGTCGGATGTCGCCACTCACGCCCCCCGGCAGAATCCAACCGCTGATTCAACCGTATTTCAACCAGGAATTTTGACTGAACGATTGCATCCCTTACCCAAGTTAGGTGAGTCGCGCGCCTTTATGACCAAGGCAAGCCATGACACCTTGTATGGTTCCGAATTAAAGGATCTGGGTCAGGATTTTTTATCCCGCCGATGTGGTTTGATGGGCGATTGTAATCTCCTAGATGGCATTCCCGTGCCTGATGGTTTTTATTCACTTTATGTCCGCGAACAGCGCAGTCTTTTCAACTGGTTTTTTCAGTCAGCGGCCAGGGATTTTCCTACCGGTCTTGCCGATTTTCTTGGCATTTCCATGATTTCAGATCCCGACAAATTTTTATCATGGCAACCTCGCCTAACGTATCTACCGTGCTGCACCATCGGAATCAAGCCGGTATTTGTAGCACTTTCCAACACGCCGAGCTTGCTTTTGCAGACGAATTTTGATCCGCGACACATTGTATATTTGCCGATGGAAGCAAAACCGTTTTTTCAGCAAACGAATCAGGTTGGCGGCATGGTTCGGGTAAAAAACTTTACCCCCCGGCTCCAAACCTATGAGGCACAGGCAAACGCACCAACTGTGATGGTTTTGTCGCAAACATATTACTCAGCCTGGCGGGCTTTTGTGGATGAGAAACCTGCAAGGTTGTGGCAGGCAAATTTCGCCTTCCAAGCCATAGAAATTCCAACCGGGAAACACCAAGTGACACTGGTTTATCAAGATCATCGGTTCCTGTTGGGGTCTTTCATCTCGTTATTCACTTTAGCTGGATCAGTGTTGGTATTATTTCGGAAATGCGTAAGCCTCCTCGCATCGAAATCCAACAGGGACGTCAAAGTCTTGAGTTGATGAACATTTGGATGCTCTTTGCAATTCTCCCATGATAAAACTAAGGCTGTTGGAATGCCCATTCTGGTTGCCAGATGGTAGCGTGTTAAATTCTTTCCTCGCCTTTCGACTCGAATCCAATCGCCAATCGTCGTGACGCTCGAAGGCAATGAACTCTGCCATTTTTGAGGATTTTGGCTAAATTTTACGTGAATCTGCCTTTGTGCAATACCCAACTTCAGGATTCACCTGCGCGATGGGTTTTTCGCCGTTCATCGCGAGGATGAGATTTTTCACGGCGCAGGTGGCCTGCCGCACCACGCTTTCGTAAGTGCGCGACGCGACGTGCGGCGTGCAGACGACGTTCGGCAGCTTGAGCAGCGGATGATCGGCGGACGGCGGTTCGTGATCCAAAACATCCGTGCCGTAACCGCCGACCTGACCGGATTTCAACGCGGCCACC
>JANYFN010000198.1 GCA_025362675.1 Limisphaerales bacterium | reverse complement strand
TTAAAGTTGTTAAATGGTTCGTGATCAATTTTGTTTTCGATGGTGAGACACCAGTCTTCTCCAAGAATTTGCAGGTCAATTTTATTTCCAAGCAGAGTTGGAACTTCGCGCCCAATACGAATGCCTTTCATATTGAACGGACGACCTTCGCCCATGCACTCAAGAAATGTCGAGGGAAATAAATCTTTTAGCCCGTGTTCGGCGTTCGGGTTGAGGAAAAATTTGAGCAAATCCGAAACCGGATTTTCGTAGTGACCACGTCCATCCAAAGCAAAAATTGTTTTTTCTTTGGGTGGAGCAATGTGCTTTTTTAACTCATCAAAAAAACTTCCAAATCGGAGTTCATGTTGAGGTGAGCGTTCAACTTTGTTTACGCAATCGCGAGCTGTTTCTTCGTCAAAGCCGGTTCCGCGAATTGCGCCTTCACGCGGTTGACGGTGTTCTCCACGGACAAGCCATACTTCGCGCGGAGTTCGTCCTGCGTGGTGGCGTGTTCGATGAATTTATCCGGCCAGCCGATGCGGATGACCGGCGTGGAGACGTGCTTCTCACTGAACAATTCCAGCACCGCCGAGCCGTAGCCGCCGATAAGCACGTGATCTTCCAGCGTCACAACGAGGTCGGCTTCGTGGCCGTAAGTTTCGTGCGCGGCGGCGTCAATCGGCTTGGTGAAGCGCGGATTGATGACGGCACAATCGAAACCTTCGTTCGCAAGTTGCGCGGCGGTTTTGAGCGCGATGGCGTGCATTGGTCCGAGACCGAACAGCGCGACTTTGCGTTGCTTGTTGTTCGTAAATGTCTGCGTGATCTTCGCCTTGCCGACTTCGATGAGTTGCGGTTCGGGTTTCATCGGCACGCCTTCCGCCGTGCCGCGCGGATAGCGGATGAACGTCGGATGATTGATCGTCGTGCAAGTGAGCATCATGTCCGCAAGCTCGTCTTCGTTGGCCGGAGCCATCGCAATGACATTCGGGAAACAACGCAGATACGAGATGTCGAACAAGCCGTGATGCGTCGGTCCGTCATTGGCGGAAAGTCCGGCGCGATCCATTACGAAAATCACGGGCAAATCCTGCAAGCAAACATCATGGTGAATGCAGTCGTAGGCGCGCTGGAGAAACGTAGAATAAATCGCCACGACCGGGCGATAACCCATCGTCGCCATGCCCGCCGCAAAAATAACTCCGTGTTCTTCTGCGATGCCCACGTCGAAATAACGTTCCGGCATCGCCTTCTCCAAATGTTTCATGCCCGTGCCAGTCGGCATCGCAGCGGTGAGGCCGACGATGTCCACATTCTTTTTGCAAAGTTTAACCATGGTCTGGCCCATCACGTCTTGATAGGCGGGCGGCGAACCGGGTTTGCTTGCGGGCGTTTCGCCAGTCGAGGCGTTGTAAGGTCCGAGGCCGTGGAATTTTTCCGGCGATTTCAACGCGGCTTCGTAGCCTTTGCCCTTCTGCGTGAGAACGTGAATGACAATCGGATGATCACACTGCTTGGCAAATTCCAGCGTGCTGATTAACAGCGGTAAATTATGTCCGTCAATCGGGCCGAGATAGCGCATCCCCATTTCCTCGAAGAACACGGGACTGCCGTGACCGCCGCGTCCGTCGGTGTCAATCGCCTGCGTGGTTTGCTGCAAGCCGACGCTCGTGAGCGCGCCTTTGACGCCGCCCTCGGCGCGATGTGCGAGTTGGATGGCGAGTTCACCTTTCGGCAACCGGCGCACGAAACTTTCAAATTCTTTCGCGAGTTTGTTGTAGCTCGGATTGGTAATGAGCTTGTTGAGATAGCCGGAAATCGCACCGACGTTTTTCGCGATGCTCCATTCGTTGTCGTTGAGAATGCCGATGAATTTTTTCGTCGTGTGCGCGACGTTATTCATGGCTTCAAACGAAATGCCGTTCGTCAACGCTGCATCGCCGAAGATGCAGACAACTTGCTCGTCCGTGCCGCGTTTGTCGCGCGCCGCCGCCATGCCGAGCGCGGCAGAAAGCGCCGTGCCCGCGTGACCCGCGCCGAAGCAATCGTGTTCGCTCTCGGTGCGGAGCGCGAAACCGTTCAAGCCGTCCGTCTGGCGAATGGTGCGGAAACGATTTTTGCGTCCGGTCAAAATCTTGTGAACATAAACCTGATGGCTCACGTCCCAGACGAATTTATCCTTGGGCGTGGTGAAAACCTTGTGCAACGCGATGGTCAGTTCGACCACGCCAAGATTCGGACCGAGATGGCCGCCGCCCTTGGCGAGGCCCTCGATCAACTCGGTGCGGATGTCCGCCGCGAGTTCTTGCAGTTGCGGGATGGTGAGTTTTTTGACGTGCTCGGGCGCGTCAACCATGTCTAAGTAACGACTCATATAAATTTATTTTTTGCCACAGATGGCCAGATTATTCTTGTTCAGCGAAAACCAGCGGCTTCAATTTCATTTCGCCCGCCGCCGTTTTTTCCAACTGCTGGATTTTTAATTCCGCTTCCGCCAGCTTCTCCTGGCAGATTTTGACCAGCTTCGCACCTTCCTCATATTTCGCCAATAAGGTCTCCAGCGGCAAATCATCCGATTCCATCGCTTCGACGACGGCTTCGAGCTGTTGCAACGCTTCCTCGAACGGCGGAGTTTTGGCGGGACTGGTTTGACCCGCGCCTTTGGTGTGGTTCGGCACGGGTGAAATTCTAGGTAAATCAGCGGAGTTCGTCCAGTTCACATTCTCATGCGGGAAATGTCCACTTGAGTTTTCGCCGTGGCGGGTGACAATAAAGGCACAATGAGGAATGCACCGTCTGTTTTGAACTGCGCGCGAGTTTTTTTACTTTTGAGTGAAATTCTTTTTTTCACCCCAGCCTTTGCCCAGAGTAATGTCACCGTCCGCGTCATGGCCGCAAACTTGAACGGCAACACGCAGAGCTACCAGCCATTTGCGTTGCGTATTTTGCAAGGCTTGAAGCCGGACGTGGTCGCCATTCAGGAATTCAATTACACCAGCACCAACGGCTTGAATGTGAATAATCCCGCCGCGTTCCGCGAGTTGGTGGACACCGCGTTCGGCACCAACTACGTTTATTATCGCGAGCCGACGAGCGGCAACGGCGACATCCCCAACGGCATCATCAGCCGCTATCCGATTATTTTTGCAACGAACTGGGTGGACACACAGGTGGCTAACCGCAGTTTTGCGTGGGCGCAGATTGATGTGCCCGGCACCAATGATCTGTATGTGGTAAGTGTCCATTTGCTGACGAGTTCTTCCACGGCGCGCGCCACCGAAGCGAATAATCTCAAGGCGCTCATGCAGGCAAATTTTCCAGCGAATGCGTGGATCGTGCTTGCGGGCGATTTCAACGCCGGCAGTCGTAGTGAAGCTTGCGTGACAACGTGGAATGGTTATCTCACCGACACGCCGATTCCGGTCGATAATAACGGAGTCTCCGACACCAGTGCGAATCGTAATGCACCTCATGATTATGTGCTGCCGAGCTTGGCGCTCACTAATTTTGAAACCGCCTCAGTTTGCGGCGCGCTAAATTATCCCAATGGACTGGTGTTTGATTCACGTGTTTATTCCCCGACCGATTTGGCGAACAATTTCTCTCCCGTGCAAGCCGCCGACTCCGGCCTCGCGCAACACATGGCCGTGATCAAAGATTTTTCCATCCTCGCCACGCCCGCGACCAATCCGCCCGTCATCGTCTCGCAGCCAAACTCGCAAACCAATGCCGTCGGTGTGAACATTTCCTTCGGCGTCAACGCGACTGGCAGCGGCACGCTCAATTACCAATGGCTATTGAACGGCGCGAACATTCTGGGCGCGACGACGAATCCTTTGGTCATTGCCAACGCGCAACTCACGAACGGCGGAAATTATTCGGTCTTCATCACCAATAATTTCGGCAGCGTCACGAGTTCGCTTGCCAGGTTGCTGGTCACCAACGCACCGCCCGCCATCACGGCGCAACCGCAAAACCAGACGGTGCTCGCTGGGCAGACCGCGACATTCAATGTCTCCGCCACCGGCACGTCGCCGCTGAATTTCCAGTGGCTGTTCAACGGCACGAACATTTCCGGTGCCACCACGAATCCGTTTGCCATCGCCAGCGTGCAGTCTGCGAGCGTGGGAAATTATGCCGTCGCCATTACGAATAATGTCGGCAGTGTGACCAGCGCCGTGGCGACGCTGAGCGTGCTCTTCACCAACCCGACGGTATTCGCGCAATGGAATTTCAACAGCAGTCCGCCGGACGCGAGCAGTGCCACCGGCGCGACGACACCTTCCGTTGGCAGCGGCACGGCCACGCCGATTGGTGGCGTGGCGGCTTCGTTCGTCGGTGGTGACACCGTGCTTGATCCGGCGGGAACCAACGACAACACGGCCTGGACCACGACGCCGTATCCGGCGGCAACGGTGGGGAACAAAACCGCAGGTGTTCAATTCAGCGTCAGCACGGCCGGAAAACAGAACCTCGTCATTTCGTGGAGCCACCGCAGCAGCAACACCGGCGGGAAATATTTCCGGCTGCAGTATGCGACCAACGGCACGAGCTTCGTGGATTTCCCGACCTCGACGGCCCTGACTTTGGGCGCAACTTTTATTGCCTTCACCAACAGCCTCGCCGCTCTTCCCGGTGTGAATAATAATTCCAATTTCGCGTTCCGCATCGTGGCCGAATTTGAAAGCACTGCCACGAACGGTCCTCCCGGCGGGTCGTATCTCGCCGCCAATGCGCCGAGCAGCACTTATGCGACCTCGGGCACGACGCGCTTCGACATGGTCACCGTTTCCGGCACGTCCTTCATCACCGCCATCGCCGCGTCGCTCGCGCCGGTCACTTTTGTGAATGGTCAATTCACTTTCAGCATCACCGGCAGCGTGGGGGCGAACTATATCGTGCAGACCTCGAATAACTTGACCCCAGCGAACTGGATCCCGGTGTTCACCAACGGTTCGCCGTTCAATTTTACCGAAGCCGTCTCCAACGCGCCGCAGAAATTCTACCGCGCCGTCGCGCAATAATTAAAACGGGCGCGGAATTTTGTTCCGCGCCCGCGCTGGTTTTGAATTGGTAATGTTTACTTCGCCTTCACCGTCCAGCCTTGCAGCACCGTGAGGTCGCCGGCATAGGAGCAACGGCTTTTCTCTTCCTGCGCGGCAGAAATCGTCAGCTCACCCACTAATTTTTCATCAGAGAAAACCACGTTGCCCTTCTCGTCCTTCGTGTCAATGGTCTGGTAAAGATTCACTTTATCGCCATCTTTGAACCCGTTCCTGGAGCCGAGCGAAATGATGATGGCGTCTTTGCTGGCGACCGCGAGCACTTTGCCGGGGACGCTATGAGCTGCCTGCGAGATCGCCTCCGACGCAGCGGAACTTTTGGCCGCGATGGCAGATTTTTGTTTCACGCGACCGGATTCCGGTAGTGGAATCGACTGCACATCCGAAACAATGGTGGTCAAAGCTTTCACCGTGGCCTTGCCGAGCGCGCTATCCATGAATTCCGAGTTATCAAATGCAATGGCACCGCCGCCACCGCCGCCGCCACCACCAATGGAAAAGCCCATGCCTTTTTGCGTTTCCTCGGCTGAGCCGGTCTTGATGATTTTGCGGGTAGCCACATCCACGAGGCGCCAATCAATGCGCACATCCGCCGTGGTCGTCTTGATGCCGAGCGCCCCGAGCGCACCGCCGCCAAATCCACCGAGGCCAATCTTTTGCTGCTTGTTGCCAAACTTTGTCACCTTGGCGGTGAACATAAAATCAGCCGCCGCGAATCCACCTTTATCAACTTTCTGCGCCTGATCCACCCAACCATCCTCGCCCATGTTGATCTCATTTTTCAGATCACCGAGCTGATTGACCTCAAGCATTTGGAATTTATTAATTTTGCCCAGCTCGGTCGTGAGCATTTCGCCCAGACCGGAACCCATCGCCGGTTGCCAAAATTCAATGGCCCCGGTGTCACCGCTGAAGGGAGCAACAAAGCACGCCGGTAAGTCAGCCCAGACGCGGGCGGCGCTCAGTGAAATAAGTATGAGAAGTGAATAAATTAATTTGTTCATGCCGTTCAAGTGCCAAAACCAAAATTATCAGTCAACGAAAATCAATTTGCCGCGTCGGATCGGCTGAAAAGTTCGCCCTTCGCCAGACGCGTTTTCAACTTCTGGCCGACCTTGATTTTCGAGGCATCGCGTAAAACTTTTCCACTCGCCGCGTCCGTGGTAATGGAGTAACCGCGGGCTAAAACCTGCTCTGGCCCCAATGAATTCAAGCGTTTTTCCAGTTGCCGCAAATTTTCTCGGCGCACCTTCAGCGCGAGCGATGGCTTCGCCCGCAAAAATCTACCCGCGAGATGTTGCAAAACGAGTCCGCGCGCATGCGCCGCAGTTTTCAATCCGCGCCAGAGCACGGATTGCAAATCATCCAGCCGTTGCAGCGAGTTGTCTAGTTTGCGGCGCGGATGCAAACGCGTGAAACGTCCAGCGAGCGAAGTGAGATTTTCTTTCGCATTTTCCAGCCGCCGCCGCACGCGCAGTTGCATCAAGTCCATGGCGTCACCGATAAATTCGCGGCTCGCGAAAACGCCTTCGGTGATAATTTCCGCCGCCGCACTTGGCGTGGCCGCGCGGAAATCCGCCACGAAATCCGCGATGGTGAAATCAATCTCGTGACCCACAGCGGAGACGACTGGCAACTGTGATTCAAAAATCGCCCGCGCCACCGGCTCTTCGTTGAACGCCCACAAATCTTCGAGCGACCCGCCACCGCGCGTGAGGAGGATTAAATCCAATTCCCTTGTAGCAGCCGACGTGAGAAGGCTCTGACTAATTTCCGATTTTGAAATATGAGGCTCCTCACGTCGGCTCCTACCAGAAAATTCATTCAGCGTCCGGATGGCCTCGGCGATCTCTCGTGCCGCGCCTTCACCTTGCACGCGCGCGGGTGCGAGGATTATTTCCAGGCCCGGATTGCGCCGTTGAATCACGTGCAGCACATCGCGGATCGCCGCGCCCGTCGGCGAGGTCACGAGGCCGATGCGCTGCGGAAAAGCAGGTAGAGAACGTTTGCGTTCCGGTGCGAACAAACCTTCCACCGCGAGTTTCTGTTTAAGTTTTTCAAACTGGATTTGCAACGCGCCAATGCCTTGCAATTCCACCGCGCGCACGATGAGTTGATATTGTCCGCGCGCCTCATAGACCGTCACGTCGCCTTGCAGCAAAACCTTTTGTCCATCGGCGAGCAGCGCGCGTTGCGCCACTTTTTCGCGGCTGAACAACACGCAGCTCAATTGCGCCGCGGCATCCTTGAGCGTGAAATAATAATGACCGGAACTTTGCGCACGGAGATTCGTGATCTCGCCGCTGACCCAAATAGAACCGACCTGTTTTTCCAGCAGCGCGCGAACCTTCACCGTCAGTTCACCGACGGACAAAACCTTACGCGTTTCTGCGGGCGAAAATAATTCACCAAAGTCCCACTGCGATTTTGACGGTTTGCTCATGCGCGATTATTTAGCCATAGATCAGCCACAGATGATTTTTCGTGTTCAATACAGATCGGTTGTGAGGAAAAATTACCAAGCCATTAGCCAAAAATCTCCGGGCTGATGTGGCCAGTGGCGACTTTGGTCACGCTGCCGGTCATGAGGATGTCAAAGCCGTCGCGGATTTCGATCTGGATGATGCCGCCGGGGCAGTGAACGGAAATGTTTTTATCCACGAGACCGAGTTTGTGCGCCACCGCTGCGCTCGCACTGCTGCTGCTGCCGCTCGCTAACGTGTAACCCGCACCGCGTTCCCAAATCTCGATCTGGATATTCGCGCGGTCGAGAACTTTCATGAATTGCACATTGGTCTTGCGCGGAAAATTCGGATGCACTTCGAGTCCAGGGCCGAATTTGTGCGCGAGGTCGGCGCTGATTTCTGGCAACGGCAGAACGCAATGCGGATTGCCAATCGTCGCGGCGCAGTAGGTGAATTCGCGTCCGCCGACGGTGATTTTTTCATTGATGACTTCGCGTTTCGCGCCGGTCACGGGAATTTTTTCACTGTCGAAACTGACTTTGCCCATCTCAACGCGGGCCATTTTGCCGCCGTCAAAAACGGTGGAGCGCACGATGCCGCCATCGGTCTGGAGTGCGAATTCTTCGTTGCCCACAAACTTCGTATCCCACAGGTAGCGGGAAAAAATGCGGACGCCGTTGCCGCTTTTTTCCGCGATGCTGCCATCGGGATTATGAATCTTCAGAGCGCACTTGGCGGTGGTTGATGGGAGTGGGCCGAGCAAAATCCCATCCGAGCCAACGCCAAAATTGCGATGGCAAATGATTTTGACTTGTTCCGTGGTGAGCGGTGCGGAGAGATCTTTTGGATCAATGACAATGTAGTCGTTGCCGAGCGCGTGATATTTGGAGAAAGCAATTTGCATCGGTGGAAGATAATAATTTTCGTGCGCGGTGTAAAAACAGAAGTGAATGGGCGGAGGCGTGCGGTTCATTTGTTCCGAAGGAACATTTGATAATAGCCCGGCATTTCAAAGCCGGGTCATGGGTAAAAATGCTGAGTCCCGGAGGGAAGGTTGAAACCTGGCTTTGCTTCAGCCGTCCCTCCGGGACTCGGATTAGTTTTTCAGTGAAGACAAGTGGCGCGAACTTTTATTTATCTTCGTCTTCGAGGTGAAACTTGTGCAGGAATCGATGGATGATCGGCGCGAAAATAATGCCGACAATCGCCACGAGGGCGAGTCCGCTGTATAGCGCGTAACAACCGGCAAAAAGTTTGCCCGCGTCGGTCTGTAACGTGCCGACGGGGCCCATGCCGGACAGCAACATGGCGGCGTTCACGAAGGCATCGAGCCAGGACATTTTTTCAAAGTGATGATAGCCCGCCATGCCGATGCCGAGCGAGAAGGCGATGAAGACGAGGCCCATGAAAACATTGCGCACAATGCGTCGATAATAAACTTTGCGCGGCAGCAACGGCTTGGTGTGATGTTCAAACATATTTTAATTTGCCGAACCGACGGCGGAGCGCAGATCTTTGTGGCCGGAAGCCGCCAGTTTTTCGCGCAAACCGGCAACGATTGTTTTCGCGAGTCCGGGGCCTTCGTAAACCAGACCCGTGTAGCACTGCACGAGCGACGCGCCCGCAGTGATCTTTTCCCACGCATCATTCGCGCTAAAGATTCCGCCCACGCCGATGATGGGCAGTTTGCCGTTGGTCTGTTGATAAAGATGGCGGACAATTTCCGTGCTGCGGGCGCGCAACGGTTTGCCGCTCAAGCCGCCGGTTTCAGCGTAAATTTTTTGCAGCGCGGCGTCATTCGTCGGCGGGCGGGCGATGGTGGTGTTCGTGGCCACGATGCCTGCAATGTTGCGCGGTCCGACAAGTTCTAAAATTTCATCAAGCGCGTTGAAAGATAAATCGGGAGCGACTTTGACGAGGATAGGTTTGCGAGATTTATTCAATTCCTGAATCGCGGCAAAAATGTCATCGAGCGCACTTTTATCCTGCAATTGCCGAAGGTTTGGCGTGTTGGGCGAACTGACGTTGACGACAAAAAAATCCGCCAGGTCGCGCAGCACGCGGAAAGAATGGGCGTAATCTTCGGCGGCTGTTTCCAGCGGCGTGATCTTGGATTTGCCTAAATTTATTCCGATGGGATGACTCGGCCAACGCCCGGATTTTTTCCACGCGGAAAGTTTTTGCGCGACAGCTTCTGCGCCAGAGTTATTAAAACCCATGCGGTTGATGACGGCTTCATCGGGAATCGCGCGGAACATGCGCGGCTTGGGATTGCCAGCCTGCGCGTGCCACGTCACGCCGCCGAGTTCCGTGAAACCAAAACCGAGCGCGGCCCAGCCGGGAACGGCGGCGGCGTGTTTATCCATGCCCGCCGCGAGGCCGACGGGATTGGGAAAATTCAGGCCGAAAACTTCTGTGGGCAATGCGGGCGCACCGTAAATTTTTTCCACGAGGCCGCAGGTGAACGCCTGGCGGCTCACCCACGCGAGTCGTTTGACCACCGCGTTGTGCGCCTTTTCAGAATCCCGGCAGAAGAGCAGGGGACGCAGAATTTTTTTATGGATGAAGCCCATGAACTATTTGACCGAACCATTTTTCTTCGCGGCGGCGCGTTCGCAGATTTGCTTGTAAGTGCCGAGCGCGAGCAGTGGCCACGCGTTGCGATACATATCGTATTTCAGATAGAACACTTTCGGGAAACCGGTGCCGGTGGTTTCGGCTTCCGTCCACGAACCGTCGAGATTTTGCGTGTGGCAGAGATACTCGATGCCGCGTTTGAGCACGGGATTTTCCGGATCATCGAACGCGCACAAACCCATGACGGCCCACGCGGTTTGCGATGCGGTGCTGGGGCCTTGGCCTTTGAACACGGGGTCATCGTAAGTATTGCAACGTTCGCCCCAGCCGCCGTCTTCGCGCTGAACGCTTTCGAGCCAGGCCTTGCCGCGTTGCAACCAATCTTCATTCATGTTCAAGTTCAGCGCACGCATTCCGCGCAGCACCTGCCAGGTTCCATAAATGTAATTCACCCCCCAGCGACCATACCACGAACCGTCTTCTTCCTGCTGCGATTTCACGTAATCCAGCGCCTCGCGGATTTGCGGATTTACAAGATCCCAATTTTCGTAGCCGAGCAATTCCAAAATGCGTGCGGTGATGTCGGCGCATTCGGGATCAAGCATCGCGTTATGATCCGCGAACGGAACTTTTTCCAAAATATTTTTAGTGCAATCCTTGTCGAACGCCGCCCAGCCGCCGTCTTTGCACTGGAAAGTCATCATCCACTTCAGGCCGCGTTTGAAACACTCGTCACGTTTCGCGGGATTGTCCGTGGGAATTAGTCGCAACGCGAGGAGCACCATCGCGGTGTCGTCCACATCGGGATTCCATTTGTTGTTGTATTCAAACACCCAGCCGCTCGGCTCGACCTTGGCGGTGTTCTTGTGAATCCAATCGCCGGCGAAACGAATTTCCTTTTCCATCAACCAGTCGGCGCATTTTTTCATCGCCGGATGTTCGGCGGGAATGCCGGATTCGCGCAAACAAATCGCCACGATGGCCGTGTCCCACACCGGCGAGAAACACGGTTCGATGCGCACGGTGTCGGCGGTTTCGTGTTCGAGCTTTTTGAGTTCGTGCGCGGCGCGGATGACTTGCGGATGATCGTCGGCGTAACCGAGCGCTTTCAACGCGATGAGCGCATTGAGCATCGCCGGAAAAATTGCGGCGAGCCCATCACTGCCTTCAAAGCGTTCGAGCATCCACGCTTCGCATTTGCGCAGCGCCGTTTTGCGAAACGGATGAATATTGTGTTCCGCAAACCATTCCGCGAGTTTGTGCAGGCGATCCAACCAAAGGAAAAAATTGCGGAGCGAAATCTTTTCCGGATCGGGGGCGAGCGCGAGATCGCGTTCGTGAATGCCGTCGGGATAGAGTTCATCCAGCGTCACCTTCACCGGATGCGTGGGCTTGAAATGATTGATGATCGCCAGCGGCACGAGCATGCCGCGCGACCAGTTGCTCATGTCCCAGAAATTCACGTGGAACCATTTGCCGATCATCAACACTTCGCAGGGGATCGTCGGCACATACTCCCACGGATAGAGGCCGATCAGCGCGAGATACAATTTCGAGAACGTATTCATGCGCGGCACGCCGCCGAAATGCAGCGCCACTTCACGCGCTTTCAACAGGCGCGGATCTTTCACCGACACCCCGGCGAGCTTCAGCGCGAGATACGCCTTGATCGTCGCGTTCACTTCCGAAGGTCCGCCGTGATAAATATTCCAGCCGCCGTCCGGCAACTGCATCGAGAAGATGTGATTCACCGCCTTGCGCTGCCATTCGGGATCTACCTTACCGTTCCAGTAATGAAACACGAGCGTGTCCGAAACGAGCGTGGAATCCACCATCAATTCGCCTACCCAGAAACCTTCCGGTTTTTGTTCCGACAGTAGATAATCCTGCGACCGCTTGAGGGCGGCCTGGAATTTCTGGGCAAAATTGTTTGGAGCCGGAACGCGCGCGGCCGGAGGCACCGACGACGTTCGGGGATCACTTTCAGTCAACACGCGCATAATTTGCGGATTTGCGGAAATGCTGTAAAGATTTTTAGCGGCGCGGGCAATGTCATCGGGCGGCGGAAGTCCAGAAAATTTGCGCGTGCCGCGATTTTGGTGTCTTCTCTCGAGCAGTCCACAGTCTGTGTAGCGGCGGTTATTTGGTCGCGATTTTCGCGCTGCGAAAATCCCGCCCGTAAAGCGGGCGGAACGAACGTGGTCAGGCGTGCGCCTCGTCCGTTCGTTGCCGTCGCCGAATACGCTTCGCTCGGCGACGGAGTTTTCGCAGCGCGAAAACTTCCACCTTGCCGAGAATTTTCTGGATGCGACTACGCTGATTCCGATTGCGCCCTTCTGCGCGCGCAGACAAAATGCCGTTGAATTTATGCTCGTGTATCTTTACGTCGCGCTCGGCGGCGCGCTTGGCAGCGTGGGACGCTTCTGGTTGAACCACGTCGTCACCGCGCGCGCGGGCGATGGCTTTCCGTGGGGCACGCTGCTCATCAACGTCCTCGGCTC
>JANYFN010000188.1 GCA_025362675.1 Limisphaerales bacterium | reverse complement strand
TCTGTCGCAACCGGATTGGCGAAATGAGATCAGCCAACGCAGCCGCGAGTTTGCCGAGAAAAAAATGGCGTGGCCGGTGATCGCGCAGCAGCACCTCGAATTTTACCGGAGACTCGCCGCATGAATTCCGTCATCTGCACTTTGTTCGAGGGCCATTATCATTATGGCCTGGGCGCGCTGGCGAATTCGCTTTATGCGAAGGGATTTCGCGGCACAATTTTCGCAGGCTATCGTGGTGAACTGCCACCGTGGATTACCAACGCAAAAATGCTGGGTGACGTCACGGAGTTTTCACCAGCGGACGGATTGATCATTCGCTTCGTGCGGCTCACGGAAAAAATCCACCTGACGAATTTCAAGCCGGAGTTCATGCTGTCGCTCTGGGAAAAACACTGTCCTGACGCCGAGAGCCTTTTTTATTTCGACCCCGACATCACCGTGATTGGCCGCTGGACATTTTTTGAGGAATGGGTTGGCGCGGGTGTGGCAGTGTGCGCCGACTTTAACCAGTCGCTGCCGCCGAATCATCCTCTGCATTTTGCGTGGAAAAAATTCTACGAACCAAAAGGAATCACCTTCCGCCGCGAACCGGCGCTTTATTTCAACGGCGGCTTTTTGGGATTGCGGCGCGAACAGATTGAATTCCTGCACTGCTGGAAAAAATTGCAGGCGTTGATGGCACCGGAAATCGGCGGCTTGCAAAACGTGAATATGCGCGACCGCACTTATCTGTTTCACAAAACGGATCAAGACGCACTTAATGTTGCCGTGCTGGCGAGCGAGGCGGCGATCAGTCCGCTGGGTCAGGACGGAATGGATTTGCAGCCGGGCGGCGGCGGCTATGTGATGAGCCACGCGGTCGGCGGCGAAAAACCGTGGCGTAAAAATTTCGTGCGGGCGCTGCTAAAATTTGGCTGGTCACCATCGCGCGCGGACCATTATTTTTTCCGCAACGTCGAGTCACCGATCCGGCTCTATCCGCCGGGAACACTCGCGCGCAAACGTTTTTTTCTTAAGGTGGCGGCGGGCTTGGGCCGGTTACTGGGAAAACAATGAATCCATGGCACCCATGATGAATAAGGACAAATTGATTGATTCGCTGCGGTATCGGCTATTCTGGCTCAAGCACGGTTCGCTGTTTTTGCGGCGCGGAGATTTTCGCGTGCAGCGGGTCAAGCTCGCCGGTCAGTCCGTGCAATTGTCGGTCCCACCCGGCGAGGAAAAAATGATGGACTACGAATTCCAAAACATTTTTTACGGCGACTGTTACGGGCTGGCAAAAATCGAAGGCAAGGTGGAGAACATTTTGGACGTGGGCAGCAATCTGGGGTTTTTTTCGCTCGCGGCGCGCAGCCGGTTTCCGGAGGCACGCATCCATAGTTACGAGCCGAATCCGAAAGTGCAAAACCATTTGCAGCATAACACGCGCGCTTTCGGCATCGAAGTCCGGCCCGAAGCGGTCGGTGGCGACGACGGCTGGATTGAGATGCAGCTGAATGAGGGTTCCTTGTTTGCGACGGCCGTGAATTCGGCGGCCGGTAAGATCAAAAAAACGGCGTTTGCGACAATTGTCGAGCGCGTGGGCGGTTCGGTGGATTTGCTGAAGCTGGATTGCGAGGGTGCGGAATGGGAATTGTTCGAGTGCAAAGAAGTCTGGCGCAAGATCAACCGGGTCACGATGGAATATCACCTGTGGGCGAAGCCGGAAATGGACGCGCTCGCGCTGGTAAAAATCGTGAAAGAGCTGGGGTTTCGGATCACCTGCCTGGAAGAAGCGCCCGAATTAAAATGGGGCGTGCTACAGGCGGCCAAGAAAATTTAAGATAATGCGACTGGTCTTTTTATGCGGCTCACTGGAACCCGGACGGGATGGCGTGGGCGATTACGCGCGGCGGCTCGCCGGCGAAATGATTCGGCGCGGACACGCCAGTTTATGCGTGGCGTTGCACGATCCGCACGTGGATAAAATCATTTCGCTGCCGCAGGAAATCGAGGGCGTCGCCGTGCCGACGCTGCGTTTGCCGACGGGCATTTCATGGCCGCGGCGCATGGAACGGCTCCGGGCGCAGCTCGCTGAATTTCATCCTGACTGGATCAGTTTGCAATTCGTTCCCTTTGCGTTTCAACATCGCGGTATTTGCATCGGCCTCGGCAAACTACTCGCTGCGCTGCGCACAAAGGCGCGCTGGCATTTGATGTTCCACGAATTGTGGCTGGGGTTGGATGAGGGGGCCTCGCTCAAGCATCGCGTCTGGGGCGCGTTGCAACGGTTCGCCATTTTGGACATGCAGGGGCGACTGCGTCCGCGGCTCATTTCCACTCAGTCGGAACCCTATCGCACCGCGTTGGCGCGAGAAAATATTGTCGCTCAGATTTTGCCATTGTTTAGCAACATCCCGCGCTCGGATGAAGACGGCTGGGAAACGTTATTGAAACCATTGATGGAAAAATCCGTGAAAATGATTCCCCAGCGCGGTGAACTCTATCTTGCCGGCGTGCTGGGTGCGGTGCATACGGAATGGAAAATTGAAACGGTGCTGAACACGTTGCTGCCCTTGGCGAAACGATTTCATAAACGACTGGTGCTCGTGTTCCTCGGAAAAAATAATATGTCGGCGGCGGCGTTTGATGAATTGAAAACGGTGTTGCGGAAGCAAGCGGATGTCCTCGTGACGGGCGAGCGATCCGGCGCGGAGATTTCGCAGATCCTGAACGCGCTGGACTTGGGACTGGCGACCTCGCCGCAGCAGAATATCCAGAAAAGCGGTTCGGTTGCCGCGATGCAGGAACACGGATTACAAGTGCTGGTGACCCGCGACGACTGGCATCTGCGCGGCGCGACTTTTTCGCTGTCCGCCATTTCCCCACGTCTGCTGGCACCGGCACAAATTTCCGCGCTAAAAAAATTGCCCCACCGCAGCGCGGAGCCGCCCAAAGCATGCGGCTTGAAGAACGTGGCGGATCTGATGCTCACCACCATGCGGCAACCATTGACCGGTCTCGGCGAAAATAAATGAAGCTACTCATCATCAGTCCGAGTCAGGGAGTTTATGGCGGCATCGAGGCATTTGTCATCGCGCTGGCGTCCGCGGTCGGCGCGTGGCCGGAGATCGAGTTGCAAGTTTGCTTCAAACTGGTCCAAAAATTTGAACTGAAGGATGACTTAAAATCAGCCGCCCTCGTGCTGCCGTGTCCGGTGCATTATCTACGCAGCGGCGATTCAGGTTTGTTGAAACTTATCCGCTGGGCGGACATAGTGCATGGGCAGAACACATCGCCGGATATTATTTTTCCCGCCCGGTTCCTGCGCAAAAAACTGGTGCTGACGATCCATAACTGGCGCAATCGCAAATGGGAAATTCGGTCGCTGCTCTGGGGAATCGGCGCGCGGCTGGCGCATCGGCGCTGGTATAATTCACGTTTCGTCTGGGATACGTGGGAGCCGAAGGAAAAATTGCCGACGAGCGAC
>JANYFN010000143.1 GCA_025362675.1 Limisphaerales bacterium | reverse complement strand
GCTGATGCCCATGAGCGCGCGGCACGTCAGCATTTGCGAATACGTTTGCGCGTGACCGGTTGCCCACGTCACGGCTGACCAGACGAACAGGCTGCCAATGACCGTCCAGCGACGATTAAATTTATCCGCGATGAATCCGCCCACCGGACTCAAGAACGCATAAACCCACATGAACACGGCTATGAGCATGGCGAACGCTTGATCGTTCGCGATGCTCGGAATATCCGCGCGGATGGAAGCGCGGATGGAGGAAACCATCTGGCGGTCGAGATAATTGAGCATCGCCACCGGCCACAGCAACGCCACGACGGCCCAGGCGTAAGGAGAAAGTTTTTTTGCGCGGTCGTTCACTTCATGGAGGTCACGCTGTCCTGCATCGCGGCCCAATCATACTTCTTCGTCGGGTCGAGGCCGTAGAGAAATTTCTCGATGACCGTGTAGCCGTCGCCTTGCAAATCGTTGTTTGCGAGCGCGGCGTCGTTCACGTCGAGATGAAATTTTTCCTTCCACGATTTACGGATGCCGTCCGCGCCAAGGTCTTTCCACGGCTCGCCTTTGTATTCGGGATAGCCGCCAACTTGCGACGGATTCGTGATGAGTCCTAGCGGGATGAGCCGTAGCAACTCCGCCTGCGCCTGCTTGGAATAGCCGGTGTGCGCGGCGGCTTCCGTCGCGTTCGTATCGCTCTGCGCAGAAACTTTTCCGGTGCGGACCATCTCGGTGACGCGTTGATCCACGGCATCACGCACGGGTAACGTCGCGCCAACGTTGGCGAGAATCGAATCAAAAATTTTGTCCGCCGGCTGCACCGGCAGTGGCGCGTGCGGGAATGGAACATCGCGCCGGATTTTTTTTAGCGCCTCGGCGAGCGATTCTACTTTCACGTCGGGCTGCACGCCACCATCCCAGTTGTCCGCCGTGACGCGCGCGTTGCCTTCAACAATGTTGCCGTGAACATAAGCGATGCCGAAATGATCCACGACGGTTTTGCTGCGTTCAGATTCCGGCTTGAGCAAACGCCAGCCAATTTCCTTGTCGCGCGGCGTGGCGGGGCCGGGCTTGAAATAATTATTTTCAATCGTGTAATAACTCCGATGATCTCCGCCATCCACCGTGCGATGAACCCAGTTGAAGATGACGTTGTTGATAAAAGTGAAATCTCCAATCATGCCGACACTTGGATTGCGGCCCGTATTACAGGCCCAGAGATTGTGGTGAAACGTGCTGTTCAATCCGCCGATCGTGCTGCCGAATGCGTGGTGATAAGTGTTCAAGCCTTCGCTGAAAATACAGTTCTGCATCGTGATGTTGACCGTCGGCAGCTTGAGTTCTTTGGCGCCATCCGGCGGCTGATACATGTGGCGATACATGGACATATTTTCGTCCAGACCCCAACTGCCGGAGACGTGATCAATCATGATGTTGCCGGTGGGATTGCCGCCGAGCGAATCGTTGCGGTCACCAACGTCGGTTGAGCCGCGACGAAATCTCATGTAGCGGATAACGACATCGTGCGTCTCCAACTCAACGGTGTTGCCCGCGATGCACACGCCGTCGCCGGGCGCGGTGCTACCAACAATGGTGATGTAAGGCCCGCGGATGCGAATGCGGTCAATGAGGTGAATGATGCCCGCGACATTGAACACCACGAAACGCGGCCCGCCCGCCTCGCACGCTTCACGAAAACTTCCCGGCCCGGAGTCGTTCAGGTTCGTGATGATGAAAACTTTTCCACCGCGTCCGCCGAAGGAATACATCCCGCCGCCCCACGCGCCGGGAAACGACGGCACGCTTGCCTGCGGCAAATCTTTTGGCTCCGCCGCACCGGGCAGATACGGTTTTCCTTTCGTCGCCCATTCTTTGATCGTTGGCAACGCCTTCGCAAACGCCTCGTCGGAACGCGCATCGGCGGCTTTCATTTTCGCGTCGGATGACTCTTTGATGTCCGAGGAAATAGTGGGGTATTGGGCGCGCAACGAAACCGCCGAGGCCAGCGCTATCGTCAGCATGAAAAATGTCTTTTTCATTTGTTCAACGGCCGGCAGTCAATGAATTCAAATTGCTTTGCGGATTGCTCCAGTCAATTTTCTTCGTCGGATCAAGACCGGCAAGGTATTTGTCCATGACCGTGTAGCCGTCGCCTTGCAACTCTTTTTGCGCAAGCGAAGCGTCGTTCGCATCGAGATGAAATTTCTTTTTCCACGACAGCGGAATTCCGTCCGCGCCCAAATCTTTGATCGGTTCGCCCTTGTAATCAGGATAGCCGCCAACTTGCGCGACATCCGTGATGATGCCATTGCCTGCTTTGCCATAATTATTTTTGGCCAAACCTTCCATTTGCGGCGGCAAAAATTCTTTGCCTGCGCTCCAAACTTTTCCCGTGCGGACAGTTTCCGTCACACGTTGATCCACGGCGTCGCGTCGCGGCAGGTTTGCACCGGCATTTTTCAAAACATCATCGAACGCCTGTTTCGCGGAGGTCATCGTGATTGGCGGCAGCGGGAACGGTTTGTCCACGCGCACTTGCGCCACGATTTTCTGCATGGACTCGTTGGTGTTGATGGTCGGATCGTCTTTTGAACCGCCATCAGAGAATTGCACGCCGCCCGCCCAGTTGTCAGCGGTTACTTTTTCATTTCCTTCGACGATGTTGCCGGCGACGTAGGCCTTGCCGAAATACGGAATCAAGTCCGGCTTCTTCTGCGTGGCCGAGGGCTGCAAAATGCGATACGCAATCGGCCCGTTGTTCGCCGCTGGGCCGGGCTTGAAGTAATTATTGATGATGTTGTATTGGCTGTCCTTGTCGCCGCCGTCAATCGTGCGATGCCGCCAGTTGAACAGCACGTTGTTGACGAAATTAAAATCGTAAGTCATCGCCACGCTCGGATTGCGACCGGTGTTGCACGCGAAAAGATTGTGGTGAAAACCGGAGTTGCGTCCGCCCCAATCGCCGCCGAACGCGTGGTTGTAAGTGTTCAACGCCTCGCTTGAAATCGTCCACTGGATCGTGACATTCACTGCGGGAAGTTTCAGCGCCGGGCCGCCGTTCGTCGGCTGATACATGTGGCGGTAAGAGTCAATGTTCTGATCCTGCCCCCAGCTCGCGGAAATGTGATCAAGAATAATATTTCCAATCGGACTGCCGTAGTGGACGCCGTGACGATTGAAAATATCCATGTTGCCACGGCGCAAACGGAGATAGCGAATCACCACATCGTGCGCGTTGTCATCAATGCCGTTGTCGGCGATGCAAATGCCGTCGCCGGGCGCAGTGTGGCCGTCAATCGTGATATACGGCGCTTTGATATAAATCGGTTTTTCGAGATGGATAATGCCTGCGACGTTAAAGACGACGATGCGCGGCCCGGCAGATTCGCACGCCTCGCGCAACGAACCCGGCCCGCTGTCGTTCAGATTCGTCACGACGAAAATTTTTCCACCGCGACCGCCGAAGGAAAATTTTCCGCCGCCTTCCGCGCCGGGAAACGCCGGCACTTTCGCCTGCGGCAAATCCGATGGCAGTGCTGCCCACGGGATGAACGGCTTACCTTTCTTTTCCCACTCGGCGAGCTGCGGCGCGAGTTTTGCGATGAGTTGTTGCTCGTATTGATTCCACGAAACGTCACGCGCTTTAATGGTATCGCCGGGAATCGGCCAGTTCTCGCGGGCGAAACCAAGCTGCGTCACCAGCGAAAGCACCGCTGCGAAAATAATTTTGTTTTTCATGTGTTTATTTTTGTGAGAGCGAATATTCACCGACGAGCGAGTTCAGGTATTTTTCCAAATTGGTGTAGCCGTCGCCGTTCAAATCTTTGTTCGCGTCCGAAGGATCGTTCGGATTCAACCCGTGAGATGCTTCCCAAACGTCGGGCATACCATCGCCATCCGCGTCCCAATCGGCAGCGCGATGGACTTCGGGATAATTGTCCCAGCCACCGACATCCTCCTGCGAGTCCGGCAGACCGGGGATGCCGGTTTTGCTGCCCTTGAATTTCACCTTACCACTGCGGACTTCGGCGATGATGCGCGTGTCGTGCTCGTCGAGTGCCGGGAAATTGCAGCCGACATCGGCGAGGACGTTCGTGTAGGCCTCGGCGGCGCTCTGCGTTTTCACGAACGACGGGAAAAATTCCTTGTCCACCCACGGACTGTAATTGGTGGGAACCGCGCCGCCGCGTTCGGTCGTGGCTTTGCGCCCGGCCTCCTGATTCGTCAGACCAAAATAACCGGGCATCACATTGCCGGAAAAGAAATACTGTTGCGTGCCGGGAAAACCGCCGTATTGCGCATTGAGCGCGTAGAAAAAATCCGTGGCCGGACCGGGCTGATAATAATTATTCACGAAGTTGACCTCGTGCGCGCCGCCATCCGTCGCGCGATGTTTCCAGTTGAAGACGACATTGTTTCGCAAGTCCATGCGGCCCGCGTAGGTCGCAGGATTTTTATTCAAACCGCCGGCGAGACTCCAGTTGCGGCCTTCATTATTTGCCAAAAGATTGTGATGAAAACTTCCCACATCGCCGCCGATGCTCGCCGCGTAACCGTGCTGCGTGCCGGGTGGATATTTTTTGTGGCCAGCCGCATTGAGCGCTTCGGAAATTAAATTGCGCTGGAAAGTAATATTCTTGGCGCCGCGTGAACTGAAAGATTCATCAATCGTCCAACTAATCGAGCAGTGGTCAATGATACAATCGTTTGCCGACGCCATGCCCATGCCGTCAAGCGTGGTGCCGGAGATATTTCCCGGACGCACGCGCAGGTAACGGATGACAACATTCGTTGCACCCAACATTCCAAAATTATATTTGCGCAGACAGATGCCTTTGCCCGGCGCAGTCTGCCCGGCGATGGTGAGATCAGAATTTGTTTTGCGGACGATGAGCCGCGACTCCAGTGTGATGAGTCCGCTGACATCGAAGACCACCGTGCGTGCGCCAGACTGCTCGACCGCCGCGCGCAAACTGCCGGGGCCAGCGTCATTCAGATTGGTGACATGAATGATGCGCCCGCCGCGTCCGCCAGTAGCAAGGCGACCGTAACCTTCTGCCGTGGGAAACGCGGGTGGAATTTCTACCGCCGCAACCGACAGCGACAGCCCAGCCACAATGGAAAACGCGAACAAGATTTTTTTCATCAGTAAGCAATCAGACGGGGGCCGCAGATTTTGGTTATGACTAATTCCAGATTATTGCAGGCAATAAAAAGCCGGGGCCAAGTTTGCACTCAACCCCGGCTTTTGATTGGTAGAGTTACAATTTAGGGATACACCATCCGGTAGAAAACGGCCGGTGCCGCATCAATTGCGTTGGTGATTAGAATACTATTCGTCCAGTGTGAGGCAAACACATCTGACCAGTTGGTTCCCAAGCCGTCGGCTAGTGTCGCTGACTGCGATTGCAAACGCCAACCCGTGTAATCCGTCGGCCAAGATAGGCTATTAATAACTACACTGTTAGTGCTATTGGTCGTAATCAAAGTTGTAAAGGTGGGGATATAAACCAAATTCGTTGGAACGGTTGTAACCGCCACGATACGGATAACCCCGCTCGGCCTCAAGCTAGACAAATCCCAGGCCAGCCCGGCTCCTGGTTGAGCGGGGGTGATAACTGGATAAGAATTCGTGCCGGTGCCGGTGCCATTTATATTAAGGTAGTTATCCGCATTACCAAACATTTTGAACGACTGACCGGCCGCGAACGGAATTGCACCGATGTTGGTGATTAGAAGTGTGCAACCATTAAATGCTGGTGCTGCCTGACTGGGGCCAAAATCCTGAAAGGATGAATATAGCACGGTGAATGAAGGCGAGGCTCCCATATCTACCTTGAACACGTTGGTGGAGCCAGTGGCCAATAGCACTCGTCCCGGAAAAGATCCGCTACCGAGATGGTTGACCGCCGTAGCACTGATGCCATCGCCACCCGGAATGAATAAGGCCTTACTATTTATCGTCAGCGTTCCAGTGAGCTTAAAGTTATCTAAACCAGAATTGTCACTAAACGTGCCGCTGATAGTCAGGCTGCCTTTGTTAATTATTCCGATATTTACCAAAGTCGCATTAGTGGCAACGGTGGCTGATCCAATGTTGTTCAAGCTGCCGGAACTATACAGGTATGAGCCAGTATCAAGCGTCAAAGCTCCATCTACAATAGACAGGTTGGTGGCCACGCCGCCAGACTGAACGGTCAATGCCGTCTGGATCGTGCCATTATTGACCAACAGACCCGCACAAGTGACACCGCTCTTGACAGTGCCACTAAAGTTCATGACCGCGCCAGAACTAACCGCCACAGATCCGATATCGCCACTGCCGATAAGTGTTCCCTGATTGAGAGTCATCCCGACTTCCGTGTGATTATTAATCTCCAGAGTATTGGTGCCGATTTTGGTAAATGAGGCGCTGCCCAAAATACCCGCACCACTGAAGCTGTAGGCCAGCAAGTCGTTGGTCATCGCGATACCAGTAACGACGGATTGACGTGGAACCACATCCACCGCCACGTTGATGCTTGAAAATGCTGCCGAGTCGTCAAAAACAACATTGTCACCGGTGGCAAAATTGGTGTGCAAACCAGTGGTCACATCCAACCAGTTGAAGGTGGTCACATCCCAGTTGTTGTCGGTATATCCTTTCCAAATAAGCGACTTCGGAGTGCCGGTCGTCAACGTGATATCAATCGTCTTGTTCACGGTGTTATTATTCACACTGACATTCACACCTCCGGGAGCCGTGCCACCAGAGAAGCTGGCCGCAGAACCACTCACATAGGAAATCACCGGAATAGTAACTGGAAATGAACCAATGCCAGAAATAGAGGCAAGGTTAATCGGGTTAACGCCGGTCGTCGTCAGGTTGGTTACATAAACTACCGGATTAGTTCCGACCAAGTGTAATGTCAGCGCTCCGCCCGTAGAGTTGTAAAGAGTCAGCCATTTGTTGGTGCTGGCAATTTTGTTAGTGACATCCAAAAGACCACCTGCAGCTATGTTAATTTGATTGTTGGTAGTGACCGCACCAACGGTAATTTTATTCGCCCGAACAATTCCGTTTGCGTTAATGGTAAGCTTGCCGAAACCCTGTTGCGCTTGGGGCACAGTCAAAAGCGGGGCTGTAACGGCATCATCACCACCGGCACTGCCAAGGTTCAAATCAGTATTCACGGACAACAAGGCGGTGCTGGGCATACCGCCAACGGTCACAGTTCCTTGCACAAATTGATTGTTAGTATATGCCTGATAGCCAATCCGCATCGTGTTCACGTCCACCTTCCCGCCGGTGAAGGCGAATGCTCCAACTGCCGTGATGTTGCCCCCAGCATTAGTGCACCATTGCCGGTTTCTGCCAATCCAAATCGTATCCACCAACATATCAATTGTGCCGCCGGCGAGAAGCGCATTGCCTTTGGCATTGCTTCCGTTGTTGGTGACGTAGCCGAAACTGTCAGCCGCTACCATGAACATTGACATACGTCCGCCGTTGGTGTTTCGGAACAGTGCATAAGGAGTGATGCCATTGGTAAAGACAGGTGCGAAGCGCAATACATTGTTACCACTTCCGACTTTCGATAAGCCTACCCCAAAGCTGTCCGCAGAAATCGAGTTGGAAATGCCCAAGTTTGCTTGAAAGAATGAACCGCCATTGTTAAACGCGTCAATGTTAAGGAAACATTCAATAGAATTCGTCAAAAGTCCGCCGAATGAATTCCCGCCAAAGAGTGCCTTGATAACGTTGGTTTTTGCTAGGTTAACATTGACCATTTGAGCTCCGTTGCCGCCACCTTGGTTGCCCAGCAGAGAAGTGCCGAAACCAACCCGGTTAACGGTGGCGGAAAAGTTATCCAAGTTTGTCATCACTAGTGTTGTGCCGCTAGTCCCGGTGTTGTCCGAGTCTATGATAAAGTTTGCATCTTTGTTACTTACAACTAAGCCAGCACCACCGGAACCGGCAATGTTAACTACCATCGTCTTGGAGTTGGCTGTGTAAGAGTCAACATTCGCCAGAAACCCATTCGTTCCAGTTACCGAAAGTGTGGCTCCCGGTGCAATCACTGTAAAAAAGTTAGTCCCACTCACGTTGCGAAGGTAGGAAAGCGAACCAATCGTTGTCGAGACGTCAACATAGTTCGTGTTAAACCCGGCATCTTGAAACATTACGTCATCGCCAGCAGTTGGAGCGGCTCCGCCCGCCCAGTTGGCGGGGGTTGACCAAGTCACGTCGCCAGCCGGTGCATTGTTGGTCCACAATCTTCCCACAATCAAATTCACGCTGGCACTGGCACTGGCGGCGCCGCTACAAGTAAATGTTAGGGGGTAAATCCCCTTGGCCACGTTGGTAACAGCCACACTATAAAACATAGTCCAAGTGTTCGTGAACCCGATCGGGTTGGCGGCCAGCACATAGCCATTCGTGCTAAAAGCTATCGTCGCTCCAGTCGGCAGACCTGATACCGACAACGTGACTGGGGTAGCACCAACCCCACTGGGAGCCACTCGCAGCTGGCTGTTTGTGTAGATGCCATTAAAGTTTGCTCCTACAAAAATATTCGCGTTAGTCATCAGCAATATGACGCTCTGCGCGCGTGCTGGGACTACCAGCAGGGTGGCAACGCCAGCCAGCAGGACGGCTACAGCAAGCTTGTTTAACATTCGCCCCAAAATACTGTTTGGCACAATCAGGCGGTGGTTCATTTGTTTACAGGGTTGAGCATCTGTTTTTTTCATAATTAGTTTCCGGGTTTGGGTTGGGGAGAAAATAGACGATTAGATATTATACAAAAATCAGGTCAATGGTATGGCATCCGGTCTTGGAGCCACTCATAGTCTTTACTGATTCCTAACGCTCCAGGGTTATATGTCGCAGTTCCCCAATCTTGATATTGGGGA
>JANYFN010000124.1 GCA_025362675.1 Limisphaerales bacterium | reverse complement strand
TGGCGGCGGGCGTGTTGAAGTGGACGATGGTGGAATAGACGTTGCACTCGCGCACGCGCCGCGCGATGACCTGGGTGTATTGCGAACCGAAGTCGAGGATGACAATGTTTTCGTTCATGGCTGAAAATTCAAAGACGGATTCTCTTTTGCCGACGGAGTTTTTACGAGCGAAAAATTTTCGACCCTGGGCCGGCGTGTCTTGAAAAAGTCATTTTGAAAAGAGCGGGCTGACGAAAGGGCGCGAGCCTTCCCCTCACCCTGACCCTCTCCCCAAGGGAGGGGGCCGGGGTGGGGGGAAACGAATCACCCAAAAGTTGTTTTTGAAAACATGGCTTGCGGCGCGGTTCGTCTTGAATTATCAAGTTTTTCCGGCCAAGGTTTCCGGGTGCGTTTCAAACTCAGTTTCTGGCGAAAATGCCGCTATGTCCTCCGCTGCGTGCGTTTCGCAGTGTGGGCCGTGCTGCTGGCTGGGTTGCTCGCGTTCGCTTGGTTCAATCAGATCGGTCTGCCGAATTTTTTAAAATCGCGGCTCACCGCGACGCTGCATGACCGGGGTTTGGATCTCGAATTTACGCGGATGCGTTTGCGGCCAGCGCATGGCTTCATCGCGGAAAATGTCCGCGTGGGCGGCACGAACGACGCCAACGCCACGCGCTTTACCGCCAAAGAAATTCAACTGCGCCTCGACTACGGCGCGTTGCTGCACGGGAAATTTGAACTCGCCGGCGTTGTGTTGCACAAAGGGGAATTCACCTTGCCCGCGACGCTCACCAATACGCTGGTGGTTTCAGGCTTGGAAAGCGAATTACATTTCAAAGCGGACGACACCTGGTCGCTGGATAATTTCACCGCTGAATTCGGCGGCGTTAATTTCAAGCTGGCGGGCGAGATCACCCACGCACCCGAACTAAAAAAATGGCCACTGTTCGCCGGCACTAAAACTGGCGGCCATGGCGATAACGCAGCCCGGCTGGCGCAATTCGCCGACACGCTGGC
The DNA here is from genome assembly GCA_025362675.1 of Limisphaerales bacterium. Classification (GTDB taxonomy): domain Bacteria; phylum Verrucomicrobiota; class Verrucomicrobiia; order Limisphaerales; family UBA11358; genus UBA11358. The sequence continues at coordinate 4,614 of JANYFN010000124.1, read as the reverse complement.
AAAAATAAAATTCATCGGTCCGCCCCAGTTTAACCTCGCGCTTAATGGCGATGCGCGTGATATCCATACCTTTTCTGTGCGCCTGAATATGACCGCCCCGGATGTGCAAACACCCTGGTTCAAGGCCCATACCGTTCAGGTCGTCGCCCATCTCACCGCGCCCGCCGAGGCAGTCACAAACGCGGCTGAGTCATGGAATTTCTGGACGAACTTACAACCGTTCCGCATCAGTTGGGCGGCGCGGGCGGGCGATTTGCGCTCGGATAAAGTCAACGCGCGGAGCGTGGAGGTAAGCGGCGAATGGAGCGCGCCCGAATTTTTACTTAGCCAACTTTTCGCGCAACTCGGTGGCGGCAATTTGGCAGCGAGCGCCGCGCTCAATGTGGCGACCCGCCGCGTGACGTTCACGAATGATTCGACGTTTGATTTACATGCGGTCACCGCGTTGCTCACGCCGAAAACGCGCGACCGGCTGGCGGAACTATCCTGGACCGGGCCACCGCACATCGCGGCGAGTGGCGCATTGCAACTCCCGGCGTGGTCGGCGGGCGCGGCGGACTGGCGCAACGATATCGAACCAAGCATCGCGCTTGCCGGGGCGATGGAATTCACCAACGCCAATGCGGGCGGGGCGAAAATTGATTCGCTGCAAACGCATTTTGCCTATTCCAACATGATTTGGACACTGCCCGATTTGCGGCTCACGCAAGCGGGAACCAAAATAAATCTGCGCGGCCACGAGGACGAGCGGACCAAAGATTTTTCCGCACATCTCGCCGGGACGTTTGACGCGGAGAGCGTGCGTCCGTTTTTGACGACGAGCAACGCGGTGCGCGGGTTCGGTCATCTTGAATTTCCCGTGCCGCTCGCGCTGGATTTTGAGGTGACCGGAAACATCCGCGATGCCGCGCGGCTCGCGGCGACGGGCAGCATCGCTCTGACCAACTTTGCCATCCGCAAACAGGCCGTGGACTGGCTGACGGCGGGGGTCACTTACTCCAATCTCACCGCAAATTTTTTGAATCCGCGACTGGCGCGGGCGGGTGGCGCGCAGAAATTTTCGGCGGAAAAAATCACCTTAGATATCGCCGGCCAAAGGTTGCTCATCACCAATGGTGACGCGTTGATCGAGCCGATGGCGGTGGCGCGGGCCATCGGTCCAAAGACGGCGGCGGGCTTCGAGCCGTATCAGTTTCTCGCGGTGCCGCATGCCCGCGTGAACGGCTGCGTGCCGCTCAAACAAAAATTTGGCGAGCTGGTGGACGACGACGCAGATTTGAATTGCGACATCGTCGAGGAAACTAGGTTCCGTTGGCGCAAGTTTGAGACGCCGCGCATTCTGGGCACGGTGCGGTGGTGGAAACATTTTGTCATGGTCACCAATACGCTATCTGAATGTTACGGCGGCACGGCGCGCGGCTGGGGAAATTTCGATGTGCGCACCGAGGGCGAAGGGACAGATTTTAATTTTTACCTTACCGGGACGAATGTGGATTTACACCGCATGGGTCAGGCGTTGTGGTCGCCCACGAACCGGCTCGAAGGCGCTCTCGCTGGCGAGGTCACCGTCACGAGCGCGAACTCCAGCGACTGGCGGACGTGGAATGGTTTTGGCGCGGGCGAATTGCATGACGGCTTGCTGTGGGATGTGCCGGTGGTCGGACTGGTTTCCAAAGCTTTGAACGTAGTGACGCCGGGCCTGGCGCTGGGCAACAGTCGCGCGACCGAAGCGGATGGAAAATTTGTGATGACGAATGGCGTGATCTTCACCGACTCGCTGGACATCCGTTCATTGACGATGCGTTTGCAATATATCGGCACCGTGGATTTAGAGCAAAAAGTGGACGCGCGGGCGAAAGCACAACTGTTGCGCAACATGCCGCTCTTTGGCTGGCTCGTGAGCGCGGCACTTTCGCCGGTGAGCAAAATGTTCGAGTGTCGCGTCACCGGCACACTCGGCCAGCCGAAGCCCGAGCCGATTTACGTCCCGAAATTATTGCTCGCGCCACTGCATCCGATCCAGACGATGGAGGAAATTTTTTCCGCGTCCCCGACCAACGCGCCGGGGCAGAAACCGTGAGCGCGGCGAGTGGAAGTCCGTTACCAACCAGGGAGAAAAAAACAGCCCGGCCTTGGTTTCAAATTGCCCGCCGCGAGATTTCTCTGGAGCTTGCAGCGTGGAATTTGGATGTTTAGCCCGCTATGTCCATGACGCAAAAATTTACCAATCGGCTCGCTCACGAAAAATCTCCCTACCTGCTCCAGCACGCGCACAATCCGGTGGACTGGTTCGCGTGGAATGATGAGGCTTTCGCCAAAGCACGCACCGAGGACAAACCGATTTTGTTGAGCATCGGCTACTCGACGTGCCACTGGTGTCATGTGATGGAGCGCGAAAGTTTTGAAGACGAGCGCGTCGGAAATTATCTGCGCGAACATTTTGTCAGCATCAAGGTGGATCGCGAGGAGCGGCCCGATGTGGATAAAATTTACATGACCTTCGTGCAGTCCACGACCGGCAGCGGCGGCTGGCCATTGAATGTTTTTCTCACGCCGGATCTGAAACCATTTTTCGGCGGCACCTATTTTCCACCGGACAATCGCCACGGTCGTCCGAGTTTTTTAAGTTTGCTCCAGCAGATCGCCGGGCTGTGGCGCGAGCGGAAAACGGAAATTCTCGCCAGTGCCGAGGAATTGCACGCACGTCTCGAACTCATCACCACACGCGACGCGAAAGAAAATTCTCCGCTCACGCCGCAGACCATCCAGCGCGCGGCAGAAATGTTCAAAGAATCGTTCGACGCGACAAACGGCGGCTTCGGCGGCGCACCGAAATTTCCACAGCCGAGCATTCCGACGTTCGTTCTGCGCGCCGCGAAACGCTTCGGCGACGACGAAGCATTGAAGATGGTTTTGCAAACGTGCGACAAGATGGCTGCGGGTGGAATCCACGATCAACTCGGCGGCGGTTTCGCGCGCTACGCCGTGGATGCCGAATGGCTCGTGCCGCATTTCGAGAAGATGCTTTATGACAACGCACAGCTTGTGCATTTGTATTTGGACGCGCATTTATTTTCCAATCACGAATCACGAATCACGAATCACGCCGCCACCACCCGCGACATTTTGGATTACGTCCTCCGCGACATGACGCACCCCGACGGCGGATTTTTTTCCGCCGAAGATGCCGACAGCGAAGGTCAGGAAGGAAAATTCTATTGCTGGACGCACGACGAACTTTCCAAGCTGCTCTCGCCGGAGGAATTCATCGTAGCGGCAAATTATTTTGGCATCACGAAGCAAGGTAACTTCGTGGATCACAGCCATCCCGATCCGCTGCCAGGCTTGAATGTATTGAGCGTCGTTGATCCAAAAATTCCGGAAGCAGACGAACCGTTGCTCGCCGCCGCCAAAACCAAAATGCTCGCCGTGCGCGCCACCCGCATCCGCCCGCATCTGGATGATAAAATTCTCGCGTCGTGGAACGGCCTCATGCTGGGCGCGTTTGCGCGGGCGTCCGCTGTTTTAGACGATAAAAAATATCTCGCGGCGGCGGAGAAAAATGTGCAATTCATCCGCGTGAATCTTTGGGATGAAAAATCCAAAACGCTCTTTCACCGCTGGCGTGATGGCGCGCGCGACGCCGTGCAGCTACTCGAAGCCTACGCCTTCCTGCTCGAAGGCGTGATCCATCTTTACGAAGCCACGCTCAAGTCCGTGAATCTTGATTTTGCGATCGAACTCGCCACGGCGATGATCGCGAAATTTTACGATCCCGCGAACGGTGGTTTCTGGCAAAGTCCCGCCGGCACGAACGATTTGATCCTGCGCGTAAAGGATGACTACGACGGCGCGGAGCCGAGCGGCAATTCCGTCGCCACGCTCGCGCTGCTCAAGCTCGCCGCCATCACAGGCCGCGACGATTTCCGCGCGCCCGCCGAGGCCACGCTGCAACTCGCCGCCGCGCGTCTGCAATCGCAGCCCGCCGCCCTCGCGTTCATGCTGCACGCGCTGGATTTCTGGCTGGATGAACCGCGCCGCGTGGTGATTGTCGGCGACGCAAATTCCAAATTTTTTCAAGAACTCCTTCACGCCGCGCACACGGTTTATCAGCCGAATAAAATCATTCTCGGCAACACCGGCGCCGTCGAACCATTCGCCAAAACGTTGACGGCGAAAAATGAAGCCACGGTTTTTGTCTGCGTGGGAAATGCCTGCCAATTGCCAACGAGCGAATCGGAGAAGGTGAAAGAATTGCTAAAATGAAATGCGAAGAACTGGGCAGATTTTTAGGCAATGCTTTGCCCGCTTGACTATCTCCGACACACGCCTACCTTTTCAACATGGTTCATCCCGATTGCATCACGATTAACCCGCGCATCCGCAGCGGCCAGCCCTGCATCAAGGGAACGCGCATCGCCGTGGCGGACGTGCTGGATTACCTCGGCGGTGGCATGACCGTATCCGAGATTCTCGCCGACTTCCCTGATCTTACTGCCGAAACCATTCAAGCCTGCCTGACGTTTGCCGCCGAGCGTGAACGTCGTTTGCTGGTTGCCGCATGAAGCTGCTGTTCGACGAAAATCTTTCGCCGAACTTGCCACGTCTGGTTGT
>JANYFN010000043.1 GCA_025362675.1 Limisphaerales bacterium | reverse complement strand
CTGCTGGGCATCGTCCGCGTTGGTAGTGCCGAGACTGGTGCGTTTGCCGGTCTTGGTGTCCACACAATAGTAGGCGCCACCACGGATTCCACGGCAGATGAGACGGTAACGTGTTTTCATACGATCTTTCACGCAACCGCGAAGATAAACGAGGCCGACGCCGAACCGTTAGCGAGTAGCGGGAGGGTTAATCCTCGTTACTGCGAATTGTTACGGAGTGGGGAAATGGGTGTCCGTTTTGGTGTCCGTTGCGGACTCCCTGCCTCCTAAACCACTACTGCACACGCAGTTGGAATTGGAGGCGAGGGTCGGAATCGAACCGACGGATGAGGCTTTTGCAGAGCCCTGCCTTACCACTTGGCTACCCCGCCGTGAAAGGATGCTTAAAATAAATTTGTTTTGCTGAATGTGCAAGTTCAATCGCGCCGATGATCGGTTGAATTTCAATTCCACACTGTTGAACAGAGAATAATCTCCGAAGTTTTACAGCTCAGATGTTGTGCGAGGGAGTGGGCTTTGGTCGAATTAGCTGCGGCCTTGCCGGATTGTCGCCAGTTCTTCATCAACGCGCATGACGTTGAGCTACTCTGGATTAAATTTTATTTTTGAGGGGCATCATGGGTGTGGTTGGCTCTCAAAGGTTCTTTGAGCTTGCTACGCGCATGGACGCGGGCATAATGACGACGTGACTGGACGTGGCAAACCAAATATTGCCAGTGGATTTTTCTGTCTATGCGAGTCTGTAATTTTGGATGAATTAATTTTCATTCTTACACATAGATCACGGTAGATAGATAACTTTAATTTGCGAAATGAAAAAAACGCAAATAAGTCCAGTAAAACAATGGTTCGGAGCGTGGCTCAGCCCGGTAGAGCGCTTGCTTTGGGAGCAAGATGTCGCAGGTTCAAATCCTGTCGCTCCGACCATTTTTATTCAACGGTATCAATAGATTTGTATGGGTTCGCCGATTTTGATTCCGCTCCTTAAAAACTTGAACTTATCAAAATCTTATTGCCTTCTGGGTTAACGTCGGGCCAAATCGATTTTTCGGCTTGTTGCTCAATTTTCAATTCCTGTTTTTTATATTAAGTAAACATACTGGTTTTCCAAGATGGCAGCTTTGGGGAGTTGGCCTTGGCCACGATCACCACATTAATGAAACTCCAATAATTGTTTTAAGAAAAATAAAACGCGGAGGATTACAAAATACTTCTGAAAACCATTCGCCGGCAGAATTCAAAACCAACTCCGACCAACACAATTCATTCGCTGGGCGCTTCAAGTATACGCAGCTTATTTTCCCGCATCCCGACCGCCAGCCGCTGACCGTCCGGCGAAAAGCGCAGCCACAAACCGGCCTGTGGTATCGCTTCCGAATAAACTTCCCGCATCGTTGGCAGGTGCCACAGCTTTAAGGATTCGCCCTGCCCCAACGACGCCAGCGTCCGACCATCGGGCGAAAATGCCACATCGGTCGCCTCCTGCATATGGCCCGGCAAGACGCCCTCCGCCGCGCCGTTAGTCGGGTTCCACAGGCGGACCGTGCCATCCATGCTACAGGTGGCCAACGCAGATCCATCGGGAGAAAAAGCCATGTTCCGGATAAAATCTTTGTGACCGACCAACAACAATTCGCGATGCGTGGCGCAGTCATAAACATGACAGGTGTTTTCCTTTTCAATACTCCAAGCCAATTGTTCGCCGCGCGGTCCTAACATCATCGCGCGCACCGGCGGCACCGAGGCTTTGATCGTCAGTTGAAGTTTTCCCGTTTCAGTATTCCAAATGAAAACCCTGCCGTTGACGTCAGCCGCAAATAAAAAACCCTGGTCTGGCGAAGTTCCAAAGTTAGCGATCAAATTTTTTGGAGCGGATGGTTTTTCGAGCGCCACACTCCGTTCAAGCAGGCTCGCCGCCGACCAAAATTCCAACGCCGATTCACTCACGTTGAACAACATGATATTTTTTCCATCGCGGGAAAATCCGGTAACTTTCGACGCCGTTGGAAACGCTGCGACCATAGGTTCACCCTTCGCCACGTCCCACAACTGCGCGGCGTAATCGGAATCAGGTTTCACCGTGATGAGCTGTTTTCCATCCGGCGAAAATAGCGCGCGAAAATAAACCTCATTGGTCAGTGCGTCCGACTTGCGTTGCGGACTCGCCGACCACAGCAGGACATTCTGGTCTTTGCCGCCGGAGGCCAACATCTTGCCATCCGGGCTGAAGGCGGCGCACCAAACTTCGCTGGCGTGACCGTGTAAAACTGCGCCCGGTTCGTAAGTGTTCGCATCCCAGAATCGCACGGACTGATCTGAACTCGTGGTGACAATAGTTTTGCCGTCGGGCGAAAATTTAGCGGTCCAAAGATTATGCCCGTTGGCGCTGATCACGTGCGGGGACGCAGGTTTTTCCAAATGTTCCAAATTCCAAACCAGCGCCTGCCCACACCATCCGGCGCAAACAAGTTGATTGCCATCGGGCGAAAAGTTGACGGACCAAACTGATTTTTCCGTCGGCAAGATTGCGACCACTGCGCCGCTGGCCGGATCGCAAATCAGGACGCCAGAAGTTTTTCCGGCCAACGCCAGTTGGCGACCGTCGGGCGACAACGCCAGTGCCCTCCCCTGCTCTTTCATCGTCTGTAATTTTTCACCCGTGCGCCAGTTCCACACTGTTGTCGGGCCGATTTCATCGAAGTAAAACGGGCTGGAATCAGAGATGGCCACCGATGCTCCGTCGCCCGCGAGCGAGGCGATCCGACCGGGAATTTTTTTTATGAGCTGCCAAGAATCTGTATCCCAGAATTGAATTCCTTCCGTGCCGCTAATCATCAAAACTTTGCCATCCGGCGTGAACGCCAAAGACCACAACGCATAGGCATCAGGATGTAGTTCGCGGACGCAGGAATGTTTTTCCACATCCCAAACGCGGGCCTCACCGCCCATGCCGCCGGAGACAACCCATTTTCCATCCGGCGAAAAGGCCGTGCAAGTTACAATCCATTGGTGTCCGCTCAGCGTGGCAATCTGATCACCGCGCGAAAGATTCCACAAATAGCGCCACTCAAAACCGCGCAAATCTTCCACGCCGTTTTGCGGGCGCAGCGAATCCAGCGTGCGGCGGGCGAGGCCGTAATCATTGTCTTGAATGGCCTGCGCTGCCAAATTCACATCGGCGGCATAAAGATTCAGTCGCGTCTTCGCCGCGTTTGCTTCGGCGGCCAGACGTTGAATTTTTTCGCCGCGCGCGTGAAATTCCGCGCGGCGCCATTGCCAGACGATTCCAGTCAGGCCAAACATCACGGCCAAAAAAAGCGCGGCAGAAAGTGCGGCGAAAACCGGACGTCGCTTACCCCACAACCACGCCCGTTCCAGCATCGCCACCGGACGTGCGCGAATCGGTTCGCCGGCGAGAAAATGTCCCAGGTCATCGGCCAGTTCCTGCGCAGAGCGATAACGTCGCGCTGGTTCTTTCTGAAGACATTTCAAGCAGATGGTCTGCAAATCCGCCGGCACGCTGGGATTCAATCGCGTCGGCGCAATCGGTTCATCATTCTGCACCTGCGCGAGAATTTCCTGAATCGTTCCGCCTTGAAACGGCGGACGACTCGTGAGCAGTTGATACAAAATCGCTCCGATTGAATAGACATCGGACTGCGCCGTGGTCTGCGCCAGTTTTCCCGCCGCCTGTTCGGGTGGCATGTGATTGGGCGAACCGAGCACTTGCCCGGTCGTGGTAAGCTCAACGTCACGATCCAAAATTTTTGCGAGACCGAAATCCGTCACGCGCGGCTGGTCGAATGCATCGAGCAAAATGTTTGAAGGTTTAAGATCGCGATGGAGCACGCCACGTTGATGAGCATGTTGCACGGTTTCCGAAATGGCTTTCACATATTCTGCCGCGCGCAGCGAGGGGAGCGGTTGTTCCCGCACCAGTTCGGCCAGATTCATCCCGTCGATAAATTCCATCGAGAGAAAATGGTGCCCTTTAGATTCGCCCACTTCAAAAACTGAAACGATGTTGGGATGACGCAACGTGGCCGCCGCCTCGGCTTCGTTACGAAAGCGCTGCACAAAATCCGGACTGGAAAACGGCCCGTGCAAAACCACTTTTACGGCGACGATGCGATTGAGACTCAGTTGCCGCGCGCGATAGACCACCCCCATGCCGCCGCGCGCAATTTCTTCGAGCAATTCATAGTCGCCCAGCCGCAGCAAGGTGGATTCACGCTCCTCGACGGCCAGCCCGAAACGTCCCAGACATTTCAGGCACAAGCCATCCAAGCCGTCGTCGGACAACGCCGCGCCGCATTTTGGACAATTCGTTACGCTGAGGTTTCCCATGAATACAAGTGCTATTGGTTTAAGAAGAAAATGGCGCGTTCAATTACAATTTTTTATCTGAGCCACAGCCGCGACCTCAGGCATCACTGGTTCAAAACTTCAAACAGATGGCGCAGCTCCTCGTCTAATTCGACGGGGCTGGTCACTGTTTGCGCCACTTGCGCGCGCACCAGTTGACGGAACCGTTGCCGCAGCCGATGCACCAACACCGGCACGGAAGCCGCCGCCAGACCGAGCTTTTGGGCTACGGCTGCGTATTCAACACTGGTTGCTTCAGCGGCTAAAAATACTTTCAATACTTCAAACTGCGTTGTTTTTCCCGCCACCATAAGTTCGCGCTTCAACGCTTCCAAAGCGGCTTTCACCACCAGGCCCGCCCATTGTCGGTCAAATAATTTTGCGGCGGGAAGTTCAGCGTTGGAATCGCGCAAACTGATTTCATCTGGCGAAAGTTCGTCGAGTGAGACGATGCATTTACCGCCGCCGCGTTTTTGCGCGCTGGCGCGATCATGCTCGTTGGCGAGAAAATGGGTGAAGGCCGTCAGCAGAAATGTGCGGAATTTTCCTTTGCGCGGGTCAAGGCCGCTGAAGTCACCGCGCTCCAGCAGCTTATAGAAAAAATGTTGGGTGAGATCTTTGGCATCCGCTTCGGAATGTCCGCGTCGCCGCGCGAAATAAAAAATTGGTTGCCAATAGCCCCGGCACAGCGACTCTAACGCCGCTGCGCTTTGGGAAGATTCCTTTTGGCCAGCCCGCAACACTACGCTCCAATGCGTTGTGTGAAACTGTCCGTCCGTCCCGACGGTTTCGTTTTGGGCATCCAAGTTAGGCATGAAATTTCTCCGCCGAAAATTAGCAGGGAATTCCACTTTCTCCAAACAAAGTTGGGATCGAAGCGGATTCCAGCTTGCGGTGGCCAATTCTATCTCGACTGGCTAAAAAGCCGCAGGCAACCCTTTGTGGCTTGGTGGATAAAAAAAATCATCTGACGCTTTTTCTGAGTAAACGTTAGCGTTTTTCACGCCCAGCGTTTTATTTCTTGAGTTGGCATCGGGGCTGCTAAATGACGCAAGCCACAGCCGCAACCGGTTGGGTTTTTAATACGCGGGCAGCCGCAGCGCAGTTCAAACTAAAAACAAACTATGAAGAAAATTGAAGCGATCATCAAACCATTCAAACTCGAAGAGGTGAAGGACGCCTTGAGTGAAATCGGCATCGAAGGCATGACTGTCAGCGAGGTCAAGGGCTTTGGCCGGCAAAAGGGGCATACCGAAATCTATCGCGGTAGCGAATACACGGTGGATTTCCTGCCCAAGATTAAAATCGAACTCATCATCACGGATGCGCAAGTTGACGCCGCCACTGGTGCGATCATCAAAGCGGCCAAGACAGGCAAAATTGGCGACGGCAAAGTGTTCGTCTCCAACATCGAGCAGGCCATCCGTATCCGCACCGAAGAAAAAGGTGATTCCGCCGTTTAAACCAACCCGAACTAAAACATTACCATAATGAAAAATTATTTTCTCACTCTGGCCTTGATCGCGGCGGCCGCTTTTAGCAGCACGACGCTCCGAGCGGATGACACCAATGCCCCCGTCGCTACCAATAGTGTCGCGGCAGCGGCCACCACCAACGCCCCGGCGGCCCCGGCCCCACTTCCGACCGGCTCCATTGATCAACGCGTTGCCGCTCTCGAAGCTTACATCGCCAACACCGATCCGACTGCTCCGTTGAAAGATACTAACGGTGCCGTCGTTGTAACCACTGGCATCATCGGAAACCCCGGCCCCGGTCACAACGCCTGGCTGCTCACCAGCACGGCGTTCGTATTGTTCATGACCCTCCCCGGCCTTGCTTTGTTTTACGGCGGCATGGTGCGTAAGAAAAACGTTCTCTCCGTGCTCGCACAATGCTTCCTCATCACCGGCCTCGTCACCATTCTCTGGGTGTTCGTTGGCTACGGCATGATCTTCGGCGGCACCGGCACCGGTTCAGATGCAGCCGCGCGCATGGCAGCCATGGGCAAGGAAGATATGGTCACCGGTATCGTCGGCAGCGCCGGTCCCGGCTGGATGTTAAAAAATGTAACTTCCGCCCCAAACTCCAATTACTCGTATTGGGTTTCTGAAAATGTTTATGCCATGTTTCAATTGATGTTCGCCATCATCACCCCGGCGCTCATCATTGGTGCCATTGCTGAACGCATGAAGTTCAAGGCCATCTTCGTATTTATGACGCTCTGGATGATCGTCGTTTACTTCACACAAGGACACATGGTGTGGGGTATCAACGGGATCATGAACGGCGTTTGGAATTCGGGCGCCAAGATTCACGCCATCGACTTCGCCGGCGGCACCGTGGTGCATATGACTTCCGGTTGGTCCGCGCTGATCTTGTGCATCATCCTCGGTAAACGCCGGGGCTTCGGCAAAGTGAACTTCGCGCCGCACAGCCTCGTGTTGACTTATATCGGCACCGGAATGTTGTGGGTCGGCTGGTATGGTTTTAACTCCGGCTCCGCTTGCGCCGCTGACGTCGTCGCCGCGAATGCCTTCACCACCACCACGATCGCCACGGCCATCGCCTCTTTCGTGTGGCCGATGTGGGAATGGATTGTGAAAGGTAAGCCGAGTGTGCTTGGTTTCTGCTCCGGCGCAGTGGCTGGCCTCGTGGTGATTACTCCCGCTTGCGGTTTCGTTACGCCTGAAGGTTCGATCTACATCGGCCTCGCCGCCGGCACCATCTGCTGGTTCATGTGCTACAAAGTCAAAGGCTGGTTTGGTTATGACGACGCGCTGGACACGTTCGGCGTGCACGCTATCGGCGGAACCGTTGGTGCGATTATGACTGGTATGCTCGCCCGTAATTCCGTCAACGCAAACCTCGCCACCAACCTCAAAGCTTATGTCACCGACAGCTGGTTCCAACCGCTCGTCTGGGAACAGCTCAAAGCCGTGGGCATCACCATCGCCTTGAGCGTTATCGGCACCATCGTTATCGCCTTCATTACCAAAACCCTCGTCGGCCTGCGCGTGAGCGATGAAGTCGAAGAGATCGGCCTCGACGAATCTGAACATGGCGAAGTCGGCTACCACGGTTGATAATTAATTAAAAACAGTTGGGTAACATACGGCGGGCGATGCAAATCGCCCGCCGTTTTTTTGATTTTTTGCGGCAAGAAAATTCTCGCCTTCGCAACCCAAAAACACAAAACTCTTGCGCTCGTTACGAAGGAATATTTATCCGCTGATAAAAATTTAATGAAGACTCTTTGTGCGCAGTTGGCACTCTTTGCCTACCTCCTCACACTGGCATCCGGTTGCCAGTCGTCGGCTTTATCAAGCCATCCAAAAAGTATCCGCGCGCTGCGCGGCTCCAATCCCGCTGGCTTCAAATCCGTTTTCAATGGTAAAGATTTCTCCGGCTGGGCTGGGCCACTCGACTGCTGTCAGATCAAAGATGGCGCAATCGTCTGGCAGCCCAAAAAAGGCGGCACGATTTACACCGAAGCCGAATACACAAATTTTATGGTCCGACTGGAATTCAAACTACCGCCCGGCGGCAACAACGGTCTGGCTATCCGTTACCCCGGCACCGGCGACACCGCCTATGTCGGTATGTGCGAATGTCAAGTGCTCGACGATCATTACGAGCAAGCTACCGGCCAAAAAATTGACCCGCGCCAAGCGCACGGCTCGGCCTACGGCCTGGTGGCTGCCAAGCGTGGTTATCAACGCCCGATCGGTGAATGGAACTACGAAGAAGTCACCGTCAACGGTTCAACTATCAAAGTCAATTTGAACGGCACAGTGATTCTCGACACCGATCTAAGTCAGGTGACCGAATACGCTGGCAACCATGCGCATCCCGGTAAAAACCGGATGAGCGGACATTTCGGATTCGCCGGCCACAACGATCCCGTGATGTTCCGCAATATTTCCATCAAGCAACTCAACTAAATTGCACCAAAATATGAAACCAAATCAATTTCACTCCCGTCGTTCATTTTTGAAAACCCTCGGCGTCGCGGCGGTTGGCGCGCCGTTCATCACGCGCGGATTGCTGGCGCAATCGCCGAACACGGTTTTGCGCCATGCCAGTTTTGGTGCGGGCGGCATGGCGTGGTCGGATCTTACCGAGATTGCCAAATGTCCCGGCGTCGAGATCGTCGCGATTTGCGATGTGGATTTGAGTCGCACGGAGGAAGCGCGCAAACAATTTCCCCAAGCGCGAATTTATCAAGACTGGCGCGAGTTATTCGACAAGGAAGCCAAAAACATTGATTCCGTAAACGTCTCCACGCCCGACCACATGCACGCGCCCATCGGCATTTCCGCGATGCAACTTGGCAAACATATTTACGGACAAAAACCGCTCGCCCACGATCTCTACGAAGTGCGGCGCATGACGGAGATCGCGCACAAGAAAAAAATCGTCACGCAGATGGGCATCCAGATTCACTCAAATGCGCATTACCGAAAAGCCGCGCGCCTCGTGCATGATGGCGTGATCGGCAAAATCAAGGAGGTTCATTCCTGGTGTCCGAAATCATGGGGCGATCCTTCCGTCAAGCCCGAGCAAACCGATCCGGTCCCCGCTGACTTCAACTGGAACCTCTGGCTCGGTGTCTGCGCGGAACGGCCTTTTATCGGCGGTGAATATTATCATCCGGGCAACTGGCGCAAGCGCCTGGATTTTGGCACCGGCACTTTCGGCGATATGGGTTGCCATATTTTTGATCCCGTTTTCAAAGCTCTTAATCTGACGGCGCCCTTGACGGTCCGCTCGGAAGGCAAGGCTCCCAACCAATGGAACTGGGCGCTCGATTCAAAAATTCAGTATGTGTTTCCGGGCACGGAATACACGGCGGAAAAAACACTGCCGGTCACATGGTATGACGGCGCGCAAAAACCGGCGGCGGAAATTGCGGCCCTCCTCGGCGGCAAACACCTGACGGAAACCGGCTCCATTTTTATCGGCACGGAAGGAGTGATGGTGCTGCCACACTATGGGCGGCCACAACTTTACCCGGATTCGAAGTATCATGGTTTTGTCCAACCCGATGCCGGCGAGGCGAATCACTGGGGCCAGTTTGTGGCTGCGTGCCTCGGCAAAGATCAGACCACCGCGAACTTCGCTTACGCCGGTCCGCTCACCGAAACCGTGTTGCTCGGCGGAGTGGCTTCGCACTTTCCGCAAACCACTTTAAAATGGGATGCGCATAAATTGAAATTTGATCTAACTGCAGCCAACCATCTGGTGCGTCGTGAATACCGCAAGGGCTGGTCAGTTAAAGGACTCTGATTAGATTAGGAAAACCCAGCGTCACAAATCACATTTACGAGCTAACCAATCTATCTCGGAGTTTGAATCCTGTTTAAAAAACAGCTTCATTTCACTGGGAAATCACGATACCTATATGAACTTCAAGCTGGAATCCAAGGCCATTGCGGCGGCGGTGAAAAAACTCAAGTTTCGCACGCAAGCCTTCATTGACGGTAAGTTTGTCAAGGCGCAGAGCGGGAAAACCTTCGCCACCGAAAACCCTGCCACCGGCCAGCCACTGGCACAAATCTCCGAGTGCGAGGCGCGGGATGTGGACCACGCTGTGCAGGCCGCGCGCAAAGCCTTTACCAGCGGTGTTTGGTCAAAAATGAAGCCGGCGGATCGAAAAAAAATCCTTCTTAAATTCGCTGATTTGCTGGAGACCCACGCGGGCGAACTGGCTTTGTTAGATACGCTCGAAGCGGGTAAACCGATTGGTGATTGCGCGACGATGGATATTCCCGATACGATTTTGTGCATCCGCTGGCACGCCGAGGCGATTGATAAAATCTACCAGCATGTCGCACCCACGGGGCCGGAAAATTTAGCGTTGATTCTACGCGAACCCGTTGGCGTGGTGGGGTGCGTGGTGCCGTGGAATTTTCCCGCGCAGATGGTTGCTTGGAAAATTGGTCCCGCCTTGGCCACCGGCAACAGTGTGGTGCTAAAGCCGGCCGAACTCACTTCGCTGAGCGCCCTGCGCATGGCGGAACTGGCGGCGGATGCTGGGGTTCCCGCAGGCGTATTTAACGTCGTGCCCGGTTTTGGCGAGACCGCTGGCCAAGCGATCGGTCGCCACATGGATGTGGATATGGTGGCCTTCACCGGTTCAACGGAAGTGGGCCGTTACTTTCTGAAATATTCCGCCGAATCAAATCTAAAGCGCATCATCCTAGAATGTGGCGGCAAGAGTCCGCAACTGGTGTTCGCCGATGCGCCGGACTTAGACAATGTGGCGAGCAATGCGGTAAGTGCTGCTTTCTGGAACATGGGAGAGAATTGCAGTTGCGGTTCCCGTCTAATCGTTCATAAGCAGGTCAAAGATGAGTTGGTCTCTAAGATAGCCAAGCTAACTAAGACTTGGAAAGTTGGTGATCCGCTCGACCCGCAGAACCGGCTGGGTTCGCTGATTGAAAAGCCGCATTTAGAAAAGGTGCTTGGCTACATCGCGGCCGGCCAGTCGGCAGGTGCCAAGCTAGTGATGGGCGGCCGCCGGATTCTCGAAAAAAGTGGCGGTTATTATGTCGAACCAACGATTTTTGATAACGTCACCAATCAGATGAAGATTGCGCGCGAGGAAATATTTGGTCCCGTGCTGTCCGTGATTTCTTTTTCTACCGAGGCGGAAGCGGTGGCGATCGCGAATGATACCGACTACGGACTGGCCGCCTCACTTTACACCGGAGATCTCAATGCCGCTCATCGCGTGGCCCGCGCCATCCGCGCCGGCACAGTGTCGGTGAACTGTTTTTCCGAGGGCGATATCACGACGCCATTTGGTGGCTTTAAGCAATCCGGGTTTGGCGGGCGGGACAAATCCATTTGGGCCCACGAACAATACACGGAACAAAAAACCATTTGGATGCAACTTGCGTAACCAACTCAAACCCATATCGGCAGAAGGGCGTTGTGACTTTGAGAGCCGTTCATTTAACAAGGTTTGCCGCCATTTCTTTCACGCCGCGTAAATCCAGTTTCCCAGTTCCGAGCAAGGGAAAATTTTCCACGCGGAAAAACGCATCCGTTTTCGGTTTCCATAAATTAGGAAGATCACACGCGGCAAATTTTTCCAGGCACGCGGTTAAATCACTTTCTGTTAACCGGTGCAATACTACGAGGCGTTCGCCTTTCTTGTCATCGGGCACGCCGATGACGACGAAGGAAATTTCCGAGGAAGCGGCGGCATCCTGCAATTTTTCCTCAATTTTCAAATGCGGCACCATCTCGCCGCCGATCTTGCTGAAGCGACTTAAGCGTCCGGTGATTTGCAGAAAGCCATCCTCGTCCAACTGCGCGATGTCGCCGGTGCAATACCAGCCGTGCCGCAATACATCCGCCGTTTTTTCTGGTTGGCCAAGATAGCCGTGCATGATGTTCGGTCCCTTCACGAGTAGCATTCCAGATTGGCCGACGGGAATTATTTTATCGCTCCACGGAGCTTCCGCGTCCCCGAGGCGCGCCATCATGCCGGGCAGCGGGCGTCCAATTTTCCCACGCTTGCCGCCGACCTGATGAAAGCCGGCTGCGCGAAAATCCATAATGTTGACGGCCACCGCCGGACCACACTCGGTTGTGCCGTAACCTTCGAGCGGGCGGATGCCAAAATGTTCTTCGAAAGCGAAAGCCAGTTGATCCGGCAATTTCTCCGCACCAGTGATGACGAGTTGCAGGCTGCCGAAATCTTCCTGGGGGACGACGCGCATGTAGAGTTGTAAAAACGTCGGCGTCGCCATGAGCAAGGTGACTTTATTTTCGCGGACCAGTGAACCGATGGCGCGCGTATCCAGCGGGTTCGCATGAAAAACCACGCCCGCGCCAAGCACCGAGGGCAAGCTGAAGGTGACCGTGAAACCAAACGAATGAAAAAAAGGCAGAATGCCAAGGAAGCGATCGTGATGAGTGAAGTTAAGGATGTGCTCCATTTGCCGGATGTTCGAGAGCAAGTTGTAGTGCGTCAGCATCACGCCTTTGGGATCGCCGGTGCTGCCGCTGGAAAAAATAATGGTCGCGAGCTCATCCAAGGCGACCTCTTTTTCGCGGCCGGAAATTCTTTTCAGAAGCCAGAACGGGGCAAATTTTGCGAGCACCCACGCGGTAAGTTTTTCGATTGTAGTTGGAGCACCAAGTTGGGGTTCACGTTTTAGCGTGTCCCCTGAACAAGCTGAAGCTTGAACGCCAACCTTATCGGGCTTTCCACCCGCGATGTCCTCGATGAATAATAATTTACCCGGCGGCGTGATTTTAATCTTCTCCAGAAAAGTCCGCGACGTAATGGTCGTCGTGATGCCACATTGTTTCACACACGCAGCTAGTGTAGTTTCCGACAACGTATAATTCAGATTCACCGGCACTTTGCCACAGAGAAACGCGGCGTGATTTACCAAGGCACCGCCCACACTTGGTGGCAGATAGATCCCGACCATCCCCTGCCCGACCCAAACTTTTTTCAACCGTCGCGCCAGAAAAACCGTTTTTACCAGCGCCGTGCCGAAAGAAACTTTTTCACTCGTCGCATCCGCCATGCAGAAGCGGCTCGGATGGCGACGGGCGCCCCGGACAAAATCGCGCGGCAACGGTTCCATGCGGTCGCGCCGAAATCGCCACGCTTCGGCGATCAGATTTTGCACCGCCTCGCGCACTTCGATGGGCGTAGCATTCGAGGGCATCGGTGCGCCAAAACTCACCGTGACCGGATGCGGCAGGCGATGTGGCAGACGGCGCACCATGCGTCCGCGCTCAAAACTCGTCGGGCTGCCGAGCAAGCCGTCAAGCGCCACGGGAATGATCGGCGCATCCACATTTTTCATGATGCGCTCGAAGCCGCGTTGGAACGGCAAAAGTTGGCCGATGCGCGTGATCTGGCCTTCCGCAAAGATGCAGACGATTTCGCCATTACGGATGGCATCGCTCGCGACTTGGAGTGAATGGAGCAGTTCGCGCGGACGTTGCTCCGACGACACGGGAATGACGCCGAGAATTTTTGCAAACGGATAGATTAACCGTTGCTCGTAAATATTTTTGTGCATCAGGAAGCGGATCGGCCGGTCAATCGCGGCGATAAGCAGCAGCGCGTCGGCGAAGGAAAGGTGGTTGCACACGAACAGCGCACCGCCTTTGGCCGGGATATGGTCGCGCCCGATCGGACGAATTTTGTAAATCGTGTTGGTGGCACACCAAAATAAGAAACGCAGCAACGCATCCGGCAGTAACCAGACTAAATAAATCGTCGCGGCCAGCGTCGCCATGGCTACGAGGAGGAAAATTGTGGGAGCAGAAAGTCTGAGGACGGACGTGCAAAAATAAAAAACTCCGGACGCCACAAAAATTCCCACGAAGGATAATAAGTTTGCGGCTGCGAGCACACCGCCTTTTTGTTCACGGGCCGGACGATGTTGCAGCAACGCTGAAATCGGCACGATGAAGAATCCACCAAAAAAACCAAGCACAGCGAGTCCGGCGAAAACGTGTTTGAAGGTCAAATCAGTTTGTCCGAGCAACGCAGCGCAGATAGTCAGCCCGACCGCGCCCAATGGGATCAAGCCCGTTTCGATTTTGCCGCCGGACAAAATCCCTGCGGCGTAACTGCCGAGACCAATACCAATCGCAATGGCCGCTTGCAGATAGCCCGCCTTCGCCGGGTCCGAAATATGCAAAACATCTTTGGCGTAGATGACGATGAGAAATTGGATGAGCGCAGCGATGGCAAAGAAATAAGTGTTGCCCACCACGGCCAGCCACAATGCCCGGTCGCGGCGGATGAGTTTGATTTGTGCCCCCAGTTCGCCGGGGAAATTTGCATTGAATTTTTTCGCAGGATCCGCCGCCGGAACTTTCGTGATACCGAAACTGGTTAACAGTCCAACCACTGCCAGCGCGATGAGAAGAACTCCCGACCAACCCGGTTCGGTGGAAAACGTTTGGCACAGCCACCCGCCCGCCACTGTGCCGCCGATGATGGCGAGGAAGGTTCCAAGTTCCAGCACGCCGTTGCCCCACGATAATTTTTTCTCGGGCAACAGTTCCGGCAGCAATCCGTATTTGGACGGGCCAAAGATCGCGCTGTGAACGCCCATGAGAAAGACCCCGCCGATGGTGACGTAAAGGTGATTCGTCGCGAGGCCGGCCAGCGCGATGAACATGACGAATATCTCGAATACCTTCACGCCAATCGTCACGCTGCGTTTGCTGAAACGATCCGCCAAAAATCCACCGCCCATGGAAAATACGATGAACGGCAAAGCGAACAGCGCACCGACGATGCTGACCATTTCGTCCCGTTTATCGTTCGAGAAATCCATGCCCGCGATGAGCGAGATGACGAGCCACTTGAGGGCATTATCGCTGAATGCGCCCTGAAACTGCGTCACGATGAGCGCCCAAAATCCGCGCGTGCGGTCGCGCGGCGGGGAGGCTAAATCGGGGGGTTCGTTCATGCGTCAAAACTAACAGGCTGCGATGCTAAAGGTGAATTGAAAAACTTGGGTGGACATTGAGGCAAACGATTCTGAGGCTCGAAAACTCCGAGCCAATTGACCTCACTGTTCACCGAGAGCGGGCGGCGATAATTCAGAACGCACACTGTCCAAAAGTTAATTTTTTGCCGCGCTGGTTGCTCATCAAGCTGAAGTAATTACCTTAGTTTAGCGTGCGGAACTGACGAAGGGCGATGAAAGGATCGATCCGCGCCAACAGAAAATGCGCCCAATGATTTTTCCAGCGCTGCCAGAATGTCTGCGACTTGCGCCACGCGGAAAGTTCGATCGGGCGGGAATGTTTCAACGCGGCTTCAAAGATTTGCCGAGCTTCACGCGTGATGTTTTTATCAGCGAAGCGTAGCATCAGTTCGTAATTTAAATTGAGGCTGCGGATATCAAGATTGGATGAACCGATGTAGGCGAGGTCGTCGCTAATCACGAGTTTGGCGTGTAAAATCTGCGGCTGATATTCGTAAATTTCCACACCGGCTTTCAACCAACGATGATACAGACTGCGCGCGGCCATTTGTGATACCAACACGTCGGTTTGCCCGGCGAGGAGCAGTTGCACCCGTCCGCCGCGACGGATGACGCGCATCAAATCGCGGCGCACCCGCCGCGTGGGCAGAAAGTAGGCGCTGATGATGCGCACGTCCCGGGCTCGATCGAGGTCGCGATACATCGCGATTTGAAACGGGCTGGCACCACGGCCGGGTTGGGTAAGCAACACTTCGCTAGTCGAGTGGCCGGGAGATTGGCGTTTGCGTTTGAACGCACGTAACCGGAGCAGCGGTTTACGATGAAAATCTGCGAGCGAAAATATTTCATCGAAGGAGGCGGCGATTTTTTGCGCGAGCCCGGGATTTTCCAAGCGCACGCCGAGATCACACCAGCCGGAAGTCACGCCATCGCCATCGTATTCATCGGCCACGTTGAAGCCGCCGACAAAAATGACCGAGCTATCGCAGATGAGTATTTTGCGATGATCACGCACGCCAAAACGCCAAAGATGAAGCGGATTGAATTGACGCACTTCGGCGCCGGCAGCGCGGAGCGGATTGAAAAAACCGTTCGGCAAGAACCACGAGCCGGCAGCATCCACCAACACGCGCACACGCACGCCACGCTGCGCCGCCGAGAGCAACGCCATTAACACCTGCTGGCCAAGTTTGCCGTCGGCAAAAATATACGTCTCCAACTCAACGGAGGTTCGCGCGGCGGCGATGGCCGCCAGCATAGCCGGAAAAACTTCCCGCCCGGAGCGCATCCATTGCAATGAGGTGGATTGAGCAGGAATCATAAATGGAACATATTTGCACGGCGTTCTTGTCGGCGGCACTTCAATTGTGGTCGGCGGCAGAAAATTTCCAAGCGACTTCTCAGAATTTCGGATACTGGAACTCCAGACGCGCCGGTGCGCTGGGCAACCATCGCGGCTAGGTTGATGATGATGCGGCGGGTGCGCGCGCCGAGCAATTCCAATAAATTTGGATTGCGACCGCGTTCGGCAAGTCGCGGCTGGCTAAGCGTTACGAAGCCTTACGTTTCGACTGCGAGCGCGACCGCCATTGCCCGGGAGTCACGCCCAGCTTCAACTTAAAAAACCGGCAAAAATAATGTTCGTCGTCAAAGCCCGCCAATTGCGAAATTTCCTTAACACTGTGCGCTGTCTCCGTCAGCAAATTGCGCGCGCGCACCAGGCGCAACTCCAATAAATATTGGTGCGGGCTGGAGCCGGTGTGCTGTTGAAACGTATGCCGAAACGAGCTGTAGCTCACCTTCAATTCACGCGCGAGTGATTGCGCGTTCAAGCCCCGTTCCAATTCCGCCTGCATCTTGGTGATCGCTTTTTGAACAATCAGCAGTGCTTGATCGTCACCCGCCAATCCCGCCTGCTGCCCGGAGTAAAGCTGCCCCATCATCTGCGCCGCGAAACCAGCCATCACCTGCTGAAGCGCCGGTCGATTCAATCTGATGGTTGTGATTAGTTCAGTGAAGAGCGTCAGCCACTTTTCCTCCTGCCCCGGTTTGAATACCGGCGTGCGGGGTGAAAAAAACTTATTTTTCGCCCAGTGCCGGGCCGCGTCGCCATCAAAACCGATCCAATGTTCGCTCCAGCCAGTGTCCGCATTAGGCCGGTAGCGATGCCAGACTCCCGGAAACAAAAAAATTACCTGGCCCGCCTCAATCGGCTCCCGGGCGCTCTGCCGGGACTCAAAGGTTCCGCGACCGTGTGAGATATAAACCAGTGCGTAACAATCCAACACTCGGCCTTCAGACCAGTCAAAATTAAATCCTTTGGGATGCCCTGCTTGGGGATACGGCTCGCCCGGAAGACTTCGCATTTCGCCAACCGTGGTGACATACCAGCCCCATTTCCGGTCGCGCACGCTCACCGGGAAATATCGGGAAAAGTTTTTCGAGGCAGATTCCATCCTGAAATTTATCAGCTTGTTTACATCACTCCGGTATTTTTTTTGACTGAATATTTTTTAATGATTTTCACTTTTTAAACGGATGGCGCGAATTTTTTCATTGCGACCGCTCTGCGCCGAAGCGCACGCGGCTTCGATGATTTCCATCGAGGCGAGGCCGAGATCGCCCGGCGAACCATTCGCGGCTTGGCCCAAGATCAACTCAATAAAATTGAGCGCCGGCGACTGGCCGGGATAAATCTCCTCTTTCGCGAGCGGCTCGAATTCCGTGCGCTGGTTGGCGAAATCAATCATCGTCATCGTGCCACACCACAGTTCAAGTTGTAAAATGGCTTGGCGGCCAAAGATGCGCACTTCGTAATTACGTTCGGCGAGCGGCGTGGCGCCCGTGCTCGCGAGCGAAACCAGCGCACCATTCTCCAACGTGATGGTAAGTGCATTGTAGATGTCATTGGGCGCACCGTCGTCGTCGAAGCGGGCAAAAACTTCTGCCGGCCGCAGGCCAGTAAGGAACGTGAGATACGCCGCTGCATGCGAAACCTGACAGTAAATTTGCCCGCCACCCGCAATGGCCGGATCGCTGTAAGAACCGAGGCCCGGCTCAACATAGACGTTGTCCCGGCCGTGCGTTGGCGAGGTGTTGGTGCCGCGTAACAATTTGTCAATCGGGTTAGTCATCAGCACAGAAATCATTTTAATTTCACCCAACGCGCCTGAATGTATCAGCCTCTGTGCCTCAATGCCGTGTCGTGTAAAATGCCACGGACAACTCATGACGAGATGCAACTTTTTTGCCGCCGCTAAATCAACCAACTCGCGTGCTTCGGCGGCAGTGAAGGTCATTGGCTTTTCAAGCAAAACATGACGTCCACTGTGCAATGCGGCTTTGGCTTGCGCAAAATGGACATTCGGAGTTGAGGCAATGATGACCGCGTCAACTTCTGCCAGCGCGAGCAATTCTTCAACACTGGTGGCGGCGTGTTTCGCGCCAAAATCGCTGGCGATGCGTTCGGCTTTGGCTCGCTCGCGGCTTTGCACCGCGACCAGTTCTGCCTGAGGATGCGATTGGATTGCCGGAAGATGAGCCGAAGTCGCCCACCAGCCCGCACCAATGACTCCGATGCGAATTTTTTTCATTTCGGTTTGCGTGTGAATTTATTTCGCGCCTGTAAAAACTGCTTTGACCGCGTCGAGATAGCCGTAGCCGTATTGCGACATGGGTTCCAGGCAACTGCCTTCGGGCCATTCGTTCCAAGCGTTGATGGTGACGATTTTCGGCTGGGTCGGCGCGGCGAGCAACCGCTGCTTGATAATCTCCAAGGATTGTTTGAAAGCGGCGGGCGTATTACCCGTGACCACGGAGTTCACAACGTGCGCGCCCGGATGGCTCCAATCAGCATTGGCCGCCGCCCGCGGGCTGTTGTCCCAACTAATCATGGCGTTTGGAAAATAAGGGATAGCGTAATCGGTCTTTGCCCGCGCCCAAAACGACAGGTATTTCCCACGACCCCAGAGGTAATCAGACACCGGGAACGTGCCGTTGTTAAGCGCGCCGTGATGCACCCAAGTGTAACTGGTCAGACTATCAAGCGCGAGGTCGTGGCAAAGTTTCGGCCAACCGGGTGGCGTTTTGCCACCGGGCAAATTCGGTTCGCCCCAGACAATCGCGTTGACGTGCAAATCTGGAAATCCAGCCGCGCGAACTTTGCCTCGAAATTTATCGAGCGCCGCGCGGGCGTTTTCAATCGAGCCAAAGCTATCGAGAAACTGACTCATTTCGTAGATAGAAAAATATGGTTTGCCGTCCACCAGCCAATAGCTCGGATGTTTGAAATAGCGAGCGATGACTAGGTCGCAGATTTTATCCCACGTCGCCGGTGTGACCTTGCCGGGATAGAGCAGCTTGAGTTTGTTAGTTGGATTATAGCCTTGGATGTCATACCAATCATGGTTTGCCCACATGAGGGCGAACTTCACGCGGGCGTTGTTGGTCGCGTGGAGAAAACCTTCGTCCAGCGCCGCTTCGAGATAAGGCCCGTCGTTGTAATAATACCAATCGAAAATAAAAGCGTTCACGCCGTGGTCGGCAGCGGCATTAATTTTCTGCGCCATGACTTCGGGCAACGCTTCATTTTGATAACCCCAGACTGGGGGCTTGGGTTGAAC
>JANYFN010000010.1 GCA_025362675.1 Limisphaerales bacterium | reverse complement strand
CGCCCGCCAACGCGCTGCAAATGCCTTGTGGGCATCTTTTGAATCAGGAATGACGCATCTTGATAACACAACCTTGGAAGCCGCTGGCGCGAAATAAGCGCGGAGCGGTAGTGGCTCAATTTATTGAATTAAATTTTTCGGCGCAAATGAAGGGCAAATTTCTCCTCAACAAATCGCAAATAAGGGAGGGAATTCAACTGATTTTTTTCAGGGTGATTTTTGGTTTGTGGTCGGCAAGTGCCAGCAAAAATGCCAGCAACTTTTAATTTTTTGCAGTTGGTGTGTAGCCTATTGTTGGCTTGATTATCAGGAAAATCTCGCTATGATTGCCTCTGAAATTGGCATACGGAAGCCGAGCCCTTCCTCTGGAGCCAACCTCAAAAGTCGTTGGTGGACAACGGCAGCTTCGAGGAAGGGAGGGCGAAAATCGCCCAAGTGTGTAGTGAAACGTGTAGTAACGCCGGTTCGCAATGGCTACTCCCCTTGTAGTCATGGACAACTACGGCACTACCCGCCGACTGCTCACTAACGAAAAATCCCGGAGACACCTAAACTGAAAGGTGTCTATGAAAGCAAAATTCTGGTTGTGCCAGCGGAAGCAAACTCACTTCAGCTTCGACTCGGCCACGGGCAAACGCGAGAGCCTGCATACGGGAAATCGTGACGAGGCCAAAAAAATCATCCGCGCGCTGAATGACGCGGCCAGCCAGCCCGCGTTGAATGTATCCCTCGCGAAAGCCTATCTCGTTGGAACTGATCCCAAACTGGTGCAGCGGACGTGGCAGGTTGTCTTTGACGAGTTCTGCCGCAATAAAAAGGAAAATTCCCGCGCCCGTTTGGAACGCGCGATGAAGCGGCCCGCGTTCAAGCTCATCCGCGACCAGCGGCTGGTGGAGACGACCGCCGAAGATTTTTTCGCCG
This sequence comes from Limisphaerales bacterium, assembly GCA_025362675.1. Classification (GTDB taxonomy): domain Bacteria; phylum Verrucomicrobiota; class Verrucomicrobiia; order Limisphaerales; family UBA11358; genus UBA11358. The sequence continues at coordinate 2,648 of JANYFN010000010.1, read as the reverse complement.
TGTTGAAATCCGGCGGCGTGTTCACGCAACATCTGTTACGTTGTATCCACAACCTAGCGCTGGGCATGGGCTGGATTCTCGCCCCCATCATCCCGCCCAAACTCTGGCCGAAGATCGAAAAGAGGCCGAAGCGCGCCGTTACGCCAGAAGAACATCAGCGCATCCTGGCAAACGAGAATAATGCCGAACGGAAACTGTATTACGAGTTGCTCTGGGAAATCGGTTCGGCGCAGACGGATGGTTCCAATTTGAAAGCGGAAAATGTTGATTGGAAAAAACGGCTGCTATCGTATCACCGTCAAAAGACCGGCGAACTGTGCCTGATGGAAATTGGCGCACGGCTGGAAGCCGTTTTGAAACAACTGCCGACGCAAGGCGCATTGTTCCCGAAAATTTCCACCCTCAAGGATAAAGACCGCTCCGCCGAATTCCGGCGGCGTTGCCGCCTACTGGAAATCAACGGTATCAGCTTGCACAGCTACCGTTATGCGTGGGCGTGGCGGGCTAAACAAGCTGGTATGCCGGAACGGTTCGCCCAAAGCGGACTCGGCCACGGCAGTCTGGCGGTGCATCGTGAATACGCGCGTGACGCCGTCGCCATTTGCCCGCCGATTGAAAATTACGAAAACAAGCTGGTGCTGGTTCCGGCACTGAATCAATCCCGCCAAAATCAAGCGGCGGACATTCCGGGCGTCAAAATTGAAACCAACGCCTTTGCCGCCTAGCGGGTGCAGATGCTTTGACCGTCGTTTTTTCAAAGGCGGTCAAAGCGTCGGATTGTCAGCGTCCGAAAGATTGCAAATTGCTTGGGTCAGCAAGCCTTGTCATTGCGTTTCCCCAGTTCAATTTTATGCCCCGACAGTCTGGCGGTTTTCCGTGGCTTCCTGTTTGCGCCCGTTCTTGTAATGCCAGTAGTCCTGAATCGCGTCCACCACCTTGCCATGCCATTTTTCATCGCGCCGGAGATCGTCAATCGTCGCGGTCAGAAAAAATTTAGGCGCATTGGGCGCAGGATGCCCCAAGGGTTCCAACAAGCCCTTGGCGATCAGAATCGGGATTTCATGCGGCGACCGTCCGAGTCCCGCCACCGGCACCAATTTCATCTTGTTGTTTTTCAACAGGATGGTGCAACCAGAGGAGGCAAGTGCCAGTGAAAGTGCTAGTGAAATCAATACTGGGATAGGACTCAACAACTACTCCGGCATTACTCGGCAATCACTCGCGATGACAGGATTCGCAGCCCGTTTGGTGTAGCCGATACACCCAAAGCTACGTTCAGTTTCATAGCTTCGGACAGAAAGTCTGAACTTATGAAACGGCGTTTCATCCTCTACCGCCAAAAGCTCGGGGGGCACATTCTACGTCGAAGACACCGAAAGCAGGAAAGCCTTGGCACGAAGAATCGCGCCGAAGCCACGTCGCTGCTCAACGCCCGCAATGAATCCGTCCGTCAGCCCCAACTGAATCTTCAAATTGCAAAGGCATACTTGACAGGAACGGATTCTGGGCCTCGCGCTCAACTATCGTCTAACCGGGGATAAACGCTATTTCACCAAAGCTCGCGAGGAATTGCTCAAGCTCGCCGCGCTGCCGGAATGGCGGGCGTCGCATTTCCTCGATACGGGCGAGGCCGCGCTCGCTGCGGGCGTTGGCTTTGACTGGCTTTACGACGATCTCTCGCCCGATGACCGCGCCCGCGTCGCTCAGGCGAGTGTGAGAAACGCATCCTGTCGTCGCTGGAAGTCGGGGACGAACCGTGCAGTTGGGTGCGCGGCGATTTCAACTAGACGCAAGTCTGCCACGGCGGCGTGGTCGTCGCCGCGCTCGCCATCGCCGAGCGCGAACCGGCGCTCACGCGCAAAGTCACCGAACGGGCGATTGCGAACTTCGACCGTGTCGGCACGAACTACGCGCCGGTGGGTGCGGCCATCAATCCGGTCACCGGCCAGTTAGCTATGCGCTGGTCGCCGCACCTGTCACGAATTCGGTCAGCCTCATCGTCACGGATAATGGCGTGCCGAACTCGAGCGCTACGCAAACTTTTCTGGTGCGCGTGTATCTGCCGCCGACTATCAATGTCCAGTTCAACGGCGGCCAGCTTCAACTCTCCTAGCCGCGCGGGACTCTGCAGGAGGTGGATCAGGTGAACGGAATCTATCTCGACGTGAGGACAGTTTCGCCGTTCGTAGTGGATCTCTCGGCAGTCCAGAAGTTTTATCGCATTCGCTTGTGAAGGAATGTGGCCAGCGCCCGGCCTTGCTGGTCAGTGGCCGGGTATTTTTTTGGCGGCGGGTGGCGCGGGTTTTTCTTCCCGGAACTTGATGAGCGCCTCGGTTCGCGAGTGCACATGGAGTTTTTCGTAGATGTGCTTGAGATGCACTTTCACCGTGTGATAGCTGATGGTCAGGCGGTCGGCGATTTCTTTGCTGGAGTAGCCTTTTGAGAGCTGTCGCAAAATTTCTTCTTCGCGCAGGGAAAGCTTGGTCTCCTGCGGTTGCGGGCTGGTTTTTTCGTGGAAAGATTGAACCACCCGGCGGGCGATCTGGCTGCTCATCGGGGAGCCGCCTTGTTTGGCTTCCTCGATTGCCTGAATGATCTGCAATGGGTCGGCCCGTTTGAGCAGGTAGCCGCTCGCACCTGCCTTCAAG
>JANYFN010000004.1 GCA_025362675.1 Limisphaerales bacterium | reverse complement strand
ACCGTCCACGACGACGCCGATGCCGCCCCCGTGCGATTCGCCCCAGGTGGAGATGCGGAACAATTGACCAAAGCTGCTTGCCATGCGGGAATGATGCGGAAATTTTTTGGTGTGGTCAAATCCCCCTTACGGCGGGTTTTTCCCGCTTCCAAAATTTGCAGCATCGCCAGACCGAAAATCGTCATGGACTGCGGTGGCAGAGCGCAGCGACGACACCGCTTTCGCCCGCACGGAAATCTTCCTGACATGCGGAACCCATCGCCCACCCAAAAGCGGCGTGGCGCTCCGCTTCCCGCCGCAGTCCAAGACATCGCAGTATTTCAACGCTGCTAAAAATTCGCGAGCCGCTCACTCCAACCGGAACTGGATCGGGAAATCAATTTCCGATTCCACAAACGCTTCACCCAATTGCGCCGGGGTAAATTCCCAGCCGCGCACGGCGTCCACCGCCGCCGTATCCAGCGCCTCGAAACCCGAACTCTGGGCGACGGCCACGCGATCCGGTCGCCCGCGCGCGGTGAGATGCACCCGCAACCACACGATACCTTGCTGATGTTCCCGCCGCGCCAACTCGGGATATTCCGGCTTCGGATTTTTGTAATAGTCCGGCTGGATGTTCGCCATCGCAAACACGCGGCTCATGCGGGTGCCGACGATGACGCTGTTGGAAACTGGTTCGGCAAAGCTCGCGGACTTGGCCACCGCCGTCTGGCCGCGCGCGAGTTCGGCCAAATGTTTTTCTAACGGGAACGCTTGGAGGTTTGGCCGCCGCGCCGCTGGGTGCAACGGCATGAACGTTTCCGCCGTGGATAATTGGCCGAACTTTTTATCGAGCGGCGGCGTGGCCGGTTTCAAATGCGCGGGCGCGGGGATTTTTTCCAACACCGGTTCCGAGGAGAAAACGACGAGGGGCGCTGAAACCGACGGGGTGGTGGACGACGGTTCGGCCACGGGCGACAGCAGCGCGAACAGCGCGAACCCGACCACATGGCAGAGTAGCGAAACCACGAGGCAGAACTTGAGCGAGCTGAGTTTCACGCCGCGATTGAGTTGCGAAGTTTGTTCATCGGAAACAATTCAGGCTTATTCCGCCGCGCCGACCATGACGACGAACTCGCCTTTCAGCGAACGTTTCTGGGCGATCTCCAGCAGCGCCGCCGGTTTGCCGCGCAGAAATTCCTCGAACTTCTTGGTAAGCTCCCGCGCGAGCACCACGTCGCGGTCAGGATAAACTTCAATCAGTTCGCCCAATAATTTCTCGATGCGATACGGGGATTCGTAGAACACCAACGTGCCGACGGTGGTTTTCAACGCTTCGAGTTTGTTCCGCCGCTGGCCGGATTTGTGCGGGAGAAAACCGACGAAATGAAATTCATCAGTGGGCAAGCCGCTCGCGGTGAGCGCACCGACGAGGGCGCACGCGCCCACAACCGCCTCCACGCGAAAGCCAGCGGTGATGGCGGCTTGCACGACGCGTTCGCCGGGATCGCTGATGCCCGGACTACCGGCATCCGTGACGAGCGCGACTTTCTCGCCGCGCCGCAACCGCTCGATGATCTCTTCGCTGCGCCGGGCTTCGTTGAATTGGAAATAGCTCAACAGCGGTTTACTGATGCCGAAGTGTTTGAGGAGTTGGCCGGAGCGCCGCGTGTCTTCGGCGGCCACGATGTCGCATTCGCGCAGGACGCGCAGCGCCCGGAGCGTGATGTCCTCGAGGTTGCCAATCGGCGTGGCCACGAGGTAAAGCGTGCTGGCGGTCAGCGGCGGCAAGGCGGGCGTATCCATACCTAGACTAAATCAAAAAACGGCGGCGAAAGAAAATGGAATCGCCGCTGACAAACAATTCTTGGCAAAATGAAAAACAAATGCCGCGTAAAATTTTGTAGCCAGCAGGCAGGAATTTCCGTCATTGTTTGCGTTCACCAATCCAACATGAAAACGAATTTTATTTCCGCCGCAAAATTTTTCACCCTCGCCGTGTCGCTGTTCACACTGCCGCTCGCGGCGGAGACCGCCGCGAAAAATGATTTCAATGTCCGCGATTTCGGCGCGGTTGGCGATGGCACGAACCTCGACAGCCCCGCGATTGACAAGGCCATCATCGCCGCAGCCGCAGTCGGCGGCGGCACGGTTCTGGTTCCCGCCGGAACGTATCTCTGCGGCTCGATCCATTTGCAGAGCAACATCCATCTGCTGATTGACGCGGGCGCGACGATTCTTGGCGCACCCCAAAACCTGAATGCCTACGACGAAACGGAGCCGTTTCCCGGCGTCGCGTTTCAAGACGGCGGACATTGCTATTTTCACAACAGCCTCATCTGGGGCGAAAATTTGACGAACGTTTTTATCAGCGGCCACGGCACGATCAATGGCGGCGGACTTGACCGGAATCCAAAAATTCTGGATGAGATGTGCGGCTACAATCATTTCCCCACACCGAACACGAATACTTATCCGTCCGTCCGCATCGGCAATAAATCCATTGCCCTCAAACTGTGTCGCAATGTGGTCATCCGCGACATCACGATTGCGCACGGCGGACATTTCGCGATTCTCGTCACCGGCTGCGACAATCTCACGATTGATGGCGTGACCATTGATACGAACCGCGACGGCATGGATATTGATTGTTGCCGCAATACCATCGTGAGCAATTGCCGGGTGAATTCGCCGATTGATGACGGCATCTGTCCCAAAAGCACCTATGCGCTCGGCGAAATTCGCCTCACGGAAAATCTCACCATCGTGAACTGTCAGGTGTCGGGTTTTGTGGAAGGCACGTTGATTGATGGCACGATGAAGCCGTCGAAAAACGGTTTAGGCCGCATCAAGTTTGGCACGGAAGCGAGCGGCGGTTTCCGCAATTGCACGGTGGCGAACTGCTCCTTCCGCAGTTGCCGCGGCTTCGCGCTCGAAGAAGTGGACGGCGGCATTTTGGAAAACATCACCGTCAATAATCTTTCGATGATGGATGTCGGTGATTACGCGATCTATCTCACGACCGGCAAACGCAATCGCACGCCCGGCCTCACGACGAACAGCCGCATGAAAAATATTTTGATCTCCAACGTCATCGTGGACGGCGTGGGTAAGATGAGCGGCATTCAAATCATGGGCCTGCCGGAACAACCCATCGAAGGTGTGCGGTTGGAAAATATCCGTCTGACCAGCAACGGCGGCGGCACGGCGAAAGACGCCGACATCGTTCCGAAAGAACTCGGCACCGGTTATCCCGAACCCGGCAAAATCGGCACCCTGCCCGCTTACGGAGTTTACGCGCGGCACGTCAAAAATTTGGAGCTAGCAAACATCCGCGTGGATTTTAAAAACGAAGATTTGCGTTCCGCGATCGTTTGTTCGGATGTGAAGGGACTGGAGATTGATAACTTCAAAGCGCAACTCGCCACGGGAGTTTCCGCCGCAAAAATGGATAGCGTGGAAAAATTAGTCGTCAGAAATTCGCCGGTGTTGGATGAAATTAAATCCAAGTAAGCCAAGCGTTGGTAGCGATGAGGCGATATTTTTTTGATGCGACCGCTCCGAAAATCCCAACGGAATTAAATCATTCAGCCCAGCGTTGGCGCGCAGCGACTACGCTGGGTGACGAGGCGAAACGAAACCAACCTGAAAGGGTTGAAGCCGTTTTGCGCGGGAGGGGATGCAACCCTTTCAGGGTTGGAAAATGTTTTGGACGATTGACCCAGGGTAGCGCGTGCCGCGCAACCCTGGGCTGATGGATGGAATCCCGTTGGGATTCTGGGAAGCAAGCATTTCAGCAAGCGAAAACAAATGAGCCGGCAATTTAATTCGGACGGGAAGTGGCGTGAACACCGCGCGCTACTTTTAATCAGAAACCCCACAAACCTTGACCTGGATTCTCTTTCTCTTTCTTTACCTTGACTCTCTTCTCGCGTGGTGGAATTTCCAGTTTGACCTCACTATCTTTAAGTTTCAGAAATGCTTTAAATTTTCGACTGGTTTGAAACGAGACGAACTCATTTAATAAATCCGTCTTACCATCAGCGAGCAGTTGTATGATCTCCAGTGATTCAAGTTGTCGGCCCAAAAAAAATTTCAAAATACGGAACGTGCAGAGCTCTTTTTTGTTAGCTTGTCTCTCACAAGCGTAATACAAACCTGTTTCAAACACACGCGAACCACATTTAGGACATTGCCCAAGCGGTTCGCCACGAATAGAATTGAGGTCTAAACCTTCCGCAGTAACGGGTTCTCTACTATTGACCAGCAA
>JANYFN010000304.1 GCA_025362675.1 Limisphaerales bacterium | reverse complement strand
TGCTGTGCCCGTAGCGGCGGCGGTAAATTTCACCGGCGTCCCCACGCCTTGGTCAATCGTCGCGGATTGCGGCTGGGTGGTGATCGTCGGCGGGACAATCACGCCCAGCGCGCGGATGACGACGGCGTTAATATTGCCACTGTTCAACATCAACAGATTTTGCTGGATGGAAACCGTCGTGTTGCTGGCCGTAAAAGTGCCGACGACATAAACGTTGTCGCCCATCGTAACGGTGGCGGAGACGTTGTTACCATCATTCGGATCCTGATAATTCACGGTCAACGCGGAGGACGTGCCGCCCCGGTCATCAAGCGCAAAGAGCTGCACTGCGTATTGCTGACCGACGAACAAATTGTTTAGCGTGATGGTGTGCGGGCCGGCATCCCAGGTGAACTGGCCCAAAACCGCGTTGAAGTTGGCGTTGCTGGTGTTGCCGGAAAACGCCCCATTGGCGGTGCCAAAACCACCGGTCACCGACGCTGCCGAACCGTCATTCTTGAAATCAAGGGTTGCGCCGTTCGTCAAGGTGACGAGCAATGGCGTCGTCCCAAATACGGCCGCGCCGACCACCGTGCCAGTCAGGTTGAGCGTCGCATCCGCCGAGGTGATGGGAGCGGGGGCGGACCAGACAAATTGCGGCGTGCCAATCACCACCGTCAGCGTAGTCGGAGAACTCGTGACGGAACCGTAGGAACTGGTGACCACAACTTGATAGTCCGCCGTGTCACTCGCCACGAGACTGGCGATGGACAGGGCATTGCTGGTCACGCCGGAAAATCTGCCGCCGTTGGAAAGATTGGTGAACAAACTGCCGCCGACATTTCCCTTTTGCCACTGATAGCTCAAGGGCCCGGTGCCAGATGCGCCAGCGGTGAGGGTGGCAGTCAGCCCATTATAGACTGACGTGGGTTGCGGCTGGCTGGTGATCTGCGGCGGAATGTTGGTGCCGAGGGCGCGAATGACGAGGGCGTTCATGTTGCCGCCGTTGCCGTCCGGGAGATTTTCCTGGATGGTAACCGTCGAAGCCGGCGCCGTAAAAGTTCCAATCACATAATTGTTTGAACCCATCAAGAAAGTGGCGGAGACATTGGCGTTGTCGGCCGGATCCTGAAAATTGCCATGCCGCGCACTGGGACCCGGCGTGCGGTCATCCAGCGCGAACAGTTGCACGGCGTATTGCTGACCCGCAACGAGATTGTTCAAAGTGATGGTCTTCGGACCGCCATCATAACTAAACTGCGTGAGGACGGCGTTGAAAGCGGCGTTGCCGGTGGTGTTCGTCGAAATCGCGCCATAGGTAGTGCCGGCTCCCGTCGCCGTCGCGACCGAACCGTCCGCAGTAAAGAAAATCGTCTCGCCGCTGCTCAAAGTGACGAGCTTGCTATCGGGACCAAAAACCGCCGCACCGGCAACCGTGCCGGACTGGTTCAAGGCCGTGTCCGCCGTAGTGATCGCCGTCGGCGACGACCAGGTAAAAATTCCGGCGCGCGCCGGCGCGACCAGAGTGAAGACCGTGGCCGCCACGGCCAGACCACAGATTAATTTACGGGTTGTTTTCATTTGTTCCAGTTGTTGGTTGGGTTGGTTGACGGTTAGTTGAAATAGCACCAAAAAAAGCGGATGTCAGTTTGTGATGCGGTGTTCATGGGTCACCCAAACTATTGCACGCGGACGACGATTTGAAAATCCACGCAGATACGGGGGGACGGAAAGTGCGCTTAAAACAACTCGTGCTTCATCGCCTTCGCCACCGCTCCGGCTTGGCTGTGGACGTGCAGCTTGGTGTAGATGTTGCGGAGATAATCGTCCACCGTGTGAAAGCTTAATTCCAAACGTCCGGCGATTTCTTTTTTGGTCAGCCCTTCCTTCATCAATTCCAAAACTTCGCGCTCGCGTTCGGTCAGGCCAAAATCTTTTTTCGGCCCGGCCATGCGCATGAACATATCTAGCACGGAGGTCGCCACGCGCGGCGACATCGGTGAACCGCCAGCCATCACTTGATGCACGGATTCCACGATGCGTTCAAACGGCGAGGCCTTGAGCAGATAGCCGGAAGCCCCGGCGCAGATCGCGCGGAAAACGCGTTCGTGGTCTTCGAACACAGTAAGCATGATGACGCGCGTGGCCGGGCTGATGGCCTTGATTTTTTTCAGGCCTTCAATCCCGTTCATGCCAGAAAGCTCCACGTCCAGCAACATCACGTCCACGGTCGCACCCGTGTTCAACAGCGCGAGCACGTCTTCGCACGCGGGGAAAGTCCGCGTGCAGCGAATGTCTTCCGTCTGATTGAGCAGGCGCGCAACGGTGTTCCGAAACGCGTGATTGTCCTCAATCATCCAGAGTTCCACCGGGCGGCTGGCGACGGCATCGGCAGTTTTCATAGGGCGACTTTTATTTTTTGGTGAATGTTCCATTGAGTTTCAGCTGGTTAGATTAAAAATGAAACCCCCGCATTCGCGGGAAGGGCGCCTCGAACTCCACCACTGTCCCCTGCCCCGGCGCGGCCTGAATGCGCACCTCGCCATTCATCTCGGCGGCGCGGCGGCGTAGGTTACGCAGGCCGTTGCCGGGAATGATATTTTTTTCATTAAAGCCCACGCCGTCGTCCCGCACCTTCAAGCGCAGCACGCCCTCGCGGCAATCCAGCGTGATGCTGACCTGCTGGGCCCGCGCATGGCTCGCGGTGTTATGCAGCGTCTCTTTAAAAATGGGAAAAACATTGCGGCGGAAGGCGGGCGGCAGGTTCAAGTCGGGATTCGGCACGTTCGCCTCAAAATCAAATTTAATTCCGGTCAGCAACATCGGCGCGGTGTCGCGCATCCGCGTCACCAAGTCGCCCAGCGTGTCGCGCGCCGGGTCAATGAACCACACGATGTCGCGCAGCGAATCAATCGTGTGCAGCGCGATGCGTTTCAAATCCGCCGGGTCGCCAAACGTGGGATTTTTTTCCATGGCCTCGGCGATCAACGCCACACTCGCGAGATTTGCGCCGACGTCATCGTGCAAGTCGCGTGCGATGCGCAGGCGGAGCCGTTCCAATTCGCGCAACCGCGCCATGCGCCGAGCATACGCCAGCCACACCAGTCCGATGACGACCGCGATCATCGCGGCGCGAAACCACCAGCGCTGCCAGAAATGCGGCAGCAGTTCAAACGCGACGGATGCGCCGGTGTCGTTCCAAACGCCGTCGTTGTTCGCCGCACGCACATGGAATTCATAATTGCCCGGCGGCAAATAATTGTAAGTGGCCACGCGGTTTATCCCGCCGTCAATCCAGTTTTTTTCCAGCCCATCGAGTTGGTATTGGAAACGCACATTGTCCGGCGCGGTGTAGCTCAACGCGGTGAAATGAAATTCAAACTGCGTCCGCCCCGCCGGGATGCGCAATTGGTTTCGTAAATCTTGAACCGTTTTGCCTTTGTCCAGCGAGGAGGCAAACAGTTCGCTGTCCACCTGCAAACTTTCCACCACAACGGGCGGCGGCAGCGGATTGATGGTCACGGCGGCGGGCTGGAGCGAAAC
>JANYFN010000289.1 GCA_025362675.1 Limisphaerales bacterium | reverse complement strand
GCGGAAGCACGCACCGCCGCAAAAAACGCGAAAGATTTCAAAAAATCCGACGCCATCCGCGATGAATTAAAAGCCAAAGGTTGGGTCATCGAAGACACGCCGAAGGGAATCAAATTGAAAAAATTGTGAGCAAGGGAAGATTCATCACATTCGAGGGCACGGAAGGTTCCGGCAAATCCACGCAGATCAAGCTGCTGGCCGAGCGGCTGAAAGCGCTCGGCTATAAGGTGCGCGTGCTGCGGGAGCCGGGTGGCACGCCCATCGGCGAGGAAATTCGCCACACGCTCAAGCACAGCACGCAAAATCACGCGATGACGGCCGAGGCGGAGTTGCTGCTGATGAACGCCAGTCGCGCGCAGCTCGTCCGCGAAATCATCCGCCCCGCACTGGCCGCTGGCGAAATTGTTTTGTCTGACCGCTTCTATGATTCCACGACGGCGTATCAAGGCTATGGTCGCGAACTCGATTTGGAACAAGTGAAGTCCGTGATTGATTTTGCCGTTGGTTCGACGCGCCCGCATTTAACGTTGTTCTTGCATGTGCCGGCCGAAGTCAGCGAGGAGCGGTTGCGTTCCCGGCAATCCACTTTGCCTTTCGTGCGGGATCGCATTGAGGAGGCGGACCGGAAATTTTTTGAACGCGTTGCCCGCGGTTTTGCCACCATCGCCGCGAACGATCCGGAGCGAATTAAATTTGTGAACGGGGCGCAACCAGCGGAAAATGTCTGTGCGCGCATTTGGGAACTAGTGGAAAACATCCTGCCCAAATTTGGGCGCTGGTGAAACGTTGGAGTTTAAGCTTCGGCTTACTTCGCGAACAAGCTGAAGCTTGAACGCCAACCTTTCACTCCAACCCGGCTTGCTGAATTTCTTAACAAACGTTACTGTCATCACATGATCGAAAAAACCATCAGCGAGATTGAGGCGCGCATCCACGGGGCAGAATCTGTCAGTCAGGCGCACAAGCAAGAATTGTTGAAACTACTTGGGACGTTGAAAACCGAAGTTGGTGACCTCGCCAAAACGCACGGCGAACAAGCGGACAGCATTGCTGGTTTTGCTCAACTTTCGGCAAACGAGGCCACACGTGCCGAGCCGAATCCGCAGTTGCGGGAAATTTCCGCGCAAGGACTGCGCTCGTCCGTGAATGGTTTCGAGCAATCGCATCCCCAACTCGTGCAGATCGTGAACAGCATCAGCAACACGCTGGCGAATTTGGGGATTTGATTTGGTTCCCGTCCCGTTGGGACAAAAACTTGTTTTGATTTCGATCTGAAGCGATCGAAATTCGCGCGATTAGCGGTTGAAAATTTAATCCGCTTTCGCTTCCAACTTGGCAATTGCCGCCATGATTTCATCGGCAATCTGCTGATAAATTTCCCGCAACCGCGCCTTGTCGCACCCGATGGCCTCCGCGCGTAGTTTTGTGAAATTCAGCGGCACGCCATATTTCACCGACACATGATAGGGTCGTGGGAATTTCATTTTGCGACCGTAGGCTTCAAACGTTCCAAACACGCGGACCGGCACCACTGGCGCAATTGATTTGACAACAATAAGTCCGATGCCGGAATGAGCTGGCTGCAACCGACCATCCTTAGTTCTGGTGCCTTCAGGAAAAAGGACGATCCCGCCGCCTGATTGCAATCGTTCGATTATTTTTTTCAACCCGCGCGCCCCGCCGCCATCGCGATCTACCGGCACGGCGTGGAGGGCGCTGAAAAACGCCCCGATCAGCGGAAAGCGGAACAGACTTTCGCGGGCGAGAAAATTGATTTCTCGCGCCAGCCCGGTGCCGATGAGTGGCGGATCAATGAAGCTCGCGTGGTTTGAGGCGAGAATGACCGATCCAGTTTGCGGCACGCGTTCGGCATTGAAGACGCGCCAGCGGAAAAAAATCGCAAAAAAAATGCGCAGAATGATCCAGGTGATTCGATAGAGAAAAGTCATTTTGCCGGCTGCATCAGCTTACGGATTTCCGTCAATAACCATTCGCTCGTCTCGGCGGAAGTCATCTTGGAATTATCCAGCACTTTCGCGCCGAGTGCGATCATGAGCGGTGCGGCGGCGCGCTGACTATCACGCTGGTCGCGGGCAGCCAGATTTTCATGGATGCCATCGGCGGAGCGCCGCGCCGTGCGTTCTTCCAGTTTGGCGTCGAGATAAAATTTGAAATTACTATCCGGGAAAACGTTCGTTCCGATGTCGCGGCCTTCCATCACGAGGTCGCCGAACTGAATGCACTCACGCTGTTTCTTTTTCATCCAATCGCGCACTTTCGGCACGGCGGCAATGAGCGACGTGGTCGCGCTGACTTCGGCCGTGCGAATTTCCTTGTCTGGATAATAGCCATCCACCAGCAGATGCACCGCGCGCAAATGTGTTTTGGTTTCCACGCACTCGAGGGACGTTTTCCATTTGCGGCACGCGGTCGCGACGGCTTTGGCGTCGTGGATGTCCACGCGCTTCTGGAGGCAATACCAGCCGAGCGTGCGATACATCGCGCCCGTGTCCACATAAACGTAGCCGAGCGCCTTGGCCACGAGCTTGGAGTTCGTGCTTTTGCCGCTGGCACTCGTGCCGTCAATCGCAATGACAATGGGATGTTTTTTCAAAATAAATTCCTGATTCAACCACAACTGCGCAACAAAACTTAGACACGAATCCCACGAATTTTCACTAATATAATTCGTGTCAATTAGTTAAATTCGTGTCTGAAACTATTCCGCAAACAAATCATGGCCGCTCAACTTCCGCGCCCGATGGCCGTTTTTGATTTCCCAAATCTCCGCGCCCAAGCCGTGCGGCGGGGCGGCGGCGAGTTTCTGGAAAAAATTCGGGAACGTCTTCTTCACGCAGGCAGGATTTTTAATTTTTATGCCGGGAACTTTCAATCCCAGAATCGCAAAACACATCGCCATGCGATGATCGTTGTAGGTCTCGATTTCCGCGCCGTGCAAATCAGTTTTGCATACAAATGTTCTCAAAGGCGTAGGAAATGACGCAACAAAATGAGCCAACCCGCCAGGTTTGCACGAAGACGAAATCACCAACGTGTCACCGTCCTCTAAAACTTTAGCTCCACATTTAGCCAATTCAGATTTCATTGCTGCAACACGCTCACACTCTTGAACCCGAAGTCGGCCCAAGTCAGTGAACGAGGTGTTCTGCATCGAAAACGGAGCAAGCACCATTGCAGTCATGATGCTATCTGCTAAGTCATGCTTCCTTGATACCAATGTTGAAAAGAGAAACAACGGAAACGCCGCATCAGCCTGCCAGCGTGATGTTGGCCAATTTTGAACTTTGATTTCAAACAGTGAAGCACCGTTTCCTAAAATATTTTCGACTTTTTCTGATTTTATCAGTGCTGGTATTGCCGAACGTGGTTTCCAAGTTGGAATCAAATCAAACATTCCCGCCGCCCAAAAATAACTCCCGCTGCTCGCGTCCGGCTC
>JANYFN010000281.1 GCA_025362675.1 Limisphaerales bacterium | reverse complement strand
CAGCCGGAGTGGCAACACCACCACGGTGTATTGGCAGAATGTCAGCGGCTGGAATTTGATTCAGAGCGGGAATCTCAGCACGCCAATCGCGAGTTGGACCGCGAGCAGCGCCCCGACACTGACGGGCGGAACGAATTATCTCAACTTCGTGAACCCAGCGGGGAATCTATTTTTCCGACTGAAAAATCCGTAGCCAGAGCCGAATGCCGTAACAGTGGAGGCGGTTGTTTTGGGGCCGAAATAGCTTGCCGAATTGCTCCACGCCGTCGCACAAAAAATTCTCGCGCAACGGGTGCAATGATTTTTTTCTCTTGGAATTGTGCCGTTCGCGAACTTTCGCGACCGTGATAATACCGCACGCTTTTCTATCGGCAAAAATCCCAAGGTGTGCGCGAGATGCACAGTGGCCAAACGACGAAAACAGGCTATATTTCGCGCGTCTAAAAACAGACAATCAATCAAAAATCGAACTCTATTCATGAAATTGAAAACTAAAATTCTTCAATTGGCCGCGGCATTGCTAGCATTGGTCGCGTTTAACCTCCAGCTCGCAACCCTGTCCGCTCAAACCTCCGTCATCACCTATCAGGGGCGCGTCACGAGCAGCGGCACCAACTTCACCGGCAACGGGCAGTTCAAATTCGCGATTGTCACCAGCACGAACAACAGTCACACGGCCTCGGCTACGGCCACGACGAGCGGCGGCTTTGTGACGATTCTTAATCCGGTGTCCGGCGGCAATGGTTATGTCAGCTCACCGGCGGTGACAATTTCCGGCGGCGGCGGTTCTGGTGCGACGGCTACAGCGAATCTCACGAGCGGCGCGGTGACGAGTTATACGATCAACGCGAACGGTAGTGGTTACAGCAGCACGCCGACGGTGACGGTCGCTGCGCCGCCACAAAATCTAACATATACAACTTACTGGAGTAATGACAGCACGAGCAGTGCGGGCAGCCAGCCGACCGCAGGCGTTGCGGTGGTGGTGACGAATGGATTGTTTCTCGCCGCGCTCGGTGATGCGACGCTGGCGAACATGACCGCGCTGCCCACAAGTTTATTTGTGCAGCCGAATTTGCAGCTCCGCATCTGGTTCAACGATGGCGCGAATGGTTTCGCCGTATTAAGTCCATTGCAAAACCTGACGCCGGCACCGTATGCGGCGTTTGCGAATGTGGCGAGCAATCTGCTCGGCGTGTTGCCAGCGAGCCAGTTGAGCGGCACGGTGCCGACGGCGAATTTATCCGGAACTTACGGTGGCTTGGTAAACTTCAATAATGGTGCGAATAATTTCTCCGGCGCGTTCACCGGCAATGGCGCGGGCGTGACGAACTTACAACTCACGAGCATTGGTTCCACCGGCACGTTGGCGCAGGCTTCGGGCATCGCCCTGGTCAGCACGCTGGCGCAAACGAATACGCCGTATTTTGTCGCGGCGGGCGATTTGAACGGCGATGGGCGGCAGGATTTGATCTCGTTGAACGGCGACGATACCGTGACGGTGTGGAATAACAACGGCGGCGGCAAATTCACGTTCACCGGCAGTTATGCCGCAGGCGTGAATCTGGTGGCCGTCGCGGCGGCGGACACGACGGGTAGCGGCAAGGAAGATTTGATCGTCGCGACCGGCAACAACTCGCTGACGATTTTGACCAACAACGGCAGCAGTATTTTTGGTTCCAATGCAACGTTGGTCGTCGGCATCAATCCCAAATTCGTGCTGGCAACGGATGTGAATGGCGACGGCAGCATGGATTTGATCACGCCCTGCTACGGCAGTGGCTTCTCCATTTTCACCAACAACGGCAGCGGGGTATTTGGTTCCAATGCGCTCCTCACCGTCGGCGGCAGCCAGCTTGCCGTCGTGGCGATGGACGTGAACAACGATACGAAGATGGACTTGATCGGTAGCAGCTATAACGGCGGCACCTTGACGGTGTTCACGAACAACGGGGTAAATATCTTCGGCTCGAACGCGACGCTCGCGGTTCCCTATGTGCAGTTTTTGACCAAGGCGGATGTGAATGGCGACGGCAAGCTGGATTTGATCGCCGTCCAGTCCGGCGGCGGATTGTTCGGCTACCATCAAATAAGCGTCTTCACGAACACCGGCACGGGTAAGTTTGTGCCCGCCAGCACTATTGTTGGGGCCACTCCCCTCACCGTCGCGGCGATGGATGTCAATGGCGACGGCAAAACGGATCTGGTTGTTTCCTATTCAAATGGGATTAATACTTATACGAACGCGGGCAATGCCACGTTCAGTCTGGCGTCCAGCATCTCGGCCAATAACGGCGGTATTAACTACGCGACGTCGGCGGATATGGACGGCGATGGACGCCCTGACTTGATCACCGCGAACGGTGATAATTCAATGACCGTTTATGAGAATCTATCCCGCGCCCTGAACGTCGGCGGCGGCGGTGTGGTGGCGGGGAATTTCATTGGCAACGGCGGCGGTCTCACCGGCCTGAACGCCTCGCAAATCACCAGCGGCATCTTTACTGGCAACGGCTCCGGCCTCAACAGCTTGAACGCGTCGCAGATCACCAGTGGCACGGTGGCGGACGCGCGGCTTTCCAGCAACGTGGCGCTGCTCAACGCCAGCAATGGTTTCACCAGCAAGCTCATGGTCAACAGTTCCAGTGCGGGCGATTACTCGGCGCCGCTGGCGCAGTTCATCAACAACAATGTCAGCGGCAACACCGCTCCGGCCTTGCGCGCGATTGGTTTCGGCAATTCCCCCAACGGCGTGCTCAGCGTGTCTTCCTCCGGCACCGGTCTGCTCGCGCAGTTCGGCAACGCCAACAGCTTTGTCGCGGACATCACCGCTAATGGCACGATTGACGCGCTCGGGTTCAATGGCAACTCGCTCAGGATTGTCGGCACGACGTTCACTTCGATTCTAGCGGGCGTGGCCATCATGCCAAGTTCGCTCACCACGGAAACTAATTTTGTCATCACGTTCCCGCAGGCGTTCACTAGTATTCCAAGAATCCTGGTGACCGTGGGCAATGATCCGGGCTTTCCAAACGTGAATGATATTTTCGCCACGTCCGTCGCGAATGTTTCCACCACCACCTTCCGCGTGAACGTCATCCGTTTGGACACCACCGGCGGCTGGAGCCAGCAGCTCCGTATCAACTGGCTGGCGTGGCAATAAACCAACCGATAACCTTCACTAAACAACCATGAAAAAACTACTGCTAACTTGTTTGGCATCGGTCTTAGGGCTCGCGCTTCACGCTCAAAGCTATTCGATCGACTGGTATAAGATCGCCGGTGGTGGCGGGACGAGCACGGGGGCAACTTACTCGGTAACTGGCACGATAGGTCAGCCCGATGCGAGTGGTGCGCTGAGCGGGGGAAATTATTCGATCACGGGCGGCTTCTGGAGCCTGATCAACGTGGTGCAAACACCCGGCGCACCCGGATTGAACATCAGCCGGAGTGGCAACACCACCACGGTGTATTGGCAGAATGTCAGCGGCTGGAATTTGATTCAGAGCGGGAATCTCAGCACGCCAATCGCGAGTTGGACCGCGAGCAGCGCCCCGACACTGACGGGCGGAACGAATTATCT
>JANYFN010000246.1 GCA_025362675.1 Limisphaerales bacterium | reverse complement strand
GCCTGTTTTACGGAAACGGATTCGGAACAAAAAACCCAACGAACAATGCCGACTGGACTCTCGTGAACGGTTTGGGCGGAGTGGGTTTCAGCAACAACACCGATGTCGTCACTGGCGGCGGCACGCTCGGCAGCGGAATGTGGAAATGGATCAATCTTTCCCTGTTCGCCGCCGGCCCGACGTTTGCGGTAACGACGAACACGCTCACACAGACGTTTCAAATCGGCGCGCGCGAGGACGGCTTGGATTTGGACAAATTTGTTTTCGGCACGGCGAGCTACACGTTCGCCGTTTCCAATCTCGACAACGGCACGGACGGCACGCCGCCCGCGCCGCCGGTCGTGGGCATTGACCCGACGAAAACTTTTCAGACCATCGAGGGACTCGGCGGCGCGATTTGTTTCTACAACGGCTGGGTCACGGCGCATCCCTATAATCTGGAGATTTACACGAACGCCTTCGCCGGCTTGAACCTCTCGATGCTGCGGCTGGGAAACTGGTTTCGCTACCAGGGCACGAGCAATTTTGATCCCGACGCGCCAGGCTTTGTTTCCAACGCGAACCGCGTTCTCGGGCACCCGGTGCCGGTTTATATGAGTTCGTGGTCGCCGCCGGCGTCTTTGAAAAGCAACGGACAGGTCGGCAACGGCGGCACGCTGATCACCAACTGCAACGGCAGTTTTGCCTACACGAATTTCGCGAACTACTGGTATGACTCGATCAAGTCGTATCAATCGAACGGCGTGAATCTCACTTGGGCCAGCATCCAGAACGAACCTGATTGGATCGCGACTTACGATTCCTGCATTTTTCATCCGACTGAAGACACGATCAACGGCACAAACTATGCTAGTTATTCAAAGGCGCTCGATGCCGTCTATCAAAAACTAACCAACTTACCGTCGCCGCCAAAATTACTTGCTCCGGAATGTGTTCATATCTCTTTCAACGACCTGACCAGCTACGCCGCGACGTTGAACTCGAACAGCTTTTATGGCGTGGCTCATCATCTTTATGGCGATGGCGGTTCGACGGGTGATTCCTTTTTGAGCGCCATCAGTTCAGCGACGAATGTTTTTCCCGGCAAGCCCCATTTCATGACCGAGTATGGCGATCTGTTCGACATGATTGAATGCGCAAGTTTGATCCATAACTCGCTGGTGGTCGAACAAGTCAGCGGCTACAACCATTGGAATTTAATCTGGCCGGGAACCAACGGCGGGCTGATCCAGATCGAAAATCCATTCAACTCGCAATCCACCTGGACCAACGCGCCGGCGGGCACACCGACGCAATCGCACGGCTGGTGGTATTCACCTAGCTATTGGTCCCTGAAACATTTTTCCTATTTCATCCAGCCGGGCTATCGGCGAGTTGCCGCGACTAACAGCAGTTCCATCGTGCCGACCTCGGCATTTCTCTCCCCCGACGGACTCCGGCTCGTCGCAGTTTTCATCAACAAAGATGTTGCCGCCACCGCTGTGAACGTGAGCTTCGGTTCGTTTCCGTATTTTCTCTCGAGCGTTTATCAAACTGCCGGGACAAATAAATTTCAACCGCTTGGCTCGGTCGGTTCCCAAATCGCGCTGCCAGCGCAGTCGCTTACGACGGTGGTGCTGGATAAATTTGTCGCCGTCGGCGCGGCATCCAATCCCTCGCCGGCCAATGGCGCAACCAACGTGCCGTTCAACCTCGCGCTCGGTTGGACGACTGGTAGCAACGCGGTTTCACATGCAATTTATTGGGGGACGGACTCGAACGCGGTCGCGCAGGCGACGCCGTTGTCGTCGCAATTTTTCGGCGTCGTCACGAACAATAGTTTTTATCCCGCGCTCTCCTTGCCGACAAATTATTTCTGGCGCGTGGATGAAATCATCGGCGCCAACACTAACACCGGCCTGGTGTGGTCGTTCGTTACTGGGCCACTGCCGACACTGGTTCACCGCTACAGTTTCGGCGAAACTGGCGGCCCATCATTTGCCGATTCAGTGGGCGGCCCGGCGTGGACGGGCATAGTGCCTGTCAGTGGAATTTTGTCCGGCGGACAATTAGCGCTCTCATCCGCAACGTCGCAATACGCTATCCTGCCGGCGGGCATCGTGGCCACGTTGACTAATTTTACCATCGAGGCGTGGGTGAAATTGAATTCCACCACGAACTGGGCGCGCATCTTTGACTTCGGCAACAACACTACTTCTTATATGTTTCTCACGCCGCAGGACGGCAGCACCGCGCGGCTGCGTTTCGGCATCACCACAAACAGTTCCGGCGGCGAGCAGCAGATTACCGGCACCGCCGCGCTGACCCCGGGCGTCTGGCATCACGTCGCCGTCACGCGCAACGGTCTCACCGGAATCCTTTACCAGAATGGTGTCGCTGTCGGCACTAATACCAGCCTGACTGTGAAACCGTCGAACCTTGCGAGCACGTCGAATAATTATCTCGGCAAATCACAGTGGCCCGATCCTTACTTCAACGGCCTGTTCGACGAATTCCGCATCTATAGCGTCGCGTTGTCATCAGCGCAGATCGCGGCGACGTATGCTTTGGGGGTGAATTCACTAGTGAACACCAACAGCCCAGCTATCAGCCTAATTAACTCGTCCACAAACCTGACGCTGACATGGCCGCTCGCGTCCGCCGGGTTCAACGCGCAATCCAGCACCAACCTCACGGTCGGCAATTGGGTGAATCTGACTTCGCCCGTGCCGCAGATCATTGGCGGCCAATGGCAGTTGACGGTTCCAGTTTCGAATAATATTTCTGCCCGTTTCTATCGGTTGCAGTTCGGGCCGTGATTGTCAGATGCAAAACCATTTCATCATCCTAATAACTTTAGTGGTCTCAAAGGCGACCCGACGAGTTTTGAATTGTTTCAATCGCCCGCCCGCAAGTCGTTCAATGGACTTTGCCGCGTGATAATTCTTGCGCTGCCTGATCCGCCGGAAAAAATAAAACTCACGGCGAAGTCTGAAAGTTTGAAGACCGAAATGATTTCGCTAGAATCCATCTCGAAACAATCATGAAAAATCTGCGACTGCTTCTCATCGCTCTGGCAACTGCGGCCAACGCCAACGCTGCCGGGCCTACGTTTACCATTGATGCCACCCACGCGGCGGGCAAAGTCAGCCCGATTCTTTACGGGCTGATGACCGAAGAAATTAATCATAGTTACGATGGTGGGCTTTACGCCGAGCTGATACAGAATCGCGCGTTTCTCGATAGCACCAAGTCGCCGGTGCATTGGTCGGTGGTGAATGACGTCGGCTCCGCCGCCAGAGTGGAGCTTGATACCAACGCTGTTTTCAATGACCAGCTCTCGGCGAGCTTGCGAGTGACGGTGACGCAGGCGGATCATAAACACCAGGCGGGCGTAGCCAATGATGGCTATTGGGGAATTCCCGTTCAGCCGAAAACGACCTATCGCGCGACAATCATCGCGCGGGCGGGGGCGGGTTTCTCCGGTCTGGCGACGGTTTCCATCGTGAGCGATGATGGGAAAACTATTTATGCGACGCAGAAGTTTTCCGGCCTCACGACGGATTGGAAAAAGTTTAAAGTGGCGCTTAAGACGGGCAGGGGAACGCCCACGACGAGGGCGCATTTCAGTATCACGCTAGATCAACCGGGAACAGTTTGGCTCGGTCTGGTTTCGCTTTTTCCGCCGACGTGGCATGACCAGCCAAACGGTTTTCGCCAAGATCTTATGCAGATGATGGTGGACTTAAATCCCAAATTTTTGCGCTTCCCCGGCGGCAATTATGTTGAGGGCGACACGGTGGAGACGCGGTTTGAATGGAAGAAAACCATCGGCCCGATTGAGCAACGCCCCGGTCACCCCGGTCCATGGGGTTATCGTTCGACGGACGGATTGGGGCTTTTGGAATTTCTTCAGTGGTGCGAGGACATGCAGGCCGAGCCGGTGCTGGCGGTTTACGCGGGCTACTCGCTCAAGGGCGCGCACATTGATGCCGGCGCAGGACTGGAACCGTTCGTGCAAGAGGCGCTGGAAGAAATCGAATATGTCATCGGCGATCCGAAGACGAAGTGGGGCGCACAACGGGCGAAGGACGGACACCCCGCGCCCTTCGCTTTGCGTTACGTCGAAATTGGTAACGAAGATTGGTTTGACAAATCGAAGAGTTATGACGCACGTTTCGCTCAATTTCACGACGCGATCAAGGCGAAGTATCCGCAACTCAAAACCATTTCCACGCTGGGTGATGATCAACCGGCGGCGTCGTGGGTGAAGAGCCGGAAGCCGGATATGATTGACGGACATTACTATCGCTCCGCCGATGAGTTCCTCCGTATGTCACCGGGCTACGCAAAAAAATATGACCGTCATGGTCCAGAAATTTTCGTCGGTGAATGGGCGGCGTATGAAACGTCCTTTCCGCCGTGGGACAAGCAGTCAAAGAATGAGCCGCCGACGCCCAACCTGAAAGCCGCGATTGGCGATGGAGTTTTTATGGCGGCGATGGAAAGGAATTCTGATCTCATCAAGATGCAATGTTATGCGCCGATGCTGGTCAATGTGAATCCGGGCGGTCGTCAATGGCGGCCAAACCTGATCGGATACGACGTGATTTCGGCCTACGGTTCGCCCAGTTATTACGCGATCCAAATGTTCAGCCGGAATGTCGGTGATGAAATTCTGGCTGCCGTCACGGCTGAAACCGCCGTTCAAGGTTGCGCCACCCGCGACCGCCGGACGGGAGAAATTTTTCTCAAGCTCGTAAATCCGCAGACCAATTCGGTGTCGCTGAATATAGAAATTAAAGGTGTTACTGCACTCGAATCCAAAGGTAGCGCCATCACGCTGGCCGGGAACTCTGATGATTCCAACTCGCTGGCTCAACCGAAAAAAGTTGTCCCACTCACGACGACGGTGCGCGGCATCAAACCCGGCTTCACCTATACATTACCAGCGCACAGTATCGTGGTGCTGAAACTGAGGGCGCGTCGGTGAAAGCAACAGTATTTGGCTATTCGGCATCCGGCATTTTGTGGTTGGCGGCGAACGCCGCCGAAAACCTGGTTTCGCCCGAGACGTTAGTTCAAGTATGGATGCAGGATTTGTTTAAGGTTTGAGAGCGCTGCTAGAACGCGAATATTGGGCGGATGAATGTCCAGCCAACCACGCGAAAACTTTACGAGGTTATCTCGGCAAAGCATTTTAAATTCAACCGGTTTGGGATGGCTGCGATAGATGGCGAAGCGTTTTTTGAAGACCGATAAGTTAAACTTCAGAGAGAATATGACACTTGTCATATAGCACTCGTTGTCGGGTTAAAGTATTTATCTAAGAGTTCCCGACACCATATTGATTCTCAATCAACATACGCGCTCTCTGTGCCCAAATTTCGTTTCAGTTTGATAAGTCACCAGCCCACCCAAATAAACACAACCATGAAAACCCGAAAAATACGTTGCGTCATCCCTCGGCTTGAAAAAAGCGTCCCTGACCTCACGCCATTTCAAGCCTCAGGAAATAGCCGCACCCAAATTATAAAATATATGAAACAAAAATTTGCCGCTGTATTGCTTGCCTGGTCGGTCGCAACGACGGCTGTGTTCGGGGCGACAATTACTTGGAGCGGCGGAGATGGCACTGGAACACTCCTCCCTGCCGCTACCAATTGGGTGGGGGGCGTTACGCCTAATTCGGCCTCGGGAGACATTGGCCAATTTGACGGCGTTGCTTCTGGCAATTTATTTTTAACCATGGGCACCAGTGGGGGAAACTTGAACAACGGCACGCCGGGTGTGAGTTTTATCGTTACGGGGAATCAAACTGGTTCGTTGAACTTCAGTTCTACCGTTTCTGGAGGTTCGGCAAATCTAGCCTTGGACGGTATTGGCATCACCAATGGCGCGGGACCTTTTTCGATCGGGAACGGCGGGGCAAATGTGTTTAACATTATTTGCCGGCCTTCCTCAAGTTCGTCCCCCGGCCCGCTCCACCTGTGGGTGAACAATTCAGCGACCCCGGCCATCATTTATCCGAACGTGAGAATGCAAGCCGGCGGCGGTAACCCACATCAACTGCAATTTGATGGAACCGGAGATTGGAACATCACGAACAATCTCTTTTTCGCCAACGGTCCAGTATTATTCATCGTAAAAGCGGGTTCGGGCAAAATGACTTGGGCCGGACCATCCATTGGTGGGGCGCTGGGCAACAGCTCAATTGCCAGTCCTGTGGACATTGAGGGCGGCACCTTGCTCCTGGCCAGTTCCGGACTGCTCGGCACACAACGGATCACGAACAACGCAACCCTACAATATAATGCCGCTGCGTCGCAAACCCTATCCGGGCCGATGGATGGCAACGGACTGCTGGTAGTAAGCTCCGGCACGTTGACGCTCTCTTCAACCCTAAGTGACTGGTCCGGTAACATCGTGCTGACAAACGGCGGCGTGTTGGTTGCCGGCGGCAACCAAAACGTCGGCGGCACCGGCCCGCTCGGCACCAATGGCACGATTATTTTTGGCGGCGGCACGCTGCAATTCAGCGTGGCGAACACGTTTGATTACTCACCGCGTTTCAGCATGGCAAACAATCAGGCGTATTCATTCAACTCCGGCGGGCAAAATATTATATTCACGAATGCACTGACCAGCAGCGGCGGCACGCTTACCAAGCTCGGTTCAGGCACGCTCACACTTACTGGTGCGAATACCTACAGCGGCATGACCGCCGTTGGCGCTGGTAAATTGATTTTACAAAGCACGGCCGGCACCGGTGCCATCATCGTGTCTAACAGCACGGCGCTGGGCGTCAATCAAGGCGGCACACAGATCGCGCCGTCCTCGTTCACGGTAGGAACCAGCGCCAGTGCGACCTTGGAATTTAACAACGTCACTAGCACGACGGCGGCGATTGCGGTGTCGGGTGCCGTTTCAGCGGGCGGCTCGATCACCATCAACGTCAACAATGGCTCGTTCACGATTGGCCAGAGTTACCCGTTATTCTCGTGGGGTAGCGGTTCAGCTCCGGCAGTCACCTTGGGAACATTGACCGGCGCAGGCGGCAACCTGACTACTAACGGCAACACGATCAAGCTGAACATCACTTCACTGGCTTTTGTGTGGAGCGGCTTGACCGACGGTAATTGGGATATAACCACGGCGAACGACTGGAAGGTCAACGGCGTTTCGCAAATTTTCGCCAACGGTGGCACGGCCTTGTTTGACGACACAGTTACCTCGGCAAACACCAATGTGATTCTCAATTCTCCGGTTTCTCCGGCGAGCACCACCGTCAACAACAGCACCAAGATCTATAGCATCACGTCGAGCGGGGCCAACCTCATCGGCGGCAGCGGCGGCTTGACCAAGAGCGGCAACAGCACGCTCACGCTGTCCGGCGGCGTCAACACCTATAGCGGTGCCACGACCATCAGCGGCGGCACGTTGAGGGTCAGTGCGCTCGCTAACGGCGGTTCGGCCAGCGACATCGGTGCCGCCGGCAACAGCGCCGCGAATCTGGTGCTCAACGGCGGCACGCTTCAATACACCGGCGCAGGACAAAGCAGTGACCGTTTGTTCACTCTCGGCACGGCCAACGGCGGGATTGACGCTTCGGGCACTTCGGGTTCCGGTGCGCTGAATTTAAACAACACTGGCTTGATCACCGTGAGTGGCTCGGGCGTGCGCACGCTCACTCTGAAGGGCAGCAGCACGGATGACAACACACTCTCGGCCGTGCTCTCGGACAATGTCGGCGCCACGGCACTGACGAAGAGCGGCGCGGGCAAATGGATTGTGAGTGGAAACAATACGAATTCCGGCACGGTCACGATTGCCGCCGGGACATTGCAAGTCGGCGCAGCCGGTGCGACCGGTGCCCTCGGCAGCGGCAACATTATTGACAATGGCACACTCATCTTCAACACCACCAGCACTCTGACGAACGGCACCATCAGCGGCACCGGCACGGTTGACGTGGAAGGCCCCGGGACGGTTGTGCTTCCCGGTAACAACACTTACACGGGAGGCGGAGGCACTACCGTCAACAATGGCACCTTGCAGGTCGGCATCGGCGGTGCCACTGGTTCCCTGAATGGCAGCCTCCCCATAGTGCTCAATGGTAACATCATCTTCGATAGCACCCTTTCCTTCACGATTGGTAATACTATCACCGGCTCTGGAAATCTGACCAAGCGCGGGGCCGGCTTGCTGACGATCATCGGCAATAATACGTATAGCGGTTGGACGTTCATTGATACGGGCGCGAGCCTGAAGGTTTCCCAAGGCAATCAAGGGCAGTTCGCTAGTTCGGTAGTGACTAACAACGGCACGCTCATCATGGGCCGTCAAGACAATAGTGTCTTCTTTTACAGCGGAAACATCGTCGGATCTGGTCGGTTGCAGAAGGACGCTAACAACGGAAATAACGGCGATGTGACGCTGACTGGCACGAGCACTTATACGGGTGGGACATACATCCTCGGCGGCACCATTATCTTCGGCGATAACAGCACCCCTGGTGCCGGCTCGTTTGGGGGCAATGTGTTCCTGACTAATGACTATGCACACAATACATTCGGCACCGCTCCGAACGATTTTGTCCCCGCCATACTCAGCTTCAACCGACCGGATGACTTCACCTTTCCGGGCAACATCGTCGGTGAAGGTTTCGTGACGCTCACGGGCTCAGGCATGGTGACGCTCACCGGTAATAACACCTATACCAACCGCGGAACTGGAGCTACGACGACAATCAGTGCGGGAACACTGCAAGTGGGCAACGGCGGCACCAGCGGCTCAATCGGCAGCGGGGCGGTGACGGACAACGCCCTCCTGGTCTGGAATCGTTCCGACGCGGTGACTTTCGTCCGCATTATCAGTGGCGCAGGTTCGTTCGTAAAAACGGGCGCTGGAGTGCTCACGCTGACCGCCCCCAACACTTATAACGGACCCACCACCGTCAGTAACGGCACCTTGGTGGTGACCGGCGGCACCATTGGTGGCGACCTCAACCTCGAAGGCGGCACCTTTGTCCCGGCCTCCCTCGCCACAGGCGGTAGCGTGAATGTTGCCGCCAATGTCACAATCGATACGGGAACCATTTTGGCTCCGCTGAACAAATCGCTGTCCGTTACCAATATCGTGGCCGCCGGCACCATCACCCGCAACGGTGGTTCCGTGGTTGTGACCAATATCGGCCCGGCCCTCGCCGTCAACGACAAGTTCTATCTCTTCAGCGCGCCGGTAACTGGTTTCGCCACCGTGACCGGTGCGGGTGCAACTTGGCAGAATGACCTGGCGACGGACGGTTCCATCACCGCTTTGACAGTGCCCGTGACGGTGAACACCAATCCTACCAACATCCTCGTCAAGGTAACGGGTAGCCAGTTAGTTTTATCTTGGCCAGCCGACCATACTGGCTGGAGTCTGCAGTCGCAGACTAACATCCTGGCAAAGGGTCTCGGCACCAACTGGGTGACCATTCCGGGAACAACTCTCTATAACAGCTACACCAATACCATCGTGCCGGCCAACAGCTCCGTATTCTATCGCATGGTCAATCCCTAAACGTCCTTAGCGTTCGGCATCGGGGCCGCCGCAGTTCAGAGCTGCGGCGGCCGTTAGTGAGGTTCTAAAACATTCTCCAGTTCAACCGGAAAATATCCCTGAATCATGAAAAATAAAATGACTAAAGCTTTCACGTTGATCGAACTATTGGTGGTCATTGCCATCATGGCCATCCTCGCGGCCATGTTGCTGCCAGCTCTAGCAAAAGCTAAGCAAAAAGCTCAGGGCATCAAGTGTGTTAGTAACCTCCGGCAGATCGGAATCGCGTGGATCATTTATTCGGGCGATTTTAATGATCGTATCGCCCTAACCGGTGGCACAGGAGACACCGCGATCTCTATGACTGATGCCAGAATCAACAACGGCAACTGGGTTCATGGTGATATGAGTTTGACCGGTGCGTCCTCTACCGACCCCGGCCTTGTGAAAGCGGGATCACTCTTTTCCTATACGAGGTCCGTTGACCTCTACAAGTGCCCAGCGGACGTGAAGGCACAACTAAATGCCGGGCTTAAGGTGCCTACCACTCGCAGTATGAGTATGAACGCATGGATGAACCCCATCAACACCGCAGGGTTCGGTAGTGGTCTAGCGCACGTTTTTAAAAAGCAGAGCGAGATCCGCTCAGCCGTGAATACCTGGTTGGTCATTGACGAATCTCCGGGGACGATCAATGACGGTTGGTTTATGTGTGATCCTTGGTATAACGGTTATCCCTCCACCACTTGGGTTGATATTCCAGCCTCATACCACAATCACGCCGGCGGAATTTCCTTCGCCGATGGACACGCGCAAATCAAAAAATGGACTGATAGCGCCGTCATTCGATATGGGTTACCGGGCGGTCCGACGGGAAATTTTGTCGCGCAAGGCGGGCCGGCGGGCGATTTAAAATGGCTACAGGACCTGACCACTTACTAACCATCGCGCTAAAAAATTGAGTTTCTAAAAAATCCTGAGAAGCGCAACTATATGATAGGCGTCATATTCACCATAACCTAACTAATGAAAAAGCCTGTGCTTTCGGAAAGATTTTTGAAAAATCAAGACATTACGTGAACAGCCATAGGTTTGACGGCGGTGGATTGTAGATAGTTGAATTTTCTCGGCATGTTTGGGTTCATGGCGAGGGGTTGGTTGGTGGCACTCGTTCGGGTCAGGGTTGTGCGGGTGCCACCAACACTTTTGTAAGTATGATGCTTGTCATTTATCAAGTTATCCCGATTTTGGGTAGTCTCCCAATCCAGCAACTGAGTTAAGCTAGATCTCAATATATTCTAGCCATAGAGATGTTTTGGTTTTGTAGTTCGGGGATAGAAATGAGTAGCCGCTGTTCAGAGGTTTTCTTTGAAATCACCTTGTGCCGATTAGTAAATATTAAAGCAAAAAACTCTGGAATGTCAAACGAACAATCAGTTTAACAATTCGCGCCGACATCGAAGCGGTCCCAGTAGAATTCGCCGTTGGTAACTTCACTATTACCTTCACAAGTTAAGTGGAAATCCGCAAATCAACGCGATTGAACTCGTGCCGCAATCATGATTGCGCCGGATTCCCAGTTAAAGACATGACATTAGACTGTCATCTCGGTTCGGCGAACTTATAACCCAATAATGGCAGCATAACTTGCGCGTAACGCGATCCCAATTCCCGGTAGCCCGCCGCCGTGAAATGCAAATGGTCTGGCAGGCTGGTGCAACCCGCCGACGAAACGATATGCGCGGTGGGAATCGTCTTGGGCAGGTCGGCGATGATTTTGTTCATGCTGGCACACGCGCCTTTTTGATCGGCGTTCACGAGTTCGCCGGCGATGAGCGGCACGTCTTCGGCCCGCAGATTCAAATCCTGCAACAGGTTTTCATAGACGCCTTTGACTTTGTTTGGCCATTGTTTGTCACCCGTGTTGGACTCGCCTTGATGCAGCAAAATGCCTTTGATGACGCCAGCTTTCTGCGCCAGTTTGGCCACGTCCACCAGATGCTGGTAGGGATTTTCGCCGTAGGCTTTGATGATGTTTTTCATCCAAGGTGCGGCGGTGGAGGCGTAGGCTTGATAATTCGTCTTTTCAAACAGTTCAATTTTGCAGCCGGCGACTGAAACATTGACGATGCCCACCTTGATGTCCGGCGGAAGACTGGCAACCAGCGTTCGGCCAAAATAATCCGCTGGGCAAAGACCCGACGAGGGCCGGCACAATGGCGGAATCGCCGGATACCAATTGCCGTTGGTCCGGCTCAAGTTTGGAAAATCAACCGTCGCTAACATTTGCAAGCGATCAGCTACTGGCCCTTTGTCTTGTTGTTCAATGCCCGGAAAGCCCTCCATGTTGGACTGGCCGAAGCAAAGGAAAATGTAGAACTTTTTGTCGGGAGCTTTCATTTTTTCAGCGGTCTGGTTTTGCAAATGCGCACAGCCGGAGAACCAGAGCAATCCTGCCAAGAACAGAAATCGTGATTTCATTTTTAAGAATTGATTTAATTATTTGACGCGTGGCAACGCACCTTGAGGCAGCGCGTCGGCCAGTTGGAACTGTTTACAATTTAGATTGTTCGCCAGTGACTTCGCGAATAACCGCATCGAAAGCAGGTTTGGGTTGGTCATTAGCGTCGAACAACAATGGACGACCTTGTGCGCGCCAAGAGACGCCGTCGTTCACGCCCCAGAGCGTGATGACTTTGACGAATTTCTCATGTTTCTTAAAAGCTCGAAAAAGTCCCGCGTAGGCAGCGGCCTGTTTCTTGTCGGCGTTGTTGACTAGACCACCTTGCGTGGTGTCGGCATTGGCAGCAACATCTCCGCTGTTACTGCGCTGTCCGCCTTGCGCACTGTTGACGTCCAACTCAGTAATATGAATCGGCAAGCCGAGCGTTTCCAACTCGGTCAGCACCTTGTCTTCCTCTTCAAAACTCGGCGACGTGATACTGACGTGGGTTTGTGACCCGATGGCCATGACCGGAACGTGTTGCGACTGAAGCGACTTGATCAACGTAATCAGTTTTTGTCGTTTCGCGGAATTTTCCAACGAGTAATCGTTGTAACGAAGAATCGCATCTGGATCGGCTTCATGGGCATATTCAAACGCCTTGGCGATGAAATCCGGTCCGATGATTTGCGACCAAGGCGAGATGCGAAGGATATTGGTTCCGCCATCAGCCAGCGCCTCGTTCACGACATCCCAGACTTTGATCTTGCCCTTGTAACGACCGACCACGGTGGCGATGTGATCGTGCATCCGTTGCAACAATTCTTCGCGGGAGGCGCGCGGACCGTTCATGTTAAAACCTCCGAAGCTGCGGCTAGGTCGGCGTCCGCGAAATCCGTTTGTCCCTGTGGCGTTGGTGGCGGCTAGTGTCGGTGCGTCGGTTATCGCGGTCGGCAGATTAGTTCCTTGGAAAACCCAACTCGGTGTTTGGCCGTGCCAGACTAAGGTATGTCCAACTATATACATATGGTTAGTCAGGCCAAAGTTCACGTAGGCGTCGGCTGGGCCAAAGTTGTAACCATCTGCCCCCGCCTGCGGATGGATCAGTTGCCACTTCAAATCATTCTCCGGGGAGATTTGGTTGAATTGTTTGGTGACGACGGCGATGTCCTTATTGATCTGCTCGGTGCTTCGGTTAACGTTGTCGGCCACAACGGCGGCGTTCATGGCGATGGTTCGATTGATGGCGACACCCACATAGAAATGGTCTTTGTAGGCGTCCTTAAGATTCGCGGGCTGATTTTCAGCAGCCTGCGTCGTTGACCCCATGGCAAACAGCATCGCCGTGAGCAGATTGATGCATGCGCCGAAGATTGAGTAATGTGTTTTCATGTTGATGAGGCTCTGTCTGGCATCATTTTTTCGGACAGCGTTGCGGTGAGGCATAAGGCATGGTTTAGTCGCATGGAAAAATGTCAGGCCTGAATTTCTGAAAAATGATACATTTTGACTGGATTGTCTAAAAGTTTACCACGCCAACGCCAGCGTGCTATATGACGGTCATCATATTGGCCAGAACGAGGGTTGTGCCGCAAACTCATTGCATACACCCAAAACGGTAACGAATGGAAATATTTCATCGCACCTCAACCGTCTTCCGGCGCGAGCCAGACGACTGGTTTGCCCTCGCCATTGTTACCGACGTTGGATTTCTGCTGTGAAAAATAATTTTTTCAAACTAGCCGCACTTTTTCTCCTCGGCCTGACGCTGAATGTCCGGGCGGCCGACACGCAGAATCCCATCCTCCAAGCTGACGTGCCGGATCTGGCTTTGATCCGCGTGGGCGACACATATTACATGACCAGCACCACGATGCACATGAGTCCGGGGCTGCCGATCATGAAGTCAAAAGATCTCGTCAACTGGCAGCTCGTGAACTATGCCTACGATATTCTTGACGACGTGGACGAGTTGAACCTGGTAAATGGAAAAAACTCTTATGGTCGCGGTTCGTGGGCGAGTAGCCTGCGATATCACGACGGCATTTTTTACGCGACAACTTTTTCCGGCACCACTGGCAAGACTTATATTTACACGACCAGAGACATTGAGAAAGGTCCGTGGAAAGTATCGTTCTTCAAACCGGCATTGCACGATCACTCCTTATTTTTCGATGACGATGGTCGCGTGTATATGGTCAACGGCGGCGGCAACATCCGCTTGACCCAGTTGACTGCGGAGGTAACGGGAATTAAACCCAATGGATTCAACCAAGTCATCATCACGAATGCCAGTGCGGTGGCCGGGCCGAACGTCGGACTCAATGCCGAAGGCTCGCAACTTTTCAAGCATGACGGAAAATATTACCTGTTCAACATCACCTGGCCGCGCGGCGGCATGCGCACCGTGATCATTCATCGCGCGGAGAAAATTACCGGGCCGTATGAAGGCCGTATTGGCTTGATGGACAAGGGCGTCGCGCAGGGCGGCCTGATTGATACACCGCAGGGTGATTGGTATGCGTATCTGTTTCAGGATCACGGTGCGGTCGGACGAATCCCTTATCTCGTGCCGGTCAAATGGCAGGACGGCTGGCCGGTGCTCGGTGAAAACGGCAAGGTGCCCGACACCCTGAATCTTCCCGCCACCACGGGCGTCACTCCGGGCATTGTGGCTTCTGATGAATTTGAGCGGCTTGCCAGCGATCCTGCACTTCCGCTGGTCTGGCAGTGGAATCATAATCCCGACAACAAACTTTGGTCGCTCACGCAACGTCCCGGTTTTTTGCGGCTGACCACGGGCCGGGTTGACACTGATTTTCTATCCGCCCGAAACACGCTCACCCAACGAACCTTCGGCCCGGAATGTTCGGGCACGACCGCTATGGACGTTTCCAATCTGAAGGCCGGCGATTTTGCGGGACTGGCTTTGCTGCAAAAAATTTACGGACTCGTCGGCGTGAAGTCGGATGGCGGCACCAACTTCATCGTCATGATGAACGTCGGATCCCGTTCACCCGCCGAAGTGGAGCGTGTGCGGTTGACCCAAACTAATGTCTTTTTTAAAGTTGAATGTGATTTCAAAAACCGCGCGGACAAGGCAAATTTTTTTTACAGTCTGGACGGAAAATCGTGGAGCGCGATTGGCAGTCAATTAAAAATGTCTTACACGCTTCCGCATTTCATGGGTTACCGATTCGGGCTCTTCAACTTTGCGACGAAGGCATCCGGTGGTTATGCGGATTTCGACTATTTCCGCGTGGGCGCCAAAATTCATTAATTCACCCGCAACCCTTACAAGCGTTTGCTCCCTGAGCTGAGCGCCAAGCAATCATGAAGCAACCATCTACCGGCAAAATCAGTCGTCGCCATTTTATCACCAAGACGGCGGCGGCTATCGCTTTGCCGACGATTCTGCCGGGTTCTATCTTCGGCCAGAACCGCCCGTCCAACCGCATTACGGTTGGCGTCATCGGTTGGGGCATGCAAGGGCCGGATAATACCAGAAACTTTCTGGCCGAGGCAGATTGCCGCGTGGTGGCCGCGTGTGACCTGGACAAAAATCATCTAAAAGATGCCGTGGATACTATCAATGAGAATTATCAGAACAAAGATTGTGCGGCGTATCACGACTATCGCGAACTGCTCGCGCGAAAGGATATTGATGCGGTGATGATCGCCGTGCCGGATCACTGGCATGCGCTCGCCTACACGGAAGCCGCGCGCCAGAAGAAGGATATTTACGGCGAGAAACCATTGGCCAAAACCATCGGCGAACAACAAGCCATTGTTCGCGCGGTGCAGCAAAATAAAATAATTTTTCAGACCGGCTCCTGGCGGCGTTCGCAGGCGTCGTATCGCCGGGCGTGTGAAATCGTCCGCAATGGTCTGATTGGCAAAGTGACGCGCGTCGAAGTGGGATTATTGGATGGCCACATTGATTTTCTGTCGCAATTCAGCGGCTCGAATGCAAGTTTTGAAGTCCAGAAACCACCGGTAGAACTTGATTATGAAACTTGGATTGGTCCTTCCAAAATGCAATCATACATTCAGGCGCGCATCCACAAAAACTGGCGCTGGAACTACAACACCGGCGGTGGGATGCTGATGGATTGGATCGGTCACTTCTGTGACATCGCGCATTGGGGGATGGATGCGGATCGCTCCGGTCCCTCAGAGATCGAAGGTCGCGGCGAGTTTCCGCCCAAGGAGGACGTCTTCAATACTTGCACGAAATTCCGTATCGAACTGAAGTATCCGCACGACGTTCAAATGATCATTGCGGGTGGCTATCCCGAGATTGAAAACGAAAGCACCAAGTGGATTGGCACGGAGGGTTGGGTCTTCGCCGGCGAATCGGGAATCGAATGCTCTAACCCGAAATTTACCGGAAACAAAAACCTGCCGGATGAATTGCGCAAAGTGAAGCTCTATGAATCACCCGGCCACGTTCGCAATTTTCTCGACGGCGTCAAATCTCGCCAACCGACCGTCGCGCCGGTGGAGACCGCGCATCATTCCGCCACGCCCGGACACCTGAGCTTGATTTCAATGCTCACCGGGCGGAAAATAAAATGGGACGTTCTGAAGGAAGAAATTATCGGCGATGTTGACGCAAGCAAACTCCTGACTCGCGAATATCGCGCGCCGTGGAAATTAAGCTGACTTTCCTCCGATCCGACGCAAGGATAGTTTGGTTCAATGATCTAAACAGTTTTATGAAACGATTCGCCCAATACCTCGTGTTAAATTTCGCAACCCTTTTGTGGTGCAGCCTCGGCAACGCGCAGCCTGCGCCTTCGCCTGCGATTACCAGCCTCACGAACGTCCCGCCGCGCCAACTAATGCATGACTATCGGCTTGGCGCGGACAAGCCTTCGCCGCGCGCCGATAAAAATTCGCAACGCGCACACGAACAGTTGGTCGAAAAAGCAAAGCAAGGCGGCATTGATATTTATTTCATCGGCGACTCCATCACGCGCCGCTGGGGAACAAAAGATCCGCAATATCAGGAGATGCTGGAGAACTGGAACACCAATTTTTTCGGGTGGAACGCGGGTGACTTCGGTTGGGGCGCCGATCTCACGCAGAATATTTTATGGCGTTTGGAGAACGGCGAACTCGACGGGGTGAATCCTAAAGTCATCGTCATTCTCGCCGGCATCAACAACGTCGGCACGAATCTCGGCGGCGAAGAAAAGGTGGCCGACATCACGCGCGGCTTGCAGGCCATCATAAAAGTCGCTCAGGAAAAAGCGCCGTCTGCCGTCATCATCCTCACGGGAATTTTCCCACGCAACGATAACTTGGCGGTCATTCCGGAGATCAACCAGATCAACGCGAATCTCGCCCAACTGGCGGACGGAAAGAAAATTCGCTATGTCAACATCAACGACAAACTCGCGGACAAAGCGGGGAAATTATTTCCGGGAATGTCGCGGGACCGATTGCATCCGACCGTCAAAGGTTATCAGATTTGGGCGGATGCTTTGAAACCTATCTTCACTGAGATTTTAGGTTCGCCCGCTAAGACGGATCATGCTCCACCGCCATCGGGTGATCCTAGTGTGAACACTGGCACGGGCGCGCCGACGAACAAGGCCACCTGAAATGGGAGGCAATGTTATTCATCGAAAATTTCCTAACTAGATGGCACGGTTACTATCTCCTGTTAACTCAAAAAATAAAATGAATTCATTTCCTAAACGGATGCTCTTGGTCTGATTGTTAATTGGGATAACTCTGCTAGGAGCAGAAAATCCGCCGAGTGCGAATGGCAAAGGCGCTTAAGCCAGCGACAACTACCGGACTCTTTTTTGCCGCAGCCGGGCAGGTGGCGCGACCAGGCATGTGAATATTTCGGACGTCTCAGCAAACGTCCGATACCGCCGTCGAATGAACCGGAAACGACCGGGAACATTCACCGCAATCGTTATGCCGGGTGGTCGAAAAAATATATAAAAGCTGTTCACACATGTGCGGCACCTTTCGTTAACAGAATTAGCATGGGATTTGAAGGTTGCCGCCTCGATTTGTTACCGGTTAAACTCGCAACAAATGCACCGCGCGAATTCATACCGAGCTCTTGCTAGGCGTTGCTTGGCGGTCGCCGTCGCATTCAGTTTCGTGGTAATGCTGGTTTTGGGTATTCAGGCGCAGCCAGCCATTTTATCAGGGCCACCTCCGCGGACGTCGCTGCTCGTAACGAACCTTTTGCAGTTATCCCGACTGCTAGAATCTTCCGCGCGAGTGCTCGCCGCTATCCGCTTGGATGTGAACGTTTGCTCGGCCAGTCGGGCGGAGATTGGGGTGATCGCAGTGACGGATGAAACCGGAAGTGAAATATTGGAGTTGGAATCGCGGAGTGTTCCCCTCGTGGCCGGTGATATCATTCACTTAGAATGCCAGCGCTGCCTGTTTCGAAAACGGGAACTAGGGATAGAGATCACTAGGGAACCGGATCTGGATAACGACGGGGTTCATGGTGCTCGTCGGGTTGCTACGGAGGTAAGCCTCAAGGCAGGTATTCACCCATTTCAATTGGATTATTTTAATTACTTGGGCGCATTTGATCTTGAGTTGACCTGTCGTTTGCCGGATGGCTCGGTTCAGCGCGCCGAGCGTTTGCTGGTCACGGCCGGCAACGGGGCTTGGCCGGAAACCAATGCGGGTTTTGGGTTGACGGCCAGTGTATATGAAGGGGAATGGCTGAATCTGCCGGAATTCACGCTACTTAAACCCGTCAGCACGGTTGCCAGAACCAACCTCAATCCGATTTTAGGACCGCAGAGCGCCTTATTGGGAGTGCGTTTCAAAGGCTTCTTGTCCGCACCAATGGATGGGAATTATAGTTTCAATCTTATTTCTGACGACGGAAGTTTGCTGTTTTTGGACGGGTCGGATGTTCCATTGACTAAGATCGGCCATCAGGCGGCTCCGTCGCCACTAATCACCACGCTGCGCGCATCTATGCTTGATTCCGAAGCGCCTAAATGGATGAACGTAGAAGGTCGGGTAGTTTTCGTTTCCAGATCTGGAAGAGGCTTGCGCTTCGAGCTTCAATCCCAGCCAGATTCGATCTCCGTGACGGTGGCCGATTGCAAAGAATTAGATCCATTAAACCTCGTGAATTCTCGAATTCGTGTTAGCGGTATCGGTCGCGCGGTAATGACTCCCAATCAGGGCCGTTTATTGGGCGAATTATCAGTTGCTACCTCTGATGACATCAAGATTCAAGCAGATACTTCGGCGGCGATAACTCTCGCCGGCACCGCTCCGACGCTTCGGAATATTGGGAAAATCCAGAGTCTTTCGATAGCCGCCGCCGCTCGCCATTTGCCGGTTAGGATTCAATGCGTGGTTACAAGTATCGCGCCGCCTAACTTCCACTATATGTCGGTTCAGGATGAAACTCGCGGCATCTTTGTTCGTCTATCATCGTCCGTCAAATCGTCAGCCGTTGTCGGCCAGCTTTGCGAAGTAGTCGGTCACACCGATGTCGGCGATTTTGCGCCGGTGGTCGTGGCCGATAGTGTTGACCTCATCGGGAAGGGGCGGATGCCTTCACCGGCGCATCCTACCTGGAAAGAACTAATCAACGGCAGCATGGACGTTCAATGGGTTGAGCTTCAAGGGTTGGTCACGGCGGTTCATAGTAATAATCTTTCTCTACTACTTCCGGAAGGAGAACTGAATGTTGAAGTTGAGGGTTATTCGGACTCGCAATTAAGATTTTTTGAGAGTGCGGTCGTCCGCCTTCAAGGTGTGTTCTTTGCGGCCTGGAAAACCAACCGCACAGTTCAAGTAGGTCACCTAGTGATGCGCGATGTTACTATAGGTGTGGATGTCCCCGCGCCTCGCGATCCGTTCGATGTGCGCTTGAAGACCGGGAGCGAACTTTATCAATTCGACTCCAGCGCCACCCCGTTTCAGCGGGTGAAAGTGCAGGGGATCGTTATTTTCGCCGATCCAAAACGGGTTTTTTTATTGGATAAAGTGCGGGGTATCCGGATTTCTCCAGTCACGCCAGCCGACGTCAAATGTGGAGACGAAGTTGAAGCCGTTGGTTATCCCGATATCAGCGGCACTGCGCCCCTCCTGCGTGAGGCAATCTTCCGTAAAACCGGTCGCACCGTTGATCCCGCGCCGCTGAAATTGGACGGAAGCGAACTCATGCAGGCTAAAGCTGAATCAATGCTGGTGCGGATTACGGCCACGCTGACGGGAATTCATTCCGAACCGGATACGCGGGTTTTGGAAATGAATGCCAACGGGCATTTGTTTCTAGCTCGTCTCCCGGATAAAAAAGAATCTCTCTCGCTCCAGATCGGCAGTCGGTTGGCGCTTACCGGAGTTTACCTTGGAAAAAATATGACTTGGTCGGAGGCCGACAAACCAAACGGGTTTGAATTGCTCTTGGGGTCTCCTTCCCAATTGACCGTGTTATCGCAACCCTCCTGGTGGACCCCGCAGCGGTTGCTTGCGATCGTTGGAATGTTAGTCGTCATTCTTATCTTAGCAGCCGTTTGGATCTCCCAATTACATCGGCTAGTCGAACAACGCACGCAACTACTCCAAAAGGAAACCCGGGAGCGGGAGGTAGCCGAGCGGGAGCGGACTTTGGAGACTGAACGTTCGCGAATTGCCCGCGATCTACACGATGATCTGGGTTCCAGCCTCACCGAGATCAGCGTGCTGGCCGCAAAAGGGCAGC
The DNA here is from genome assembly GCA_025362675.1 of Limisphaerales bacterium. Lineage (GTDB taxonomy): Bacteria > Verrucomicrobiota > Verrucomicrobiia > Limisphaerales > UBA11358 > UBA11358. The sequence goes on along the minus strand of JANYFN010000246.1, from coordinate 7,110 downwards.
GCTTGCGGACGCTTGATGAGTTGACGAGTTTATTCCGGGCTATTGCGGCCAAGGCCAGAGGGTTAGTGACCGCGCTGGATGTCATCGTTTGGGCGGTCGATCCCAAGGATAACACCCTTGAATCTGTGGCTGACTATCTAGGTGACTTCACCAGCGAATATCTATCTCACTCTGGAATCATCTGTCGTTTTGACATACCCATAGCATTGCCATCAATCGTATTGGATGGCCGATTGCGCCATGCTTTGCTCCTAGCGGTCAAAGAGACTTTAAACAATGTCGAAAGACACAGTCAGGCTACGGAGGTTCAGTTTCAAATGACTTTGACGGATAATCAGCTCGATATCGTCATTTCGGATAATGGAAAAGGTTTCGATACTAAAACAAAATACAAGGGCAATGGCTTAAGAAATCTGCCGCTCCGGCTCACCAAACTCGGTGGACGATATACTATCAAATCCTCAGTTGGAAACGGGACAGTGGTTACAATCGGATTACAGCTTTCATCGCAAATGAAGGCGATGCCTAAAGCCAAAAAGCTGGAGTATGACGTTTAGTATATATGGGATCAGCCAAGAAAGACATAGATTGCACCGATTAACGTGAACATGAGTAAAACAACCCAGAACTTGGTTGGAGAATCTTCTAATGAAGATTTTACAACTACGAAAGTGGCTATCGTTGAAGATAACCCGACGCTGCGTCAGTATCTTTCGGAATTGATAAGCAACACCCCTGGTTATCGCTGCGTCTGCACCTGTGAATCGGCTGAGGAGGCTTTGGAAAAAATTCCCGCCCAACGGCCGCATGTCGTGCTCATGGATATTCATTTGCCGGGTGAATCAGGTATCGTCTGCACCGCCCGTCTGCGCGAAAAGTTGCCGAAGACACACGTGATCATGCTGACAGTTTACAAGGACATCCAAATGATTTTTCAAGCGCTCAAGGCTGGCGCTTGTGGTTACGTGCTCAAACGGTCTGATGAAAAAGAAATTCTCTCCGCGATTGCCGAGGTCCGCGCCGGGGGAGCTCCCATGACTAGCCAAGTAGCTCGGATGGTGGTCCGATCATTTCTGGATGAGCCGTCCCACCGCTCGGACACGGAGCAACTTTCTCCCCGTGAGAAGGAAATTTTGGCGCTTGTGGCCCAAGGACGTGCTAACAAGGAAATCGGTAGCCAGTTGCAAATCACTTCAGGCACAGTGCGGATACACTTGTCACATATTTACGAGAAGTTGCACGTTCGTTGCCGGACCGAAGCGGCGGCAAAATTCTTTTCATCTCAACCTCCTGGTCGGCGCGGTGTTATTAATCCTGCGGCTTAACTACGCAATACCAGACGCCGGTTTAATGGTCAGTTTCGGTGGTGATAATTGTTTTACGTAATAATTTTCGGGTTCCTGAGTTTAGCTCTGAATAAGTATTCTTAGTTTCACGGTCTTCGTCCTCGGGGCGGCCCGTTTTGGTGGTGCGCCGAAAAATATATCTGGTAGCTGGACTGCGAGTTATATGACGGTTGTCATATTGGCGGAAGCGAGAACTTTATTGGAAGCTGTGGACAATAATTCACCATGTCACGAACGGCAAAAAATCACTCTGCCCTTATCGCTTTCAGCAGCGTCATATTAATTCAATGTTTGGATGACGGGACCGACGGTAGTTTTGGAACAACTCGTCGCGGTTTGCTGGTGGGTTGATTTTTTTGCGTTACCATTCCCAAATAATTTTGAGCAAAAATCGACAATCAAAACAATTCATGAAAACCAAACTAACCTTACTCGCGTTAGCGTCCGTTGCTTTGAGCCAGCTTTGCCTGGCACAGACCAATCAGCCGGTGCTCGAGGACTTTAAGCCTTCGAGCTTGAATCAGCCCGGCCAACAATACCCACAGGTCAATTCGCAACGCTACGCACGATTCCGCATCGTAGCACCTAACGCCCAAAGTGTTTCGGTGAGTTTGGGCCTGGGTGGGCGTGGCGGCACCAAACTTGAGAAAGCGGCTGATGGTGTTTGGATAGGCACCACAGCTGGACCGATGGACGAAGGCTTTCACTACTATCATCTTTCAGTTGATGGGGGAACGTTCAATGATCCCGGCACGGGGAACTTCTATGGTTCAACCCGGTGGGAAAGCGGTATTGAAATCCCGGCACAAGATCAGGATTTTTACGCATTGAAAGACGTGCCGCACGGTCAGGTGCAAATGGTTCTTTTCCCCTCGAAATACACCAACAGCATTCCGGTGCGCACCGCCTTTGTTTACACACCGCCGGGTTATGACAAGGATGCGGCGAAGCATTATCCGGTGTTGTATCTACAACACGGCTGGGGCGAGAATGAATACGCTTGGTGGAACCAAGGCCACGCCAATTTGATCATGGATAACTTGATCGCAGAAAATAAGGCGCGGCCGTTTATCATCGTGATGACTTACGGCATGACGAATGAGGGCATGCGCCCGGGTGGACGTAGACCGGGCAGTGACGCAATGACGAATGCGGCTGTTGCCAACACCACGAGCAACGCCCCGGCTCGCGGTCCAGGTGGACGCGGCGGTGGCATGCCAAATTTTAACGTCGCAGGATTCGAGACCGTGCTCGTGGACGAATTGATTCCTTATGTTGACGCCCACTTCCGCACGCTCGCTGATCAGCAGCATCGCGGTATGGCCGGTCTTTCCATGGGCGGCATGGAGACGCACACTATCACGTTGAAGCATCTCGATATATTTTCTCATATCGGCCTTTTGAGCGGCGGCGTCATTTCTCCGGCGGATGTCACCAATACGCCTAGTTTCAAAGAGAAAGTCAAAGTCGTGTTTTGCAGTTGCGGCCGTCGAGAGAATCCCGGCAACATCACAGCCAATCACGATGCCCTTGATCATTTGGGCATCAAGAACACTGCGTATGTGTCGCCGGATACCGCGCACGAGTTCCAGACCTGGCGGCGCAGCTTGCACGAAATGGCACCGTTGCTGTTTCAAGATTGATCAAGTAATTTTTTTAAACCCAATCCGATTGAAACATTTCTAAAAATGAAAAATCTAATTATTCTGCTTACTCTGGCGACACTTCCGTTCTCTGTTGTGGCGGCGGATGTCACCGGCACTTGGAAAAGCGAATTCGACTCGCAGATCGGCACCCAGAAATACACATTCACCTTCAAGCAAGACGGCACGAACCTGACCGGGAAAGCCAGTTCGATCATCACCGACCAGCAACGGGAAGTTGATTTGAAGGACGGCAAAGTTGATGCCGAGACGATTTCGTTTGTCGAGATGTTCAAATTTCAAGACAACGATATTCGTATCACTTACACCGGCAAGCTCACGACTAACTTGAATGAAATCAATTTCACCCGCGAGGTTGGCGACCTTGCCAAGGAAGAAATTGTAGCCAAACGAGCAGCCGCCGCTGCGCCCGAGCCGCAAATCAGACGCCGAGGTGGACAGCCCATCCTGCTTGGATCAGACGACAAACCGGCTTTTCCCACAGCGCCGGATGGTTTTGATAAATCCCGCGCTGGCATTGCCCACGGCACACTTGAGACCGTCGAATATGACTCGACCACCGTTGGCAACAAACGCAAGACACTTGTTTATCTGCCACCGGATTATTCAGCGGGCACGAAATATCCCGTGCTCTATCTCTTGCACGGCATTGGCGGCGACGAGGAGGAATGGCATAAGCATGGTCATCCTGAAATCATTCTCGACAATCTGATCGCCGACAAAAAAACCGTGCCGATGATCGTCGTGTTGCCAAATGGTCGTGCGCAGACCAATGATCGGGCCGTGGGAAATGTTTATGCCACGGCACCGGCCTTTGCGAATTTCGAGAACGATCTATTGAAAGACCTTATTCCTTTCATCCAATCGAAATATTCCACGCAGACGAATCGCGAGGAGCGCGCGTTGGCCGGACTTTCGATGGGCGGCGGACAATCACTCGACTTCGGACTGGCGCATCTCGATACGTTCGCCTGGATTGGTGGATTCTCCTCTGCGCCGAACACTAAGGCACCCGAGGAATTGGTGCCCGATCCGGCGAAGGCCAACGAGTTGCTGAAGTTACTCTGGATTTCTGGCGGTGACAAAGATGGCCTGATCAACATCAGCCAACGGACACACGCCTATCTCAAGGAAAAAGCCGTTAAACATATCTGGCACGTCGATTCTGGCGGCCACGATTTCAATGTTTGGAAGAATGATTTATATCTGTTCTCCCAAATGCTTTTCCGGTGAAACTGGAAAATGTCGGTATAGTTGATGGAAAACCAAAACAAAAAAAAGTAAGGCACAAATATGAAAACCAAACAGATATTATCATTGCTCGCCGTGACGGCGTTGGCGCTCTCCGTCCGCGCGGCGGAACCTCAGGCAACCGTTACCGAGGCTGTGAAGGCATTGAAAACTAAAGCGAACTACAGTTGGAGCACCACGAGCGAAATCGCGAACTCCCAGTTTCCGGCCATGACTACCAAAGGCAAAACGGAGAAAGATGGTTTTACTTACATCACGAGTGAAGGCCGGAATGGTGAAATCCAGGCGGTCAAGAAAGGCACGAACGGCGTTGTGAAAACGGATGGAGATTGGCAGACGGCCGCCGAACTTCAGGCCGGCGGACAGGGTGGACCCGGACGCGGTTTTTCCGGTCGCTTACTCACGGCCTTGGCACCGGCGGAGGATGCCGAGGAATTGTTGAAAGGCGTCAAGGAAATCAAGGCCGGCGATGACGGTTCATTCACGGCTGATCTGACCGAACAAGCCGCCAAAGATCGCGCGAGTTTTTTCGGTCGCCGTCGTCCCGCCCAGGGTGGGGGCGGATTCACGCCACCGGAACCGAAGGATGCAAAAGGCTCGGTCAAGTTCTGGGTGAAGGACGGCGTGTTGACCAAACTTGAATTAAAAACTTCTGCCAAGATTACTTTCCAAGAGGAAGAACGGGACATGGATCGCACCGCGACGACGAGCATCAGTGATATTGGCTCGACCAAGGTGGAAGTGCCGGACGACGCGAAGAAAAAACTGCCTTAAATCAAATGCGCCGGTTGTTTTGAGTGAACCTAGATGGTGGGTTGAAGTTCGGAGTTCAATTGGATTGTGGCTCTGGACTTCAACTGTATTTCCTTAGTGCGGTCGCCATAATGAATGGTCGCGGTGCTTCCGCCAACCGAGCTAATTTTTGCACTGGTGAGTTTGCCGTCGGTTCGAGTGAGATCAATTCAAAACCGCCGCGCGCGCAGACCGTTGACGTTTCCGCTTGGCCCGCGCTCGGTAGCGCGGGGAGTTATTCAATTTCGCCGGTTTGACTTGGCAGCAGCATTTCGGCGATGGCGGCGGTGCCGCCAAAATTGCCGTCAATCTGGAACGGCGGATGAACATCAAACATGTTCGGGTAAGTGCGCGAGGGATCGAACAGGTGGTTGTCCAAATTGAGTTCGCGCCGGTAATTTTCAACGGCGACAGAATCGGGAAAGGTGAGCATCAGATCGCCGACGGTTTCATACGGCAGCTGAGTTTTTGGCGTCGCGATGACTTGAGCGTTAATCAGTTTTCCGGCCTCGGAATATTTCCCGTCAAAGATGAGCTGACGGACTTGCGGTAACGCCGCCTTTGCTTGCGGATTGACATAATTACTGCTGGATATTTTTCTCGTGTGTTCGGTGCCGAAATGGATTTTGTATAAATCATCTCTATCCTTCGAAGCTCTCCTCAATATGACGCTCGTCATATTTTAGAATGTTCCGATTGCGATAGTTTGAAAATCAAAATTGCCCCGCCAAAATCTGAGCGATGGCCAATGACGTTGTTTTTTTGGGAAAGGCAAAGTAAGCACAATTCCGAATTATTCCCGCGAAAGTGACTCTTTAAAATATGAATCAACGCCAAACGAATTGGGGCATAACAGCCCGTGTTTTTTAAGTTGGTGGAACTGCGGCTGGTCATCGCGATCTTGCCATTTGAGGGCAATTTTGTTGCTTATTCCCGCTTAAATTATCCGCTTTACCACAATAGGATAAAAACGTAGTGTCACCACAATAGGCTCGGATAAGTCGGCCCAGAAATAATATTTTTTTTTAGGATTATCCCTGTGATGTATTTTGATTCGTCCACGATCAGTTTGCGTTTCGGGTGCGGTTGGGCAGTTGCTGTGGCGGTTTTCGCCACCAATACCTGGCTCAGCTTCGGGGGTGGATATCGCATCGCCCAAAGTAGGCAGCGTGGTTACGCCTACCTAATTTTTCCGCCGCCGCGTTTCCTTGGAGTGATGTCTACCCGCGACTCAAAATGAAACCTACGACCAGCCCAACTAGCGTCGCCGATTTGCGCTCACCGGCGGAAGCGTCTTTGCCGGCAAGAGCTGTGGTGGACGAAACTCTGGCGGCGCAGACGCCTGAGGCCATGCTCGAGCGGTTGCGCCATTTGGAAGTTCACCAACTCGAGTTGGAGTTGGCGAACGCGGAACTGCGACGGGCGCAAATCGAACTAGAAGTTTCCCACGCGCGCTACTTTAATTTTTACAATCACGCTCCGGTCGGCTACTGCACCTTGGGTGAGAACGGAATCATTAGCGAAGCCAACCTGACCCTCGCCAATTTGCTGGGCGTGGCCCCCGGCGCGTTAATCGGCACCCCGTTCCAGCGCTTCATTCTGAGAGCAGATCAGGATTGGTTTTACCTGCTTCGCCAACGAATCACCGAGTCCCGCGGAGCGCTGGCCCAGCCTGTTGGGTAAATTTGGTCGCGACCGAGGACACCGGCGACGACGGTTCGGTTCGGCTCCAGTTGGTCGTGACGGACATCACCGAAAGGAAAAAATCCGACCAAACGATGTCTGCGCTCCGGTTGCGTTATGAGACGTTGTTGCAATCGGGCAGTGATGGCGTTCACGTGCTGGATATTCAAGGTAACGTGGTGGAAGGCAATGCGGCTTTCGCGGCCATGCTGGGTTACACGGCGGATGAGTTGCTGAAACTCAACATCGCAGACTGGGATGCCCAAAGTTCCCGCGCGGAACTTAAAGTCATGTTAGAGGAGTTGGCAACGAATCCCGCTAAGTTTGAAACCCCAAAAGTCATTGAGACGCGGCAGCGGCGGAAGGATGGCAGC
>JANYFN010000224.1 GCA_025362675.1 Limisphaerales bacterium | reverse complement strand
GGCTTTGCCCAACACCGGTTCGGCGGGCGACACCAGCTTTGTGAGCATCCCTGGCGGATTGTTGAACGGCCTCGCCGCCGTCACCGTGGAATGTTGGGTGACGAATAACGGCTGGGCCAACGGAAATACGTTCGTTGGTTTCGGTGGCCCGACGGATCCGTCCGGCAGCGGCACGAACTTCATCAACTTCTTCGCGCGCTGGGCTGGCTCGATTTCCGCGCTCCAGATTCAGACGACGGCGGGTGATTCCGGCATTGTCAACCTCGGCACACGCGTAAATTACAACTCGATCATCACGGCTCCCAGCCCGACACATTATGTCTATACCTACAATCCTGCGGTTGGCACGGTGGTGCTTTACACGAATGGCGTTATCTCCGGTTCCGCGACGGGCGTGACGATTCCCTTGAACACGCTTGGCACCAATTTAGGCACGATTGGTCGCGCGGTGTGGAACACCAACTTTGGCGCTTCCATTCCGACCACGAGCGGTAATCGTCCGCTGATGAACGCGGGTGTCAGCGAAGTCCGTATTTACAGCGGCATCATGAGCAGCAACACCGTCGCGGCTGATTTCCAACTCGGCCCGGATCAATTGCCGCCAGCCACGCTGACCCACCGCTGGAGCTTCAATGAAACCAGCGGCACCATCGCCCATGATTCCATCGGCGGCGCGGACGGCACGTTGCAAGGCTCCGCCAACTTCGCCGGCGGCTATGCTGTGCTGCCCAACACCGGATCGGCCACTGACACGAGCTATGTGAGCATCCCCGGCGGTTTGCTGAACGGTCTCGCAGCGGTCACCGTGGAATGCTGGGTGACTAACAATGGTTGGGCCAACGGCAATACATTCATTGGCTTTGGTGGCCCGACAGATCCATCTGGTAGCGGCGCGAATTTCATCAGTTTCTTCGCCCGTTGGTTCAACGCGATGTCCTCGTTCCAGATTCAAACGACGGCGGGTGATTCGGGTCTCGTCAACCTTGGCACCCGTGTGAATTATAACTCAATCATCAGCCAGCCCAGCCCGGCGCATTACGTTTACACCTACAATCCGGCGGCTGGCATCGTGACGCTTTATACGAACGGAGCCTTCTCTGGTTCTGCCTCGGGCGTGACTATTCCATTGAGCACCTTGGGCACCAACCAGGGCACGATTGGGCGGGCAATTTGGAATACCAATTTTGCGGCGTCCATTCCCGGCACGAGCGGCAATCGTCCGTTTATGAACGCGGGCGTCAGCGAAGTCCGCATTTACAGCGGCATCCTTAGCAGCAATGTAGTCGCAGCCGACTACCAACTCGGACCGGATCAGTTGCCGCAGCCGACCACGACCATTACGCCGAGCGTAAGTGTATCGTCCGGAGCCGGAACCTTGACGCTGTCTTGGCCGATCACCAGCGGCAGCTTCCACGTCGAATCAACTCCGGTGCTGGGACCGAATGCCCTCTGGTCGTTGGTGAACGGAAAAATCACTGTCGTTGGTCTCAATTATCAAATCACCCTCCCGACCAACACGGGCGCAACCATGTTTTTCCGGTTGCACCAATGAGCGGGGCGCGTGCCTGGTTTAATTAATAATTCAAACGCTGGCGGCGGAAGGATTCTCCGCCGCCGGCAAATTTTAAGACGATTTTTTTATGCAAGGACGAACCAAAACAAACAGCCGGGCGGGATTCACCCTGATTGAACTGCTCGTGGTCATCGCCATTATCGCCATCTTAGCGGCGATGCTTTTGCCGGCCTTGGCCAAAGCAAAATTGAAGGCGACCCAAGCCGCTTGCATCAATAATCAAAAACAAATCGGCCTCGCCAGTATCATGTTTTCTGGCGACAACAATGATCTAATCGTTCCTTTTAATACCGGGGGCGGATTTTGGGGAGCACCCGCCATACCTCCGTGGGCAGTCGCCGGCACTTCTCAAGATCTGGCGCAGCAAATGGTTCAGGACTGTTTACGCACCAATAATCCGCTTTACCAATATGCACCCAATGTTGGGTCCTATCATTGTCCGGGCGATGTTCGCACCAGGCTTCCGGTCGGCTCGTTACCTAATGTTGGGTGGGCTTATGATAGTTACTCCAAGGCTCAAAATTTTGCCGGTGATCCCAACTTCAACTATGTTGGCTTTGGATCTACTTATACAAAATATAGTAATATAAGTGCATCCTCTCAAACATTTACCTTTGTCGAGGATGTGGATAGCCGCGGCTACAACGAGGGCAGTTGGGAAGTGATTTGGACGGGAGGCAACGTGAGGTTTATGTGGCAGGATCCGATCCCCATTTATCACGGGAACGTCAGCACTTATGGATTTGCTGACGGCCATGCAGAGAGCCACAAATGGCTCAATGGGAATCTCATCGCCGCTGGCAAAGCTGCCGCCGCCAGTGGTGTTACGGGTGGCATTCCGGGTGGTGGCCCAACCGCTGGCCCCGATTATGACTTCATTTATCAGGGCATCCGCTTCCCGGGCTGGAAGTGAAACTCCCAGCGACCAAGGCTTCCACTTTCCACAACGGAAATTTAGCATCTAGTATTCGACTATACGGACACGGGCGGATTCTATAATTTTCCGGCCTGACAATCCGCACCCCATGAAACAAATATTATTTTTGGTCGTTAGTCTCGGACTGCTGTTCCCGCGCATCGCCTCGGCGGACACGCTGGAAGACGCCTTTACGAATCCGCCCGCCGCTGCGCGTCCGCAGGTGTTATGGATGTGGATGGGTGGTAACGTCAGCAGCAACGGCATCACGCGTGACCTAGAGGCGTTGAAGGAAGAAGGTTTTGCCGGCACGATGGTCTTCAGCCTCGCGGATTCCTGCACGCCGTGGGCGGGCGTGATTTCAAATTGTCCCACGCCGGGAGTCGTCACCTTCACCGATCCGTGGTGGCAGCTCGTGCGCCACGCGGCGGCGGAATCACGGCGGCTCGGTTTGGATTTTGGCGTGCATAACTGCGCGGGCTACGAGAGCAGCGGCGGCCCGTGGATCGCGCCGGAACTTTCCATGCAGGAAATTGTCTGGTCGCAAACACCCGTCAACGGTGGAACACATTTTTCCAGCACGCTGGCGCAGGCCAAACCGGATTTGCGCGCGGTGCAGCCGTATCCCGTTCACAATCCCATCACGGGCAAACTCGAAAAACCGAAAGTCGCCGCGCGCCGGGAATTTTACCGCGACGTCGCGGTGCTAGCCTTGCCCGCCAATGATGTTGTGGCGCTGACCAACATCATTGATCTCACCGCGAAAATGTCCGCCGATGGAAAACTGGATTGGGACGCGCCGCCGGGCGAATGGATTATTTATCGTTTTGGCCGCACCACGATGGGCACGCTGCTCCAGCCGTGCCAGTGGGAAGCCATCGGTTTGGAGTGCGATAAGATGAGCGCCGCGGCGGTGGAGTTCCACATGAACCACATCATTGCCGATGCTAAAAATCAGCTCGGCGATCTCTTCGGCAATGGATTTAATTATTATCATTTCGACAGCTACGAAGCGCGCACGCCCGGCTGGACGCCCAAGATGCGCGAGGAATTTTCTACGCGTCGCGGTTACGACCTCACGGATTTTCTGCCGACGCTGGCGCATCGCGCCATTGGCAGTGAAGCCGAGACTAAAAAGTTTCAGGCGGATTTTGAAAAAACTATTTACGATCTTTACCGCGAAAATTATTTCCCCGTGATCGAACGCACGCTGCACGCCGCCGGGTTAAAATTCATGTGCGAACCTTACGGCGGCCCGTGGAGCATCAACGACGCTGTGCCGCACGTTGACCGCATCGTTACAGAATTTTGGACGACACACGGCGGTTACGAGCCGTTTGAACTAGCACCGACCGTCGTGGCCGTGCGCGCGGCGGGGCGCAATCTCATTGAGGCCGAGGCGTTCACGGGCAAGCCTGAGGACAGCCAATGGAACGAGACGCCCGAGTGGCTCAAGCCCATCGGCGACGCGGCGTTTTGCGACGGTGTGAACCGCATGGTGCTGCACCGCTTCACGCATCAGCCTTATGACGATCGTTATCAGCCCGGCATGGCGATGGGCCAATGGGGCACGCATTTTGATCGCACGCAGACATGGTGGAAACCTGGCAAAGCCTGGGTGCAATACCTCACGCGCTGTCAGGCATTGTTGCAATGGGGCGCGATCGCCGCCAATGATTTCAACGCGAGTGATGTTTCTGGGAAAATAAATCTGCGCTCGATTCATCGGCAAAAGGATGGCGCGGATGTTTTCTTCGTCGCCAACCTCGCGCGGACGAATGGCTCAGCACGTTGCGCTTTTGGCGTCAGCGGCAAAAAACCGGAATTGTGGAATCCCGTCACCGGCGAGCGGCGGGAGTTGCCGGAGTTTGAAATCAAAGATGGCAAAACAATTGTGCCATTGGAATTTGCGGCGGCGGAAAGTTGGTTTGTTATTTTTCGCAAACCAATTTCAAGCTTGGAACGCGTTGCGGCGGCGAAAAATATTCCCGAGTTGAAAGTCGCCAGCGAAATCACTGGACCGTGGCAGGTGAGCTTCGATCCAAAATGGGGCGGGCCGCAAGTGCCGGTCACATTTGACACGCTTCAAGATTGGACGAAGCGGACCGAACCCGGCATTAAATTTTTCAGCGGCACGGCGGTTTATTCGCAGACGTTTGATGTCCCCGACGTAAAATTAAAAACTAAAAACTCAAAATTATTTTTAGATCTCGGCACCGTTCATGCCCTCGCCGAAGTCTGGTTGAATGGAAAAAATCTCGGCGTCGTCTGGACCGCACCGTGGCGCGTGGATATTTCTTCCGCCATAAAATCGAAGCGCAACAACCTTGAGATTAAAGTCACGAATGTCTGGGCAAACCGTTTGATCGGCGACGAACAACAGCCGGCGGATTGCGAGTATGGCCAAGGCGATTTCGGCAACGGCGGGCCGCTGAAATCATTTCCCGATTGGTTTGTGAAAGGTCAGCCGCGTCCGTCGGCGGAGCGCTTCACTTTCAGCACTTGGAATTATTTTAATAAAAATTCGCCGCTCGTTTCATCCGGCCTGCTTGGCCCGGTCACGCTTTGCACGGAATAAGCAGCCATTTCATTTTTCGCATGAATAAAAAAGTAAATCATCCCCTGCTCAAAAGCCTTTGCCTCACCGTCGCACTGGTCTTGACTCAATCGCCATCGCCAGCGGCGCAAATGGAAACTGTTCCAGGAATATTTTCTGGCGCAGTGGGATCGCTGACAAATTACGTTTGTCCCGACTGGTTCCGCGACGCGAAGTTTGGCATCTGGGCGCATTGGGGACCGCAGGCCGTGCCGATGGAAGGCGACTGGTATGCGCGCAAAATGTATGAGGAAGGTTCGCCGGATTACAAAGACCATCTGGCGCGTTACGGCCATCCCTCAACGAACGGTTGGAAAGACATCATCCCGCTCTGGCACGCGGAAAATTGGAATCCGGAGCGCCTGATGAAGATCTACAAAAAGGCGGGCGCCAAATATTTCGTCAGCATGGGCGTGCATCACGACAACTTCGATCTGTGGGATTCAAAATTTCATTCGTGGAACGCCGTGAACGTCGGGCCGCACCGCGATGTGGTCGGCGAATGGCAGCGCGAGGCGAAGAAAAATGGTTTACCCTTCGGCGTCTCGGAACATCTCGGCGCGAGTTTCACTTGGTTTCAAACTAGTCATGGTGCTGACAAAACGGGAGCGTTCGCGGGTATGCCTTACGATGGCGCCAATCCCATTTTTGATGAGTTGTATCACGCCCCGACCGCGCCGGGCGACAACAAGTGGTATACGACCAGCGGCGCGGCCCAGCAAGAATGGTTCAATCGTATCAATGATTTAATGGCGCGTTACCAACCCGATTTGCTTTACAGCGACGGCGGTTTGCCATTCGGCGAAGTGGGTCGCACGCTCGTGGCAAATTTTTATAATCGCAGTATCGCGGCGCACGATGGAAAGTTGACGGCGGTCTATAATTGTAAAGCAGCGATGGGCACCGGTGAATTTCGCAGCGGCTCGTATGTGCAAGATGTCGAGCGCGGCGTGATGCCCGGTATCAGTCCGTTGCCGTGGCAGACGGACACGTCCATCGGCGACTGGTTTTACAACAAGCATTGGAAATATCAGAAGCTCGATTGGACGGTCAAAATGCTCGTGGACATCGTGAGCAAAAACGGAAACCTGTTGCTCAACGTCGTCCTGCGTCCCGACGGCACGCTTGATCCAGAAGTCGAAACCATGCTTGGCCAGTTGAGCGATTGGTTTGGCGTGAATGGCGAAGCGATTTACGGCACGCGTCCGTGGCTGGTTTACGGCGAAGGCCCGGCGCGGGTGAAAGGCGGCGCGTTCAAGGAGGATTTTAATTTCACCGCTCAGGACATCCGTTTCACTACCAAAGGGAAAACGCTTTACGCGATTGCCCTCGGCTGGCCGGCGGAAAATAAATTTACGATCCGTTCGCTCGCCAGAACCGCTGTGGACGGTGAAAACGAAATCAAGCACGTCGAGTTGGTGGGTCACGAGGGCGAATTGAAATTCACCCAGACGGCGGACGCGTTGATCGTCGAGTTGCCCGCTGGCAAAACGGAGGCATTGACCTGCGCGTTGAGGATCGCGGGTGACAATTTGAAAGCGGTGATTTCGCCCGTGACGGCCGCAATCATTCGTTCCGATGCGAAGGGTAATGTGATTTTGTCCGCCACGGACGCGGAGTTGCACGGCGCTGGAATCCAGTTGGAAACGCAGGGCGGTTTGCCAGACATCGGCTTTTGGAATAACCCTGACGAATCGGTTTCTTGGAAGGCGCAGGTTTCCGAGGCGGGCGTTTTCAAAGTCAGCGCGACCATCGCCACGGCGGACGCGGACGTGGGCTTTGTGGTTGAAGTTGGTAGCCAGATAATCAACGGTCAGGCGCCCCTGACCGGCGGTTGGGATAAATTCCAGACGATTGATCTAGGACAAATCCAGATCAAGCAACCCGGCGAACTGGTGGTGAAATTCCGCTCGAAAGACGCGGCCAGTTGGAAGCCAATCAATCTGAACTCGGTGCGGCTGACGCCGACCAGCGTTACGAATGATGCCAGCGCGACTCCGATTTTCACGCCGAAGCAAGCCGAGATTCTCACGCCGCCCGCACCAAACACGCCGCGCATCAACGGCCCGAATGTTTTTGGCGTTCGTCCGGGTGCGCCGTTTCTCTACACGGTTCCCGCGACGGGCAACCGCCCCATGACTTTTTCGGCGGACAATTTGCCGCCCGGCTTGAAGCTGGACTCAGCGAGCGGACAAATCACCGGGGCACTGGAAACAAAGGGCGAATTCACCGTAATCTTGCACGCGAACAATTCTTTAGGCAGTGCGGATAAAAAATTTCGCATCGTGGTGGGCGACGATCTGGCCCTCACGCCGCCGATGGGTTGGAACAGTTGGAACTGCTGGGCGGGCGCGGTGGATCAGGAAAAAGTCCTGCGCTCGGCGCGGGCGATGGTGGCCTCCGGTCTTACGCAACACGGCTGGACTTACATCAATATTGACGACACGTGGCAGGGCGTTCGGGGCGGAAATTTCAACGCCATCCAGCCCAATAAAAAATTCTCGGACATGAAAACTTTGTGCGACGAGATTCATACACTCGGTTTGAAAACCGGAATTTATTCGACGCCGTGGGTCAATTCTTACGGCGGTCACATCGGCGGCTCGGCGGAAAATCCCGCAGGCGACTGGACGAATTCGCCGACAAAATCTCCGCGCAACAAAAAATTTTTGCCCTACGCCGTCGGAAAATATTCCTTCGCCACCAATGACGCCGCGCAGTTTGCCGCGTGGGGCTTTGATTATTTGAAATACGACTGGAATCCCATCGAGCGTCCGCAGGTCGTGGAAATGGCGGACGCCTTGCGTGCCACCAAACGCGATATTCTTTTGAGCTTGTCGAATAATTCGCGCGATCGCTTGCTGGATCGCATCGCCGACATCGCGCCGCTTGTCCAATGCTGGCGCACCACGGGGGACATCAATGATTCGTGGGGCAGCTTGAGCGGCATCGGTTTTACGCAGGAACCGTGGACGCCATTCTCCAAGCCGGGACATTGGAACGATCCCGACATGCTCGTCGTCGGCTGGGTCGGCTGGGGTCCGCGACTGCATGAAACCAAACTCACGCCGGACGAACAATACACGCACATCAGTCTTTGGTGTCTGCTGTCTGCGCCGCTGCTCATCGGCTGCGATCTGGAAAAGCTGGACGCGTTCACGTTGAGTCTGTTGTCGAATGATGAAGTGCTGGCAGTGGATCAGGATGCGCTGGGAAAACAGGCGGTTTGCGTCACCACGAATGGCAATCTCCGGGTGTATGCGAAAGATTTAGAAGACGGTTCCAAGGCCGTTGGACTTTTTAACTTGGGCGACAACGAAGCAACGGTCACGGCCAAATGGGCGGACTTGAAACTTTCCGGAAAGCAAACGGTGCGCGACTTGTGGCGGCAGAAAAACCTAGGGGAATTCGCAAGTGAATTTACTGTCTCTGTTCCCAAACACGGCGTTATCTTGGCTCGCATCCGTTCGCGGGAATGATCTAAATTCCTACGAAATGAAAACGTCGCGACTCCGAACCAGCAAATTTCAGTTCTTGCTGGCAACCGCATTGATGCTGGCCGTTTCAGCTTTGGCTGGCGATCTGGCGCTGAAGTATTCGCAACCCGCGACCCGCTGGACTGAGGCATTGCCCGTTGGGAATGGTCGGTTCGGCGCGATGGTCTTCGGCGGCATCACCAACGAGCGGTTGCAACTCAACGAGGCGACACTTTGGTCGGGCGGGCCGCGCGACTGGAATAATCCCGGTGCGAAGAAAATCCTCCCGCAAGTCCGCGCCGCGATTTTCGCCGGGGATTATGCGAAGGCCGGTGAGCTTTGCAAAAAGATGCAAGGCCCTTACAACGAGTCCTACCAGCCGCTGGGCGATTTGCGACTCACCTTTCCCGGTGGCGAAAACATATCTTCCAACAGCTACGAACGCAGTCTCGATCTTGAACGCGCCGTGACAACGGTGCGTTACAAAATCGGTGACGCAGTGTTCACGCGTGAAATTTTCAGCAGCTTTCCGGATCAAGTCATTGTTATTCGACTGACCTGCGATCAGCCGGGGAAAATAAATTTTAATGCGACGGCGGACAGCCTGCTGCATCACACGACGGAAGCTGGCAGCGCAAACACATTGATTCTAAAGGGCAAAGCGCCATCGCATGTGGACCCCAGTTATCTCGGCTCCAAGAATCCGATCATTTACGACACCGGCACAAACGCCGAGGGCATGACGTTTGATTTGCACATCCGCGCACTGGCCGATGGTGGGAAAGTTGCTTGCGATGGGAAAATTCTTACCGTTACCAACGCCAACGCCGTCACCTTGCTGCTCTCGGCGGGAACGAGTTTTAATGGTGCCGACAAATCGCCGTTGCGCGCCGGCCGTGATCCGGTCGCCGAGGCTTTGCGTCCACTCGCGGCCGCACAGAAAAAATCCTATGAAAAGCTGCTCGCGCGACACGTGGCCGATTATCAAAAACTTTTTCAACGCGTTGAAATCAATTTTGGAGGCAGTCCTGACAAGCGCGCGTTGCCGACCGATGAGCGGCTGGCCCGGTTTGCGACCGGCGAAGCCGATCCTGGTTTGTCGGCGCTGCTCTACCAATACGGCCGTTACTTACTAATCGAAAGTTCTCGCCCCGGCGGTTTGCCCGCGAATTTGCAGGGCATCTGGAACGATTCCATGCGCCCGCCGTGGAGCGCGAACTGGACGTTGAACATCAACGCGGAGATGAATTATTGGCCGGCGGAAGTGGCGAATCTTGCTGAGTGTCAGGAGCCGTTTTTGGATTTCATCCAGATGCTTTCCGTTCACGGACGAAAAACGGCCGAGGTAAATTACGGCGCGCACGGCTGGGTCGCGCATCACAACGCCGACATCTGGGGCCAGACCGCGCCGGTCGGAAATTACGGCGGCGGCGATCCCGTCTGGGCGAACTGGACGATGGGCAGTCCGTGGTTGAGCCAGCATTTGTGGGAACATTACGCGTTCAGTGGCGACAAAAAATATCTGCGCGAACGCGCGTGGCCAGTGATGCGCGGTGCGGCGGAATTCTGCCTCGACTGGTTGATTGATGATGGCAAAGGGCACCTCGTTACCGCGCCTTCCGTTTCGCCGGAACTCGCCTTCCTCACGCCGGACGGCAAGCGCGCCAACGTGAGCATGGCTTGCACGATGGACATGTCCATCATCTGGGAGCTGTTCACCGACTGCATTGACGCCGCGCGCGTGCTGGACACGGACCAGGAATTTGCAGCGAAGCTTGAAGCGGCGCGCGCGAAATTATTTCCGCTCCAGATCGGTTCACGCGGTCAGATTCAGGAATGGTTTCAGGATTTCAAGGAGGAGGACGTGCATCATCGGCACACGTCGCATCTATTCGGCGTTTATCCCGGCCACCAGATCACGCCCGCCACGCCGGAATTTTTTGCGGCAGCCAAAAAAGTTCTGGAGATTCGCGGTGATGATGGCACGGGCTGGTCGCTCGGTTGGAAAATAAATTTCTGGGCGCGCTTGCTCGACGGCGATCACGCTTATCTGCTTGTGAAAAATCTATTGCGTCCCGTCGGCGGCAATACGCGCACGAGCTACGGCAGCGGCGGCGGTGTTTATCCAAACCTGTTCGATGCACATCCGCCGTTTCAGATTGATGGCAATTTTGCCTTCACTGCCGGCGTCTCGGAGATGCTGCTGCAAAGCCATCTGGAAGCAGCAAGGAGCAATGTGCGGATTCTCGATTTGCTCCCTGCGCTGCCCGCTGCGTGGCCGGATGGCGATGTCAAAGGCCTGCGCGCGCGCGGCGGTTTTGAAGTTGATTTGACGTGGAAAAATTCGAAGTTGGTCTCAGTAATTCTTCACAACACTGGCGGGACGGCGTGCCAGTTGCACTATGGAAATTTTGTAACTGATATAAAATTGAAACGTGGCGCGAGTGTGAATCTAAATTCAACACTGGAAACGATGCGTTGATAGCGTGAACAGATTAACCACTCTGACCGCCGATTTTTTTTGAATATTTTATAATAAAATTTAGGGCGGCCATTTTAATTCATCCACTCCATTGCGAATTGTTTTATCAAAATCAGGCGAGCTTTCACGAACGATGTCCATCATTCCAGTGGACTAACTTCCGGTTATTCCCCAATAGTCATGGCAAGAATCTAATCGTTACCTTCGCGCTCGTTAGTTCACCGATTCTGCTACGGGCTTAGCATTTTTCAGCTCCGATTTGCGATTGGTTCAGTTTCAGCCCCCTTGATTGACGGTGGGGATTTCACCCCATAGCGTCCGTCAAGTGGCTGGGCGATACTTTTTTATCATGCGGATAAAACCAACGTGCACGAGCAAACTTGCGGTAAAACCAACGCCGCCGGTCGAATCCGAAGATTGGAATCTTGTATCGAATTCGAGCAGGCAAAAAGTGCCAGTTGTGGCAAGCGCCAGCGACGCCGCCGAAGACCGAAACGATAAGGAAAGACTGGTCGAGGAGGGCGGTAAAGAGGCTTTTCTGCCCGGCGGAGCATGAGCAATTACACTTGCAGATATGAGTGAATCTGCGATCCAGTCTAGGATTCAGAGCCTTGCTTTTGTCGAATAATTCCACGCTGACTATTGGCAAGATCCGAATTTGGTGTCGGCGGAATGGCGCGAATATGTGGCCGCTCCCGTAAACAATGAGAATGAGGCGGAGCAAAATTGGCCCGCCGTTCAAACCGCGCCGTGGGTTCAATCTTATTGAATCAAAATCAGTCAGACGATTCTGGTGTCACGGCGGGTTGGACAGTCAGGCTTCGTTCGTGAACATTACGTCGGTTCGTTTCTGAATTGTATCTATGATTGGGTGGCAACATTTCAAAGATAAGCTGGCGTCGCGGCGAGGCCGACCTGCTTTGGAGGCGCTGCTGACACACGCGCGTCCCGATCTGCCGCTCGCCGAGCGAGCGGCGTGGCTGGAGGATTTGCTGTCGTGGGTGCGGCGGGATGTGCCGGGGATGCGGTTGCGGCTGCTGCTCCAATTGCTGGAGCGCCAGCCTGAAGCACACCAACGCCTGGCGCAAACGTTGCGTTCCATCGTGCGCGATACCGAGGCGCTGGATTTGTTTGCCGATACGGGCTTACCGCAGGGCGCGGGATTCACGCATGAACTGTTGTCCCGGCTGGTCTCCGGTCTGCTGCCCGATCCGCCGCAAACGCGGGATCTCGCGGATATATTTGACCGTTTGTTTCCAAGCGAATCGGCGTCTGTCTGGTTGGAAAAACTTGATGCCGAACTTGCCAGCCGGATCATTGAGCTATTTCATCACGGAGAAATTGCGGCGGAGGGCAGTTGGGTGTTGCTCCGGACCGACCTCGAGGATGCGATGATCCAACTCGCCGATCGCATCTGCGTCGTGGGTTCAAATCGCGAAGTGCGGGCGCGGCTCGGCAAGGTTGCGTTCCGGGAACTACCCTTTCAAAAACTTACGCCAGCGGTGGAAGCATTGCTCGCTTGCCGGGAGGCAGGTGCTCCGTTGACTGAATTGGCTGCGGAATTGAACGTAGTGCGCGGCGTGGCCGATGCGTGTGACCGCGCCGTGGATGAAGTCACCGGACACTTGGAAAAATCCGGGGTCAGCACGGCGTTGGTATATGACATCGAACGCTTGCGCGCCCAAGTGCGGCGGCTGGAATTATTGCTGGAGGCCTGGTCTGCCCCCGCACTGACGCCGGAGCGTAAGCTGGCGATCATCGCCGAGCTGGTGCGGCAAAATCATGCGCGCCGGAGCGTGCGGGAGTTGTGCCGTCAAAACCTGCATTTACTCACGCGGCGGATCGTGGAGCGAAATGCCGAGACCGGGGAACATTACGTCGCGCGCAATGGCCGGGAATACGCCGCCATGCTGCGCAGCGCGGCCGGCGGCGGCGTGATCCTGGGCGTAACGACTTTTTTGAAACTACTTCTGGCCAAGCTCGTGCTCGCCGAGTTTTTCAAGGGCGCCTTTTTCGGGCTGAACTACGCAGTGAGTTTCGTGGTGGTGCAGTTGTGTGGTTTTTCCGTGGCTACCAAACAACCTGCGACCACGGCCCCCGCGCTGGCGCGGCGGATGAGTGAGTTGCACACGACAGCACAACTCGACGCGCTGGTGGATGAAGTAGTCTTTCTCATCCGATCGCAGATCGCGTCAGTGTTCGGGAATCTTGCGCTGGTGATTCCCGCGACTTGGATTCTTGACGTGCTTTGGCGCGGTATTACCGGCGACCACATTGTCAACGAGCACAAGGCGGAGCTGATTTTGGGAACGGTGGCGCCCTGGAGCGGCTGCTGGATTTTTGCGATGTTCACCGGCGTGCTATTGTGGTTATCGAGTTTATTTGCCGCCTGGTTGGACAACTGGTTTGTGCTGCATCAACTCAGCGCCGCACTGGCGCAGCATCGCGGATTGCAACGCTTTTTCGGCCCGACGCGCACGCGGCACCTAGCGGTTTGGCTCGAGCAAAACATCGCCGGTTTGGGAGGAAACATCTCGCTTGGTTTGATGCTCGGAATTATTCCGTCCGTGGCGGTTTTCTTTGGGCTACCGCTCGATGTGCGCCACGTCACGCTCTCCACGGGGCAAGTCACGGCAGCGTTCGCAGCCTTGGGTGGCGAACACTTCTGGGTGCTTTCGACCTTATGGATTGGGATCGGTATTCTTGGCATTGGCCTGTTAAATATTCTGGTCAGCTTCAGCCTGGCGCTGTTCGTGGCGATCCGCGCGCGGAACCTGCGGGGACCGGAGCGTCAGCAATTCTATCAGGCGATCATCAGCAGGTTTCTTAAGTGTCCACTTAGCTTCCTGTTGGCTTGGTGACCCATATTAAAACGGTTTTGACGCTCGCTACTTTTGCCCACATCCGGCTGAAGGGAAGTGTTAATGCGTGGAGTTCTCAATCGCTTGAAAGTTCGCGCTTTCGGCTTCATTCGCAAAATAATTGATACCGTTACATAAGCAGCAAAAATCGTAGTAAGATCAGTCGCGCAGGATTCGCGGCCTGTTGAACCAAATTATTCGGGAATACATTTGCGCAAGTTTGCGTGTGAGCTGTTCTTCTTTATTGGTTGGCTAGAAAGCCTAATTTAATTTCTTTTTAATTTTGGATGGATTGACTTCACCGGTTTTTTGTTTCGGCAGCGCGGTTGGCTTGAAGTCGGCGGACATAGAGATTATCGCCCAGTTCGCGCGTCACCTTGGTCAGCGCGTCGTAGGGCGTGTCGGTGACATCAACGAAGCCGATAGGGAAATTTTCGCCATCACCACGGCCGATCAGCGGCTGGTCCAAGTATTGAAACCAGTGTGTGCCGACGATTAACGCATTATCCAGCGCGCCAGTAATGTAATACCAATAGCTGTCCGCGCGTTGCTTTTCACAAAGTTGGCTGCAATCGGCCGTGGCCGCAAAGCTACGATCCCAGGCCGGAAAGTGAAATTCGCCAATAATGACAGGGCGATCAAGAGCGTCGGGCAGATTCAGATTGCGGATGCTGGTGTTGTATTTATTGAAACTCACTACGTCGCAATGCTTGGCTGCGGCCCGGACAGCGATCGGGTTCACAGTGTGGAAACGCGAGCCGAGATTGAGTTTGTTAGGCGTAGCCCGCTTCAATTCAGCTTCGCAAGTTTGATAATAACGCTCCGCCAATTGCTCGTTAAATGCCGTAAAATCCTCAAGCGCAAGCGTAGCGTCCACCTTATTGGTCGATGCAAGCAAGTTATCCCAAGAGAGATAAGTTGTATGCCACGCCGTATTGAGGTTAGTAATCGTAAAATGGCGCGCTTGCAACAGTTCCACCAACGCTTTTTTACCAGCTTTTTTTGCTGGCGCAGTAAGAACTTCGTTGACAATTTCCGGTCCACCGCGCCATTCCAATTCGTTGCCGATGAAGTAACCGATGCACCAAGGATCTTTGGCGGTGGAATTTTTTTCACCTTCATAAGCGCGGCGGGCACTACGCGCCAAAGCCGTATTAAATGGATCGGAAAGTCTCAGGCTTGGAGCTAGTTTAGGTCCGCCGATATTGAGGATTTTTGTATAGGGAGTTTTATCAAGGCTGGTAATCTTCTGGTCCGACCAGCACGCCAGCGTATTCAGCCCCCAACTTGGCAGCCGTTCGTGAGCAAGCGTAGCGGCGGCGGCTTCTGCGTGGACGCCATACTTCAGTTTTAGGTTGGCCAAATACCAGTTTACTCCTTTGGGGTCGCTCTGGTCCGTGGTTGGAAGTTCGGTAAAAAATTTCTTGCGTCCCTGCACCGGAGCGGTTGACGACACACCGACGCCCGTGACACCGTGGGACCAGAAAAGTCGTCCCTCGGGATCTACTAGCCACCACTTACCGGCATATTTTTCAACTCGAAAATTTCCGCTGGCGGCAAGTTGCGGGCCATCCTTGAAACCACCGTATTTATCCCACGACGGCGGGCGCGGGCTAGCTTGTAACAGCGCTGCTTCCGCCTTTCGTTGCACAGCTAAATCTTTAGGTGAATGAATTTTGGTCGGCCAATCCGCGTGCCGGAACTGGCCATACAAATCTATGAACGGAAAATAATCAGCGGTCGTCAGCGGTGCGGAATCGCAAATTCCGATTGCGCGCAGATTGCGCAATTCCAAATTGAGATTTGTTCCCCATGATTCCAATCCCATAACTATTTTAGAGATGCGCGTTGGGTCTAGTCCGCTCCAATGCGGCATATAACCATTGGGTAGGGCATCCATGCCGGGGAAAAGCGTCTTGAGCGTTTCATCCGGCGCATTTTTTCTTTTCAGGAAAACCAGAACCGTGGTCGTTTCGCCAGCCTCCACGCGGGCAACTGATTCAGCGTAATGATGCCAACCAACATAGTCGGGATCTTCCACTCGGCACACAATTGTCACTTCTTGAGAGCTGCCATTGTGAACATCGGCGGCCAAATAAAGATAGTTGGAAAGATTCCACGGTTGTGCCCCGGAAGTGATGGCAAGAGTTTGACTTCTTCCTATCAGCGGCCCACTGATTACTACTGATTCAGCGCTGCGGTCTAAGTTAAAAGCTTTCGGTGCGGCCAGATGCTTGATCGCTTCGGCAGAGGCAAAATTCAGTATCACTAAATCATTCGTGCGACCTTCTAGCGTGTGACTATTCGAGACAGGTTCCGCTCTGGTAGCGCAAACTTGGACAGCCACCAACGCGGCTGATAAAATCCATTGCCAGCATTGAAATCGGTAACGCATCACGAAAGCCATATAATCATTGCGTGACGCTTATCCACCCGCTGGGCAGTTGATTGGTGGTCAGGCTATCGGAATGCTTGGCGAGGCTCAGAGTAGCCACGTGGCTGTCAAAGTAAGCGTAAACCCGACTATGGCCATGCACGGGAAAATCTGGCAGTTGTGCCCAATCATTGTAGGCGGTGATAGTGCCACTATTGGCTCCCGGAAAAGCGCGGTCGAAATCAGCGAGCGCTCCATTTTGCGACGGGTTTTGAACGGTGGACCACTTTGGGCTCTTAGCAGAATCCCACATGGTTTTTCCCTCGACATACGATCGCAAACGATAGTTGGCGCGTCGATAGTCCGGCTCAACTGGATCCGGCGAGCGCGCAACATATTGTGAGTTTTTTATGAAGGCAGGGCAGATGGCAACCGGGCTTACGGTCCAACCTTGGTATGGCGCATTTAAATTTCTTTTTCCTGAAAGATACGGGTCTAGCTGATAGACTAACTGGGGATGCACGGAAACCCCGCCCACCAATGAACAGGTGATGGCTTCAGGAGCAAGGCCGCCATTAGGGTTGCCACTGGCATCCACTCCGAACGGCATGCGGTCGCCGTTATCATTCGCAAACATATTGATGGCCACCGTGACCTGCCTCAGATTGGAAACGCATTGTATGCCGTAGGCCTTGGCTTTAGCTTGGGCGAGCACAGGTAGCAACATCGAGGCCAGAATGGCGATGATGGCAATCACCACCAGCAGCTCAATCAGCGTGAAGGCATAAGTTAGTCTGCAGGACCTATCCAAATTTTTTAAGGACTTCATACGGCTATATCTAGAATTTGAAGGATTTTTTAAATTATTCAATCCCGAGAACTCGTGGTGAAATGGCTGGTCTGTGCCCGGATAAACCAAACGGTGGAATACATTATCCTTGGTTGAATCAATTGAGACAGCTAACCCTAGTGTCTCTTGCAGGCTGCCTGCGCCGTCCCGCAAACCATCACTAACAAAGGCAATAGCGGGCTATGGCGAGATATCATAAAGGCTTAATTATTCCGATAATTTGTGTCACTTCATTGCCCGGCGCAATTCAGCTTCCGAATCGGCATTCCAATAACCGCATTCTAACTGGAAGAAAACCGAGGTGTAGGGCTTGGTTAGCGACGTCTTGATGAGCAGCACCTTGAACGTCTTACCTGCTTCATCCAGCTTGCCGATGATCTGTTCGTGCGGCAAAACTTTCGCTGGCTGGTTTGTTAGAATTTTTTGCAAACCATCACGATAGGCGCCGATGCCAGGTGAGTTTTTCTCGGCAACGAATTTCATCTCGGCGTCAGTATAAATCGTCGGCTTGACATGCTTGGTCTTGGCGAGTTCCGCGATGACGCCTTTGACGACTTCAAGCTGGTCGGCCGTGACGTAAATCGTCTCGATGCCCGGTGCGGTTTGCCACGGATATGCCGCGTCGGCGACGACAATCCAGTTGCGATGGCCGAGCAGCGGCAATTCTTGCTGCAATTTTTCCCGCCAGTTATCGGCGGCGGATAGCGCTGAAGTCATAAGCGACAAGAGTAGGCAAGTGGTGATGATTTTAGTTTTCATGGAAGTGGGTAAATTTTATTGATCGCCGGCGCGCAGGAGCGGATCCCAGTATCTTGAGTTTTTCAGCTTATTGCCGGTCTGTGGGTTGATGTTCGCATCTTTACGCGCTTCGGAGTGACTATCAGCAAAAACCACTACGCCCTGACCGCCATTGATACCTTTACTCCCAAAGCCACCATGTCGGCAGGCAATGCCTTCGTAAAGCGGATTAGACCCATCCATCACTCCGTTCGGCCAGTAAGAACTCATGCTCCACCAACCTTCAGCGTCACCAATAACTAAGCAGTCACAAGGGCGCTGAATCGCCGTTCTCTTGAATTTATATTGAGTCGTATAAGATACCCCGCCGACGGTAACCGTTACTTGCGGTTGAATTACCGGGGCCGGGTAGAACAAGAAAAAAACATTCGCCGAATAACCGATTCGATCGCCGGGGTTGGCAACGCCCGTCCAACTCCATTTGAAATTGGCGGTATATTGATTACGAGTATCCGTTAGCACGGGACAGTGAAAGAGATTTGAATTTCCCGCCGAATACTTGCCTAAATAATTACCCCACCAATCATCCATCGTCGGCAGCGTCGAATCTTGTTTGCGACAGGCTGGAAAAACATCACTGCTATCGTCGGTGTAGAGTTGCAGAAAAAGACCAATCTGCTTGAGATTGTTCAGACAGGAGATGGTCTTAGCTTTCTCCTTTGCCTTGGCCAGCGCAGGCAGCAGCATGGCCGCAAGGATAGCGATGATGGCAATGACTACCAGCAGCTCAATGAGCGTGAAGGCAGCACTGGAGCCATGACGGCTGTGGGCAATGGCAATTTTTTTCATTCGGAGGATCCATATTTTGCAATGGTTCAAAAATTGCACAATCACGAGAATTCGTGGTGAGCATAAATACCGCTACCCAACGTTATGGCTCTATCAAGATGCAATCACATCCAATCATCCGAATTCTATTTCGGATTTTAGCATCGTGCCTATCGCTCCCAGCCATCGGTTCGGAAAGGCGAGGCGGGCAGACCCGCACCGTTGAAAAGATTGCAGTCGGGATTGGCCGCCCAAGCGTAGCGCACCGCCGCTGGTGATTTCACTTCCGGGCTGGAGACGATGACCTTCTTGCCCTCTATGCGAGCGTTGGCCGCAATCCAATGATGATCTTCGCCCGCAATGGCAAAACCTTTCAAGTCTCCAGCTTTGGTAACTAATCCGCCGTCGGTGTGCCTGAACGACAAAATAATTTTGTCGCCTTTGATTTTTTGTCCGTCAGGCAGCGGACCGGAGTAGGGAATATCCTTGCCATACACTTTGGCAAGCGCCCACAACGCCAGTCGGTAACCAACCGCCTGTTTGTTTTTTGGATGAATATTATTTGCCTCGCCCACATCAACCGTGATCGCCATGCCGGTATTTTTTACGGCGAGCGTTTTTAGCATCTCTTCGCGAACAACGCACCAGTTGTTGTAATTGGTTTCAACCGGATTTTTAGTTCGCGGATGAAAGTTCGGCAATTGCACCCAAGCGAACGGAAAATCACCTTCGTCCCAGCGTTGCCGCCAATCTTGAATCATGCTTTGTAGCTGGATGGAATAGAGTTTAGCCAAGTCGTTCGCGGCATTATTTTCGCCCTGATACCAAATCGCGCCGCGAATCGCGTAAGGGATGATGGGCGCAATCATGCCGTTGAAAAGATTCGCGGGATAATTTTTGTCGAGCCGCGGATCACCTTTTTTTTGTGGCCGGGGCGGAACGGTTTTTCCGTCCGCTTTTAGCTTTGCCGCGTTGTTCGTCCAGTTTTCTAGCATTTGAACATATTGTGCCTGCGCCTTTTCTTCGTCATACGGATACAGCGTGGCTTGCCAATTTTTTAACACCGGTGCCAATTCCGGCTTGGCTTCCATTTTCGGCATACTTGTCCAAGTCTCGATGGGCGTGCCGCCCCACGAAGAATGAATCAAGCCCACCGGCACGGTTAGTTTTTGGTGTAGCTCCCGACCAAAGAAATAGGCCGCCGCCGAGAAACCGCCGACGGTTTCAGGAGCGCAGACCAACCACTTGCCTCCGCAGTTTGTCTGCGGTGTGGTAGCGGGAACGCGTCCCACGGTGAACATTCGAATCTGCGGAAATTTTGCCGACGCTTTTTCCTGCCACGCGTTCGTCACATCGTTTACGGACAACTGCATGTTGGATTGTCCCGAAGCCAGCCAGACTTCCCCCACCAACACGTCCTGAATGACGATGGTGTTGTGGCCTGTGACCGTCATGGTCAACGGGCTGTCGGCAGAAAGTTTACCGAGCTTGAGTTTCCAATTGCCCGCAGTATCCGCCGTCGCCGTCCGGGTTTGTCCCGCAATGGTGACGGTGATTTTTTCGCCGGGGTCGGCCCACCCCCAGACCGGCACGGCAACATTTTTTTGCAACACCATGTGGTCGGAGAAAATTCCGGGCAACGTTACATTCGCGCGAGCCGAGCCACCCAACGCGAGAATTATTCCAATGGATAACAGACAACATTTAAGCGCAGTTTTAGTCATAATTTGTAAATGTATTTTTAAGTTCTAGGTGAGAGTGATTTCCAAATTTTCTCCGGCAGAAATTTTAACAGGATTTTCCATGGTGATCAGAATGCGTTTTCCCTCGCGCATCACGCTCGCTGTAACCGGTTGTCCGGCGTGCAACACTTTTGCCAAATGCGCGTCGCTTGCCAGCGTAATGGTTTTCAAATTCAACTTGCCCCAGCGCACGGAAATCTCCGCCGTCAGTTTTCCGCCGTCGAGCTTTTGCGCGAAACTTCCCCAGCCCTCGGCGCTAGTGAACGCGCACTTGAAATTCTCCGGCGTCAACTTCGGCGCGAAACCGATGTGCTGCTTTGGGCCGTGATTTTCGAAACCGCACGCAGCGAGATACACGCCGTAGCTCGCCATGCTGCGCGCGTAATGATCGCCGCACTCGATCTCGTTCCACGGATTTCGCCGCGCTGCGCCGTAGCGGTCATGCACGGTGCGCTCGATGGCGAGACCCTCCAGCAACATTCCTTCCCAAATCATGTGGCCGGCGACCTGATGCTCAAAGCCGTTCATGCATTCGTTGAAATAACCCGCCGCCCAACTCGCCTTGCCTTTGCCGCTGGCTTGCTTGAAATCCCAGTCGCTGCGCGGGAACGAACACATCAGCAGGCCCGCCTCGCCCGGCATGGCATACCAGCGGCCCGGCCCTAATTTTTTATGATAGTCGCCCGCGTCTGGTGAAAAATTGTAGCGCCACAAAGATTTTAGCGCAGACACCGTCTGCTTTGGCGGCAGCACGCGTGGCAAACCGATTTGAAACGCCCAACTCTGGCCGAACACTTGATCAATCTCGCAGCCCGTGCCGGAGTTGATTGAGTCGAGATGTTTCAGGTCAATCTTGTTGCTGAAATATTCCCCGTCGAAAAGTTCGGCGGGTAAATTTTTTTGACCCGCCTTGAAAATTTTCCGGCAGTGCGCGGCGAATTCGGTGTCGCCGACTTCATCCGCCATCTGGGTCGCCGCCGCCAACGCCGCGAGATAGAGGCCGCTCAACCACGCAACTTTTCCAAACCAATCGGTGTCGAGCGTGTTGTGTTGGTTGCTCTCGATGAGGCCGTCACCATTGCCGTCTTTTTTGATGAGCCACTCCATCGCCAGTTTTATTTTCGGCCAGAGCTGGCGCAGAAATTTATCGTCCGCCGACATCTGATGTTCACGCAATGCTCGCAGAACATAACCGCTCTGCGCGTCCACCGCCGGGATGTTATTAAACTCGCCGCGAAAATGAATTGCACCGTCGGGCATTTGCGCCAGCCCGAAATCCGTGCGCTCCCGGAGGTCGCGTTCCAACTCTGGAAAGAGCCGCGCGATGGCTTGCGCGTAGAGATAAACGTGGCCGCAAGTTCCCGCGCAGTCGCCCACGCCTTCCCAGCCATAAAAACGTCCGTTCGCGAGCCGGTAGCAGGTGGACGTGGCGAGGATAGACGTGTTCAAAAACGTCCGGTCGAGAAACCAAAATGGCAGGGTGGAGTCATACCAAGTATCGCGCCACAACTTCGTCTGGCCTTCGAGGCGCGAAAAATTTTCCACGACATATTCCGCGACGACCTGCGCCGAGGAAAAATTTGTGGCGTAAAAGCGTCCGCAATCTGTGAACGATTTGTTGATCGAAAGATTCGGAAAATACCACGCGAGCACGAAGGTCACCGTCTTCGATTCGCCCGCAGCGAGCGTCAACTTGCGGCCAAGCGAGCCGATGATTTTTTCACTAAACGCAGCGGATTTGTCACCGCTGGTTTCGTCTGCATCGCCCAGCAACCCGAGCGCCATCGTGCCGAAGTCGGAAAGTTTTTCCAGCGGCTCGGTCTTGCCGCGTGTATCGGTGAAAGTGATTTTGCCAACGCCGACGTTGACCCAAGGGCTGGCCTTGTCGTCAACGATTTCGAGGTGCGCGGTTTTTCCAGCGTAGGCGGCAACGTCAAAGTATTGCAACGTCAGCTCATTTTTATTCAGTCCTGAAGCTGCGATGACGCGCTTGCCATCCACGATCAGCGACAAGCCGAGTCGGTCTTCACCCTCGGCCTTGCCGCCGCCGATCCAGAACGCGATGAAATTTCTTTCGATGACAAACTGGCGGCTGATGAGTTTGCCCGTCGCGCCGTCTTTCGCCCCGATGGAATCACCAGGCGCGGTGGCGTGGGAATTCACCACGCGCGCTGTTTCGCCGCCAACGTCACCTTGATAAGATGGCATTTCGGATTTCTTAATTGCATCTTTGCCAAACGCCGTGCCTTCCACTTTCCAACCGTCGTAGTTGGCGCGATTCCAATCTTCAAAAATAATTTCCGGGCGCGCTGGCTGGGTGGATTTGCCATCGGCTTCAGCTGAACAAACCAACATGGTTGCGCCCTTTGCTTTCACGAAATTATTTTTCAAAACTCCGCGATGGTTGCGATGATGCAGGCACACGCCGTTTTCAAGTTCGCCGTTCAAAGTCGTTTCCAACGGCGAGGCAGAAGTGTTCCGCACGGTGAATTGAAAAATGGTTGCGGGTAAACTTGAGTCATCTGTGTTCAGTGGAATGAACGGTGAAAATGCCTCGAGCTTCACGGCGAGCGGCACGTTCGCAGCGGCGTAGCTCACAACGCCAATCGGATATTCGCCGCGAAAACTCACATCGGAGAAACCGTCACGTTCGAGCGAAATAATTTTGTCGCCGAGTTTCAGTGAAAATTTTTGCACGAGCGGCGAAGTGGGAATCATCGGCTTGGCGTAATGCTCTGCGCCGGTGAAAATGAATTGGTTGAAAATATCCCAATGCCACAGCCGTCCGTCGCCGCCAAGATACAACTGCCCTGCGCCGATGCCGCCGACGGGCATCCCGACAAATTCGAGTTCGCCGCCACGCAACACTTCCGGCGTGCCGCGCTCGAAAAGAGATTTCACCCAGTCCGGCGAAAGTTTTTTGTCGGCGGGAACGAGGTGGTCAAAATCCTCGCGCGTGAACGGCCCAGCCATCACCGGCAGTCGGGAGAAAGCTAGTCCCAGCATGGTCGCGGCTGAAGTTTTTAGGAAATACCGGCGTGACTTGCCAGTGGTTTCATTCTGTGACCATGGATTTTGTGTATTCACTTTTAATTTATCTGGTCTTGGTTAAATCCGAGTCTGGCCGGGCTGGTGCATTTTTTCTACCAGCTCCGGAAAATGTTCTTGGAATACCCCGCGCGGGGTTGTCTGACGGCTCACACAAATAGCCACAGCTTTGCCGACAATTTCCCCCATCATGCCGCAGGTTCGCATCACGCGCACCGGACCAAGCCCATCGCTGGAGACACTGATATCACGGCCCGCCATGAAAAGGTTTCCAATATTGCGGCTGTAAAGGCAGCGGTAGGGAGCCCAGTAGGGGCCTTGATATGAGTAATTCTTTCCTTCCGAAGAACGGGCGATAAATGCCTCGTCGTCCAGCCCTTTGGAAAATCTCGGGTCGGGCGAATGAAGATCAATGTGCCACGAGCACGGGAACGCTCCATCGGGAAACTTGCGTTGCGTCCGGAAATCATCCGCGGTGAGGATGATGTCGCCGAGCAGGCGACGTGATTCGCGTTTGCCGGCGATGAACGCCGCCCAGCCAAGACGGTGATTCGGGTAAAGCTTATCCACATTTTTCAGCGCATCCCAAGCGCCATACATCGCGCGAAAATTTAAGTCGCGGATGCGTTCGATATCCGTCGTGGGATCTTGGTCAAAGCCGCTTTCCCAAAACCATCCGCCAAGGTTGGGTAAAGCGTTTTTTTCTACCCACTGGCCTTTCGCATTTTTGCGGCCGGGAAACGGTTTGTCCGTCAAGTCCAGCGCCCACGGGCAGCGCGGAAACGGTTGCTCAACTTTGTGCGTGATGAGACACATCGACAACGCGTCCTTGTCTTTGCACTCGCATTGGAGCACCTGCTTCTCATCGTCGGCATCGAGCACATTCCAGAGATTGCTGGTGCCCATTTTTCCGGCGCGGGACATTTCAAAATCCGCCCCGGCGAGAAAACCAATGGTGGCGTCGCCCGTGCAATCGGCAAAAAATTTCGCCCGCAAGCGCACCTGTCGCGCGGTGCGGATATGCTGGATGATCACGGCGTAGATACGACGTCCCGTCATTTCCACGGCAACGGCACGCTGCTCGGCCAGCAAGGTAATGCGGGCTTCGGCGAGCACCGTTGTGGTTTTGCGGGCATCATCATAAAGATCATAGCCCTTCGCATTTTTATTTCCCGGCGGCGGATTTTGCGGACAGATTTCATCCACGATCTCGCCGATGTGCGGATACGGCTGCTGCTTCGTGTGGCCTTCCGCCCAAACCCGCACTTCCGAACTGCAATTTCCGCCGAGCACCGGACGATCCTGAACGAGCGCAACGCGCAATCCATTACGCGCTGCGGAGAGCGCGGCGCAGGTGCCAGCCAAACCGCCGCCGATCACCACCAAGTCAAACTCCCCACCCTCGGTCGGATGCTCTGGCAAACCTAAGAGGGCACGACGGAATTTTGTGAGCGCGGCCAAATCGTTGGTAGGCTCAAAAGCGGTATCTTTACAAAAGAGAATCGCTTCACAGCGACCTTCAAAGCCAGTCAAGTCGTGCAAAGCCACCGTCGCTTTTGCACCGACGTTCACAACCCCGCCATCGTGCCAGTGCCAGACGGCGCTCTTGGTTCCGAACGTTTCCTGCAATGACGTGCCGTCGAGCAGTAATTGAAATTTTCCCGGCGCACCCGGCGCTTTCCACGGTGCGACCCAATCCCGCGTGCGCACCCAGACGCGATATTTGCCAGGCGATGGAAAGTTAACCGTCGTCACCGCATCCTTGACCGGAATACCCAGCCCATGCGCGAGCAGATAGGGCGACCCCATCTGATCCATGGATTGCTGATCCAAATCCCAGCCGCCGAGATCGGCAAACTGTTCGGCCTCCAAAAAAATAAATTCGCCATTCGTTTGTGATTTGGCTTGGGCGAAGGCGGACGGGCTTGCCAAGCAGAGCAACAAGGTGCTGCCGGCTCGGCCTATGAATTGTCTGCGGTTCATATTGTTTGCAAATTTATTGAGAATAATTTTTTGGTGTCACCAATCAGCTATGCGGCGCGGCGAGCGCATTCGTCAACGCTGCAAACCACTTCGCTGCCATCTTTTCTGCGCCGAGCGAATTCGGGTGAACGTGGTCACTAATCGTATCCGTCTGCCAATTAAAACCGTCCGCCATGTTCACGCCAATGACCGGCGATTCCTGTGTTGTCAATCGCGCGGGGAGTTTGGCGAGTTCCACATTCAATTCCGGGATGTATTCATATTTTGGCAACTTGCCGCTCGGGATTACCTGTGCCACCAATACGATGACGTGCGGATTCGCATTGCGCGCCGTGCGAATCAACGCCTCGGTGGCCGCAACGATGCCGCGCACCGGAGCTTCCGTGTTCGTGTGATTGTGTCCGGAATGAATCAACACGATGTCCGCCGAGTTCGTGCGGAAATAGTTCTCCAAAACACCCGCTAGAAACTCCGCGTTTTTTCCGCCGTAACCTTCGTGACGCAGTGGACCGACCGGCGACGCGCTCGTGCGTGAGCCGGTGAACTCGACCCGGTAGCCCGCCGCCGTCAATTTTTTCAAAAGCGGGTAGCGATAATTAGAAAAGTTCCCCCCGCCTTCAGTAATGGAATCGCCCACCGGCAGAATGTGGTAAATTTTTTGTTCCGTCGCACTCGCCACCGACCAAGCCGTGAACGCCAGCAAGCAAACGAATAATTGTTTTAGATTTTTCATTTCGATAGACCTGTTGCGGCCATCAGTCCGGCGTTTGCTGGCTCTTCCACCATGTCGGATCGGGCTGCCACTTTGGATTCAGGAATTGCGCGTGTTGCTTTTCAAGATTTTCTTTTTGTTTCAATGCGGCTTTGCGTTGCTGCTCCGCCCACTCTGGCTTGTAATCGGGATTTGGCTGCGGCAATTTTGCGCCGGTTGATTTCAGCCACGCTTGCAACTGTGACCACAAGTCGGCAGCGCGTATTATTTCCATCGCGGACAGATCGTGTTGTTCACCAATGTCGGCGGCCAGATTATAAAGTTCATTGTGTCCGTCTTCCCAATAGTGGATGAGTTTCCAATCGCCCGAGCGGATGATGGACGAAGGTTCGCCGCCCTGATTGCCGTAATGCGGGTAATGCCAGAAGAGCGGACGCGGCGGGAGTTTCTCGCCCTTGAGCAGCGGCACCAGGCTCACACCATCAAGGGTCTGCTTCGGTTTGGATTTCACACCGGCGAGTTCCAGCAGCGTCGGGAAAAAATCAATGCCGCTCACCGGTGTTTCACAAACGCTGCCAGAAGCCGTGATGCCCGGCGCGCGAATATAAACTGGCACGCGCGTGCCGCCTTCCCACTGGCGACCTTTGCCGCCGCGATACGGAAGTTGCGAAGAACTAAAACTGTCGCCGGAAATCACGCCGCCGTTGTCGCTGGTGAAAACGATCATGGTGTTGGTGGTCAAACCGAGATCGTCAATTTTTTTCAAAACGCGGCCCACGGCGTTATCCATTTCATCAATCAGCCCGGCGTAAATCGGATTGTCCTGCACGATGCGGACGGGCAGGGTGCGATCGATTTCAAAACGATTCTTTGGCTGCGGTTGGGCGGCAGCCTTGGCGCGATATTTTTCCCAGAGCGGTTTCGTGGTTTGAATCGGGCCATGCACGGCGTAGAACGAGAGGTAGGCGAGGAAAGGGCCGTTGGTATTTTTCTCAATGAAGGAAATCGTTTCATCAGCGAGACGTTGCGTCAGTGATTGACCGCGCGGGCCACTGGGAAGGTTTGGATTGATCCACGGCGCGTAATATCCACCCTCTGGGCTGCCCGCTTCCCAGCCGCCCTTATTGATGTCGAACCCACGATTCTCGGGCCACGCGCCTTTGTCACCAAGATGCCATTTGCCAGCGAAAAAAGTTTTGTAGCCCACATTCTTGAGTGCTGCCGCCAACGTAGTTTCATCGGCCGGCAGTTGATGCACGTAATCCGGCACGAGCAATTTGGCGCGGTGTTCCAGCGCAAAGTTTTTCCCCGCCTCGGCACCAACCCAATCTGTGATGCCGTGGCGGGTGGGATATTGGCCAAGCAAAATACTCGCGCGCGAGGGGCTGCAAACGGAGCAGGCGGCGTAGCCTTGCGTGAAACGCATTCCGCTGCGAGCGAGCGAATCAATGTTGGGCGTCTCGTAAAACTTACTGCCTTCCACGCCCACGTCCTTGATGCCGTAATCATCCACGAGAATGAATAAAATGTTGGGCCGGTTCGCGGCTTGCGTTCCGAGCGAGGTCAAAAGCAAGGCGCAGAAAATAATTGAGATCAGCCCGCGACGTTTCCCGCGGCGAATGAAATCATCACTGCCCGGCTTGAGTGTAAATTTTTTTTTAATCATCCCGATTACATGGAGCGCATTGTAATCGCGCTCATTTTTTATTCGCCGCTTTCACTTGAATCATGATCACCGTGTCCGCCGGACGCGCGGTGCGGTTCAGCCCAGTGATGTGCAGCGAGCCATCTTTCGCAACGGTGTATTTTAATTTTTTGCCCGTGAATAAATCGCGGCAGCCAGTGACTTTTTCGGAAATGACTGGCGCGGTGAATTCCGTGCCATCGTAGCCGGGCAGCAGGTGGATAAAATATTTTTCCGGTTTGTAAGTGAATCCATATTGACCATCCACCGGATTCCACGGGCCGCCGCGCGTGCCGTAAATACTGTCGCCCACCACGGCGAGCCAGTCGCCGACGCGCTTGGTCAACGCCGCATGAGTTGCGGGAATCACACCATGCCGGTCAGGGCCAAAATTCAAAAGCAGGTTGCCATTGCGCACCACGACGTTCACGAGGAAGCCGATGATTTCATCGTAGGACATGAGGTTCTGATGGTCGTTGAAGCCCCAAGATGATTTGTTCAAGTTGAGACATTTCTCCCAGTAAAAAGGCCTAACCGGGCCGGTCACTGGTTTTGATCCTTCTTCGTCAGCGATATCTCCAATCCAGCCAGCGCGGCGGTTGACAATGACATTGGGAGAATATTTGCGGGCGATGCCCATGATGCCGAGTGGCTTGCCGGATTCATCAAAGTCGCTGTAAGCATCGGACACCGGCCAAGGATTTTTTGGGTCACGATATAAACCCGGTTCCCAAAAAAACTGCGCGTCGCGAT
The DNA here is from genome assembly GCA_025362675.1 of Limisphaerales bacterium. Classification (GTDB taxonomy): domain Bacteria; phylum Verrucomicrobiota; class Verrucomicrobiia; order Limisphaerales; family UBA11358; genus UBA11358. The sequence continues at coordinate 29,605 of JANYFN010000224.1, read as the reverse complement.
CCGTTCCCTTTTGCGCCAGCCAGCCGCCGTCCCAGAAAACGTAATCGAACGGGCCGTAGTTTTTGAACAGCGAACGCACCTGTTCATAAACTTCCTCTTTCATGACGCGCGCGTTTTCCTTGTGCGCAGAATCGGTTTTATAATTCCATTTGTTCGGTGCGCAATTAGTTCCCCACACGTCGTAGTAACCGGGATAACGCCAGTCAATCGGGGAGTAATAGAGGCCGGCCCGCAGTCCCGCTGCGCGGACGGCTTTGACATATTCCGCGTAAAGATCGCGATGAATCGTTTGCACGCTCGTGAAGGCGTTCGTGTAATGGCTGTCGAAGAGCGCGAAGCCATCGTGATGCCGCGCGGTCAAGCACATATATTTTATCCCGGAATCTTTCGCGATTTTAGCCCACGCCGCCGGGTCAAAATCTGTGGCGTCAAAATAATTTTCGTCGCCTTGGTTGGTGGCGAACTTCCGGTATTCCTCCGGTGAAATGTGTTTATTTTCCATGAACCATTCGCCCTTGGCTGGCACGGCGTAGAGTCCCCAATGAAGGAACATCCCAAACTTCGCATCCATATACCACTGCATCGTCGTGTCGTTTTGCTGCACGATGCCGAGGTCGTTGGTGAGTTCCCGCGCGAAGGGTGCCGTGGAGGTTTGCCACAAAACGCATAACGCCGCCAAAAATTTTAATACGGTCGTTTGATTAAGAAGCGCTGAATGTTTGCTGTGCATGGAAGATTTTATTTTTTGATCTCAGCGAGTCGCTGCTGCAACTCCGCCACCTTGTCGGGATATTTTGACAATAGGTTGGTCTGCTCGCCCGGATCGTTCGCAAGATTAAACAGCATCGGCTTAGTTATATGGTTGGCGGCGAAGCGCGTATCTGTTGCATTCGCGCCTTTGCCCATGCCGCCAGCTTTGGCGTTGGTATTTGCCGGAATGAATTTCCAATCGCCCAACCGCAGCGCCAGCGTGTCGGAGATACCGTGCAGCACGGTGTTTTCGCGGAGTTGTTTGGTCGTCGTTTCTAAAAGCACAGCCGACAAATCCAGACTGTCAGGAGCAATCGCTTTGGAAATTTTCTGGCCGGTCATGCCGGCAAACGTTGCGAGCAAATCAACGAGGTTGAACATCTGGTCGGTGACGCGCGGTTTAATTTGTTCCGGCCAGCGCGCAATCAGAGGCACGCGGCAGCCGCCCTCGAAAACGAGATATTTCCAGCCACGCAAACCGCCGGTGGGTTGATGCCCGTTCAAATCTTCAACGGAATGATCAAAGTAGCCGTCGAATAAAATGGCACCGTTGTCGCTGGATAGAATGACGAGCGTGTTTGTCTCTAGGTTCAGGCGTTTGAGCGCCTTCATAATTTCGCCCGTCTCCCAATCTATCTGCTCAATGACGTCACCACGGATACCGCAATCGCTTGTTCCTATAAAAGGCTTGCCGGCGACGCGCGGGACATGGGGTTCAAACAAAGCGGCTTCGAGAAAGAAGGGTGCGTCCTGGTGTTGCTCGATGAATTTCACCGACTGGTTCACAACCGTGGGCGCGAGTTCTTCATCTTTGAAACGCGCCGCCTTGCCGCCTTTCATGAAACCAATCCGGCTGATTCCGTTGATGATTGTGCCGGAGTGCTGCTTGTCCGCCTTTTGTTTCAATAAGTCGGGTCGCTCCAAGCCGGTAGGTTCCTCGCTGATGTTGGTGACATAACTCACCGTGATTGGATCGGCCGGATCAAGGCCGACAACCTTGTGGTTTTCGATCCAGACGTTTGGCACGCGATCTACCGTGGCCGGAATGATGTAACAATAGTCAAAGCCCGCTTCGATCGGGCCGGGTTTGATTTCTTTATTGAAGTCCACGGGTGTTTGGCCATCGCCTAGGCCAAGATGCCATTTGCCAACAATGCCGGTTTGGTAACCCGCCTTGTGTAGCATCGCGGGCAGGGTCAGTCGGCCGGGTTCGAGACATAGCGGTGCATCACCATCAAGGATGCCGTTCTTGCGATCTTTTTGTCGCCATGCGTATTCACCAGTCAGCAGTGAAAACCGCGACGGCGTGCAAGTCGAAGACGGTGCGTATCCTCGGGTGAACCGCAAACCTTCCGCCGCGAGCCGATCCATGTTAGGCGTCTTGATTTTTGTTGCCCCGTAGCAACCCAGATCGCCATAGCCCAAATCGTCAGCCAGAATAAGCACGATATTTGGTTTGGAGGGGGTAGCGGCAAACGTCGTGTGAGCGAGAGCAAGAATCACTCCCAAGCAGACGGCGGTAATCGAAGTTCCTTTGTATCTCATTAGTTATCTAAGGTTGAGGCGGTAAATTTCTGGCGTCTGTATCTATCGGGTGCGTCTCGTTAGTTTCCGTAGCTCCGGGAGAATCCGTGAATGTCATTTGCTGACTCCAGGCAGCATGTTTCGCTTCAAGTGCCTTCACTACCTCGGGCTGTATGTCGGCGAGATCTTTAAATTCAGCAATATCCTTAGATAGATCGTATAGTTTGGCGGCTTGGCCAGTCGCGGCAACAACTAATTTGTAAGCACCACTCCGAACTGCATAAGCACCGATGCCGGGCATCTGCAAATAAATTGCGTCATGGGGTGCCGCCGTTTTCTGACCGGTCAGATACGGGATTAGGTTGACGCCATCGAGCGGAAGTTCCGGGTTAGTGCTTGCACCAGCCAGCGCTGTGATCGTCGCAAAAATATCGAGTGACAAAACGGGTTGCTCATAAACCAATCCTTTGGGTAATTGCTTTGGCCACTGCATCGCAAACGGGACCCGCCAACCACCTTCCCAAGGATAATTTTTGGAGCCGCGCAAAGGATAATTGTCCGACGAATTGGCACTTAGATCCCCGCCGCCAGCGGAGAGATAAACTACCATAGTGCCTTCCGCCAAACCATCCTTGCGGAGTTCCGCCAGCATGCTCCCGACGCCGTCATCCACCGCACTCATCATCGCGGCATAGGCCCGGCGATGGGAACCTAGGATTTGGGGGAATCGGCTTAAATATTTTTCGGAGGCTTCCAGTGGATCGTGAGGGGCGTTGTAGGCCACTAACAGGAAAAAGGGTTTATCTTTATGACGTGAGATAAAACTTACCGCTGCGTTCGAAAATTCATCCGTTAGATAGTTCGTGGTCTTGACCGGTTTGTAGTTGCTCATGATCCAGAGCAGCCAACTATCATATTCTATTTTCGCTTTTCGAGTTTCCTCAATGGTTAACTCCTCTGGAAAATAGCGGTGCCCAGCACCTAGAAAGCCAAAGAATTCTTGAAATCCGCGCTTGAGCGGATGGAAAGCCGGGTAACTGCCCAGATGCCATTTCCCGACCATGCCCGCTTGATAACCGGCTTGGCTCAAAGTATCCGCCAATGTAGATTCCGTGAGTGGTAGGCCGGCCTCCGGATTATTGGGCTGCCATGGCGTATCATGTTCGTATCCGAAACGCTCGGGATAACGTCCCGTCAGCAAGCCAGCACGACCAGGTGAACTTAAAGGAGCCGCAACGTATCCGCTGGTGAAACGCACTCCATTACTGGCGATAGAGTCAAGGTTCGGCGTCGGGATGTCCTTGCAACCATTGAACCCGACATCGTGGTAACCCTGATCATCCGTAAGAATGACGATGAGGTTGGGTGGTGAGGTTTGAGCGCCAATAGAGTTGAAGCCTGAGGCAAGCATAATCGCCACCCCGGCGAGGTATTCAGCGGGCTTCATAGTTGTTAAAAAGAGTAGAAATGTATGGCTTCATTCCAAATGGGCTAACACAAATCTTTTGCGGATACAACCGCAGAGAATTCTAGCTGTCGTTTAACGGCGTCGAAATCTCCTTTAAAAATTTCCGTTGGATAACGAGCCGAAACGTAGCTTGTCTGGGGTTTGTTCATGCAAATAATGTTATCGAGTTTGGGCAGTCGTGCCACCCCGAGAACTCGTGATGCCTGAACTGCGAGGCTTTTGGCGAGTGTGTTCGATTTTTTAGTTTTAGACCTGATTACGTTTTCGTTCTCTAATCAATTAAAGTTACTAACGGTGAGGTCGCTTCCTGCTTCACACTAGATTCTAATTCCGCTCGGGTTAGTGAGTCAGGCTGTAATAACGTTGGTGCATCCCGAGTTCTCGTGATTTTCAGGGTTGGTTCCTTGTCGTATATTTCCACTGTATCCCGCAGAAGAAAGTTATAGAAACTCTATAAAAATATGTGCCGCTAAAAAATTACAGATTCTCAACTAGTGAGAAATGCAATTGTTTTCAACTAGCTTGATTTTCTTTCACACTTTTAGCGCTCTCAAAAATATGTTTACGAGATCCACTTCCACCCGGAAAATCCTACAAATCACCAACCTCTGGTTGACAATTCTGGCGCTCTTGGGCACAAGGCTTTTCGTGGGGCAGCCGGCGATGGCCCAATCTACCTACACTTGGACGGGTGGTGGGGCGGATGGTAACTGGGCCTCCAGTGGAAATTGGGTAACCAATGTCGGCAGCCCAAGTTCAGCGCTTCCGCAAGGCTATTTGAATTTCACAAACACCACTCGCGTCAACAACACGAACAACTTCGCCGCCGGCAGTGCTGGGTTTCAGATTTATTTCAAGGCCGGATCTGCGTCCGGACCGTTCAATCTTTATGGTAACCCAATCAAGTTTGTCGACTTCAGTTCTGTGGATCCGAACATCCAGAACGAAGGCACGGTCAATACGCAGACCATCAATTTCGGCATAACCAATGGCAATACTCACGGTGTGAACGGCATCCTCAACGTTAATCTCAACAGCTCCACGGCACAGGGACCGCTTGTCTTTAACGGCATTATCACGGCTGCCGACACAGTGGTCGCCGTCCGCGCCCTCAACGTCAGCGGCAGCAATACTGTGACCTTCAACGGCGTCATTTCCGATTTCAGTTCCAGCGGTAAAATGGCCCTATCGCAGTTGGGCACCGGGACGACGATCCTAACGGCCGCGAACACATATTCCGGTGCCACAACGATCAGTGCCGGTAGGTTGGTGATCAGTAACGGGGTTTCGGCTCCCACCACCTATAACATTGCCAGTGGGGCGACGGTGGAACTGACTGCTCTGACCGTAAACCCTCTTTCCGCCGCCACCATCTTTACCAACAATGGCACACTGAAGTTTGACGGCGGTAGCAGTGGCGTCATCGTCTTCAGCGCCGCCGGCAATAATGTCGTGCAACTTAGCGCGGGCGGTTTGTTGCAGGTGAGCAGCAACACCACCATCACTGCCAGCTCCGGCTACCACGGCATTTGGAATAACAACCTCGGTTCGCTCACGGTGGATAGCGGCTCGACCATCAACTTCGTCGAAACCGGCGGCAGCACGGCCGGAACTGTGGCGCAGTTCGACGCGCTGAATGGCGGCGGCACCATCTCGATGGGCTATCTTACTTACCGGACTTTAAGTGTTGGCAACGCCAACGGCAGCGGCGCGTTCTCTGGCGTCCTCAAAGACGCCGGCTCTCCGGCCTTGCTGGCTTTCCTGAAGAACGGCACCGGGACACAGATTCTTTCGGGCAGCAGCACTTACACCGGTGGCACGACGATTAGCAACGGCGTGCTGGAAGCGGACAGCAACACTGCCTTGGGCACTGGAGCGGTGACGATGAGCGGCGGCACGTTGTCAAACAACGTCAGCGACACTTTGGCCAACGCCGTGATTGTCAGCTCCGCCGCCACTATCGGCGTGGGTAGCGGAAAGACTTTGACCTTGGGTGGCGTTATCTCCAGCAGCGGACCCCTGACCAAGACCGGCGTGGGCACGCTGATTCTCACGGGTGCAAACACCTACTCCGGCCAGACCACCAACAGCGTGGGCGAGTTGGACTTCTTAACCAGTAGTGCAAGCGGCTCGGCCGTGAACATCACGGCGTCATCGGGTGCTACCAACGGCATCATTGTCACCAGCAACGGCGGCCAGTGGGTCAACACGGGCAGTGTGACGAATCAGAATAGTAGCGCTTTCCATGTCGTATATAACAACTCCTACGGCAGCTTCTCGCCCAGCACGACTGTCGCGCCCATGAGCGTGGCCAATCTCTCGCTCGGCACTTCTTTGACCATGAGGATTGACGGGTCTTCGAGTGTATTTAATGTCGGGCAAAGCTATCCGCTGATCACCTGGACCAGCGCCGGCCCGGCGAACGCTACTGGGTTCACCACGCTGGTTTTGCCTACCGGCGTTATCGGCAATCTGAGCGTCACTGGTAGCACACTTTATCTGAATGTCACGGGCAACACCTCCCAGTTGACTTGGAACACTGCCAGTGGCAACTGGGATACGGCCACCGCCAACTGGACTACCAACTCGGGAGTTAATGTCACAAAATACGTGGATGGCACGAGTGGCGTGCTGTTTGGCGACGGTAATGCCAGCGGCAACCCCATCATCACGCTTGCCGCCAGTTATTCGCCGCAAGGGGTTTTGATGAAGAGCACCAGCCACAATTATTTCATCGCCTCCGGCAATGCGATTGCGGGCAGCACGTCCCTGATTCTGGATCCGGCCAACACCCAGACCCTGACCCTGTCCAACGCCAACACCTTCACCGGCGGCACGACCATCGGCGGCGGCACGCTGGCGATCGGCGGGGCGGGCAGCTTGGGCAGCGGTTCCTATGCGGGAGCCATTGTTAATAATGGTAATTTGAACCTAGGTAGTTCCGCCAGCCAGACCTTGTCCGGGATCATTTCCGGGACGGGTGCCTTGAATTATCAGGGCAGCGGTGGTTTGACTTTGAACGGCGCTAACACCTATAGCGGTGGCACGACCATATCCAATAACGCTATTGTTTATCCTCAAATTAGTGGTAGCGCTTCTCCGCTTGGCACTGGACCGGTCACCGTAAATTCTGGATGTCAAATCTTCGATACCTTTGGACCCGGATTTAGCGCTGTGACTACAACCAACGCAGTTACCTTGAACGGTGGCACACTGCATATCGGTGGCGGCGGTAACAAACAATGGAACCTTAACGGCCCCATCACTACGACGGTCACCACCGCCACCACTAACAATGTCACTGTCGACGGCGGCACGGGTTATAGCGGCGGCAACTATTCTGCCGCCATATTTATTAGCGGCAGTTTGAATATGGGCAGCACCACCAACACGCTGTCCTGCTCTGGAGGTAACTACGGAATTAATATCGGCGGCAGTATCAGCGGGGCCAACGGCACCATTATAGATACCACTGCGAATCTTTATCTAGGTAACGCTAACAATCCGTTTTCGGGCACAATTCGCTCAGGTGGCAGCACGGCCCAGGTGCAATTTAATACAGCAAGTTCAGTGAATTACATGACTGTGGACATGAACGCGGCGGATTCCGGCTCGTTCACCTTTGCGAACCCCGTCACCATCGGCGGTCTGATGGGTTCACGCAATCTCAGTGTGGGCGGCAGCGCAGTGTCCATCGGCACCAACAACACCAGCACCACCTATAGCGGCTCGTTAGGCGGCACTGGTAACATTACCAAGTTGGGCACTGGCACACTGAACTTGTTCGGCACGAATAATTTTACCGGCGAGCTCATTTTTAATAATGGTATCGTCAATGTTTCCAATCTGGCTACTTATGCCAGTGAAGCTGCTAATGGCAGTCCCTTGGGTGGCCGGACCGCCGCGCAGGACACGTCCTCCACCGTCGGTCTGCATTTTACTGGCGGCACCCTTCAATACACCAATACCGGACTCGGCGCGCAAACCACCGACCACAATATACGCGTGCTAGGCGGCTATGCTGGCATCGCATGCACCATTGATGCCTCGGGGGCTACGGCGGCCGACACCATTACCTTTTCCCAGAGCGGTGCTCCCATCAATTTTTGGGACGCTGCCGGTGTCCGCAGCGTGCAGCTTACGGGGAGTAACACGGGCATTAATACTTTCGCTTTGAACATTCCCGACTTTAACAACGGCTCCAGTAAAACGTCTTTGATTAAGAGCGGCGCTGGCGTCTGGGATGTCACTAATCCCCACAATAGCGACGCTGGCACGACGACCGCCGGTCAATACGGCGGTTACACCGGTGGGACAGCCCTCTACGGCGGCACCCTAGGTTTTGTGAACGGTGCGCTGGGGTCCAGCGGCACGATTGTGTTCAGCAACAATGCGACCTTGGGGTGGGACACTAACAATTCACAGGATCTTTCCAGCCGCCTGAAAATCAGTGACGGTGTCACGGCGACGATTGATCCGGGCACCAACAACGTCACGTTTGCGTCGGCTCTGTCAGTGGGTTCCACCGGTTCGGGCGCGTTGACCAAGCTCAGTTCCGGCACACTCACCATGTCGGGCGTGAATACCTTCAGCGGTGCCACCACCATCAGTGCCGGCACGCTTGCCATTGGCGGGGCTGGTAGCTTGGGCAGCGGTTCCTATGCGGGGAATATCACGAACAACGCGACTTTGACCTTCAACAGTTCTGCCGTCCAGACTTTGACCGGGATTATTTCCGGGACGGGCAGCATAAATGCGTTAGGTTCTGGCAATTTCAGAATGGACGGCGCGAACACCTACAGCGCGGCACCACCATAGGCAATTGCACGGTCAATGTATGGAAAAATCCAGCCAACAATACCTTGTTTGGCACCGGGCCGGTGACAATGAATTCCGCCCTGCTTTTTGGCGCTTTTGGTAATTTTACTATCACCAATAGCTTAACTTTGAATGGTGCGTCTTTGCATACGGGCGGCGGCAGCGGTTCGCTGTCGTTTTCGGGGCCGATCACCTTGGGAACAAACGGTGTCTTTATAGGTGGCGATGGCGGCACGGCACCGATCAGCTTGTCCGGCAATGTTAGCTTCGGGACAAATACTATTATTTCATCCTATGGCTCCGGCGAGTCTTACATTGGAACCTTAAACGGAAGTATCACTGGTAGTGGTGGCGTTTTGTTAACTACTAATACTGGCTTTGCGAATCTGACTTTCAACGGCGCGGTTATTGGTCCGATCAGTCTCTACCATAACGGAATCAATAACGGAACTCTCGTCTTGGGCACTGCGAACACGTTCAACGGCACCGCCCGCTCGCAGTCTGGAACCTTGTATGTGAACAATGCCCTGGGACTTCAAAATGCGACTCTGGACATGAACGCGGCGGACAGCGGCGCGGTGACTCTGGCTATTACCAGTCCAACCCTTGGCGCGCTGATGGGTGTCCGCAATTTGAGTTTGCCCAGCGGCACGACCGCCATTGGCAACAACAATTCGAACACGGTTTATGGCGGTGCGCTGAGCGGCAGCGCTGCGGTGGCTAAGATCGGCAGTGGCATGTTGACCCTCTCTGGCTCGAACGGCTATTCTGGTGCTACAATCATCAGCGCCGGCACGCTAGCGTTGGGCACAAATCAGGTTCTCCCCTTGGCTACCATCGCCAACCTGAATGGCGGCATCTTGGCCATGGGCACGTTTAGCAATACCGTCAGTGGCATCCAGATTGCCGGCGTCGCGAAATCCAAGGGCACTTGGGGCGCGTCTGGCAGCGGAGCCACCCACATCAGCGCGTCTATCACTGGCACGGGCATCCTCACGGTGACCAACGGCGGTTCTTCCACGTCGGTCGTGACCTCGAGCGCGAATCCCTCCACCTATGGAAGTTCGGTCATTTTCACGAACACGGTAACTGGCAGTGGCGGTGACGGCAGTGCGCCCAGCGGCACGGTGACCTTCTACGACGGCACGAATTCGATTGGCACCGGCACCTTAGTCAGCAGTGCAGGCACCGTGTCCATTTACACCATTACCAACAATTCACTTGCTGCGGCCACTCACAGCATCACTGCCAGTTATGCTGGCAATGCGAGTTACGACGTAAGCACGTCCAGCGCGTTGTCGCAGGTGGTGAATCAGGCGACCTCGACGGCGGCAGTGGCGGTGAACAATTCGCCGGTGACATATGATGGCCACGCCCATGCAGCGACCGTGACCTTGAGCGGCACGAACACAACCGGCACTGTGACCACCATCCTAACCGGCGGCGCGTCCACGCAGACGGCGCAGGGCACGTATGCGGTGACGGCGACCTTTGTGCCAGCCAACACGAATTACACGCCGTTGACCGGATTGTCCGCCGGCAACTTCACGATTAACTTGGCAAACCTGACGATTACCGCCAGCGCGCAAAGCAAGACCTACGGCACGGCGTTGACGTTGGCAACGACGGCCTTCATATCATCCGGCTTGACGAACGGCGATTCGATTGGCGGCGTCACCCTGACCGCCAGCGGCTCGCTCCCAGGTAACACAGTGGCGGCGACGGTGGGAAACTACACAATCACGCCCAGCGCGGTAACGGGCAGCGGACTGAGCAATTACAGCATCACCTACAACACTGGCATCCTGACCGTGAGCCAGTTAGCGGTCGGCTTGAGTGGCACCCGTGGTTATGACGGGACGACGAACGCGGCGGCGGCCAATTTGTCGGTCACCAACGCGGTCAACAGCGACATCGTAACGGTGGCCACCGGCAGCGGCGGTCTTGCGAGTGCGAATGTCGGGACGAGCGCGATCACTTCGTTTGGTTCTCTGGCCTTGAGCGGTGGGGCCGGGACTAACTACACGCTGGCGGGTGCGAGCGGTTCAATGATGATTACCAATACTCTGCTGAACATAACCGCGAATAGTGATAGCAAAACGTATGACGGAAATGCCTATGCTACGAATAATGGAGTGACTTACACCGGCTTTGTTAACGGTGAAACTTCCGGCGTGCTCGGTGGCACCTTGACTTACAATGGCACGTCGCAAGCCGCAATCAATGCCGGCAGTTACGTGATTATTCCTTCGGGTTTGACCAGCACCAATTACGCAATCACGTTTAATAACGGCATGTTAACCATCAATCAGGCCGCCTCGGTGGTCACCGCGGTTCCTTCTGCCAGTGGTATCACTTTCGGCCAGATGCTGTCTGCTTCAACGTTGAGTGGTGGTTCCGCCACACCGGCGGCTGGGAGCTTTGCTTACACCGCACCTTCAACCACGCCTAATGCCGGCACGGCTTCGCAAGGTGTGACCTTCACGCCGGACGATACAACCAACTACACCACTATCAGCATAATGGTAAATTTGACAGTAAATCCAGCGGCACTCGGCGTGGCGGCGAACAATGATAATAAGACATACAACGGTCTAGGTTACACGGGCGGTAACGGTGTGGTTTACTATGGCTTTGTGAACGGCGATACGGCCGGTTCGTTGGGCGGCAGCCTAAGTTATGGTGGCACCTCACAGAATGCGACAAACGCGGGCACTTACACTATTGTCCCTTCTGGCCTTGCTTCAGCCAACTATGCCATCAGCTACACGAATGGCACGTTAACGGTCAATCCAACTGGCACTTCTATTGGGGCATCCTCCTCGGAAAATCCGTCTGGTTATAAGGACGGCGTCACTTTCGGCGCCACATTGCCGGCGGACGCGACTGGTAACGTGATTTTCTCTGCGCCAGGTGGAGCCATCAGCACGAACACTATCTCTTCTGGCAGTGCCACGAGTTTGTCCATCACCAATCTATTACGCGGAACTAATCAGATTAGCTTCATTTATCTCGGCGATGGCAACTATCTCGGCAGCACCAACACGTTGAGTCAGGTTGTTACCAATCATCCGCCAGCGGCCAACAATATTAATTACTCACGGTCGTCGGCCTTAAATTCGTTCAAGGTGCTCGTCAGCGATCTCTTGACCAATGTAACAGATGTGGATGGCGACACCTTCACGCTAGCTTCCGTTGGAACGACGACTAATAACGCGACCGTTTTAGTGTCAGCCGGCTATGTGATGTATTACAACACCAATGCCGTGGCGGACCAGTTTAGTTATATCGTGAGCGACGGTTTTGGCGGGACGAACAGTGCCACGGTAACCGTGAATGTTGACAGCGCACCGCTATTTGGTCAAAGCCAGATCGGGAGCGTCTCTAGCGGCACGGCGATATTGAACTTTGCGGGCATTCCTGGCTTAAGTTATACCGTTGCCCGTTCGACGGATTTGACGACCTGGTTAGCAATTTGGACCACGAACGCTCCAGCTGGCGGCTTGTTCCAGTTCATTGATACCAGCGCGCCGTCACCAAATGCTTATTACCGTTTGCAATATAATCCGTGAGTGCCGTGACGAGCATAAACAAAAACTTTATGGTGGTTTTGGGTTCCACCATTTGGGGATGGGTGGTGATGTTAGGGGTTGGCATCACCACCCGATACCTTTCTCAAACTACTTGAACAAACCAACTCTATTTTTGAAATGAAATCAAAACTATTGCGGCTCTACTTAACGCTGGCTTTAGCTTTTCATGCCAAAGCATCACTCTATCAAACAGGCACCATACCAGATGGTAACCTGGTAGGAGTTTCTTTTGCCGGATCTTATGACCAGGCTGCGCCCGGCGCAACGGTTTCCGGTCTTACCGTGGACTTGCAACTATCGGGCGGTTTCAACGGTGATTTATATTCTTATCTAGTCGCCCCGAATGGAACCTTGGTAATGCTGTTAAATCGTCCGGGAGTTACTACTGGCAATCCGTTTGGCTACGCTGGGTCAGGTTTGAATGTCACTTTGTCCGATGCTGCTACTGCTGGTTCAATCCAAACTACTGCCGAGACCGCTGGCTCCGTATTTACCGGCACCTATCAGGCTGCGGGATCGCTCGCTAATTTTAATGGTTCAGTAGCCGATGGCACTTGGACATTATATTTTGCCGATGAATCACCCGGCGGCGGACAGGCTACCTTGACCGGCTGGAGTCTGGACATAACACCGGTGCCCGAACCAGTGAATGTGGCGATGGTGATTTTTGCCTCCTGCGCGGTGGGTGCGGCAGGAATAAGGCTCCTTAAGAGGGTCTATATTCGTTGAGTGGGAAGCAGCCTCTCGCATAAAGAATACTTTATGACATCACGACCAACGATCAAAACCCAAGTCTCAACTCGGGCATTCGACCGTGCGGTTTGGCGAAATCGGCAGTGTGACAGGCATAACGAGAACTCGTGATAGGCTAGATTCAATTGCTGATATATGTTTTCCGTGACCCTGAACAAAGTTCTTTAAACCAACAAAAATTGGCGAATTAGAAGCATTATTTAGTGTGAGTTGAAAGAGCAACGCTTGTGACAATCCAGGCATTTAACTGAATACAAATACAACGCTACATAAATCCGTATGAAAACCAAATCTGTGCAAATCATTCGTTCAACCGCTAACAAGCTGATGTGTGGAAATCCATCTGTTGATGCTCACAGTTTTGTGAGCTTTTGTCGGCTGGCGTCCTTCGTTGACAGATTCCCGCGCGAAGCCAGAACTGGCACGCGACTTTTGGTGGTCGCCACGCTCGCCACATTATTGACCGTCCTTGCGCCGACGGCAGCATCCGCCGCCGCCATCACTTGGGGGGTTCCGGCGAACATCGTTGCTGACACGGATGTGAATACTAGCGGCACCGCGCTTTATGCCTATGCGGGTGGACTCACCACGGCTACCACGAATGTCAACGGTGCGACCTTCACCGCTGGTAGCGGCTTTGCGGCGTGGGGCAACGTCACCTTCGGCTCTACCTTTGCGGGTTCGGTTGCGAATTCTTTTGGGGCAACGGCTGCTCCGTTCTCGGGCTTAAGCAGTAGTTATCAAACGGTGCTTCAAGGCGGCGCTTATGGAAACGTCTCGTCCGGGACAGTGACGTTGAAAGGCCTGATCACGGGGCATGACTACGCGGTGCAGATTTGGGCGGACGATAGCCGCAGCACTTTCGCCACGCGGCAAGAAAGCGTCAGCAGCACCGGCGGTAACACGGTCACGCTAGCTTATAATGTTTTTCAGGCGCTAGGCGGCGTGGGGCAATTCACGATTGGCACTTTCGTAGCGGACAGCACGAACCAGACGTTTACCCTCACGAGCGTCCCTAGCGGTGTTGAAGTTCAACTCAACGCCATCAGCGTCCGCGACATCGGCGTTGCCGCGCGGACTTGGTTGGGTAGCAGCGACACTTCATGGGGCACGGCGGGCAACTGGAGTCCGGCCAGCATTCCATTTTCGGGCGATGCCATCACCTTCAATAATTTATCTACGGCCAATCTGTCCACGGTTCCTGACTTAAGCTATAACTTGTCAACGTTGACCTTGAGCAACGCGCCTGCTACGGTTTCCATCGGCGGGGCTAATCCGATGACTATCGGAGGCGGCATCAATCTTATTGGTGCTAGCCAGAGCTTGACGATGACCGCCCCGCTAGTTCTTAGTGCCAACCAAACTTGGAGTGTCACCAATAACGGCACGGTGGCGGCTAATGGCGGCATCTCTGGCAGTGCAGCTTTGAGCATCGTTGGTGGCGGCACAGTTTCAGTCGGAGCACCGGCAACTTATACCGGCAACACGACTATCAGTGCAGGTAAGCTAGTTATTGGTAGTGCGGGCGCACTTGCGAGCGCAAACATTACTTTGGCGGGAGGGGCGACGTTTGATGTTTCTGCCGAATCACCAAACTACGCACTGAACGGCGGCACATTCAAAAACAGTTCGGCGGGAGCGGTGATTAACGGCACGAGCGATTTCAGCGCGGGCACGATTTCGATGACTTATGACGGCGTGAATCCGCCGTTCATTCAGACCAACGGAACGATGACGTTGTCAGGCAGCACGGTGATCACTGTCAACAATCCCGGCGCGGTTCTGGGAACTGGAAATTATACGATTATAAAAGCTGCCACGGCGGGCAACATTGGTCTAGTCACCGGCACGCTGCCATCCGTCACGCTCACGGGCAACGGCGCGGTTGGTGCGGTTTCACTGGCTATCAATGGTTTCGGTGGTTTGGATTTGGTAGTGGGCGCAGCTGATGTTTGGACTGGAGCGAGCGATAATTCCTGGCTGACCGGCGGCAACTGGACTACAACGACATCGCCCAACCCCGGCGATCCGGTGTTGTTCAACAACTTATCCACGGCCAACCTGAGCACGGTGCTCAACGCTGACTTTTTTATTGCGGGCGTGACCATCCTCAATCCCTCCGGCCCAGTTACTATTGGTGGAGCAAATAATCTGGGAGTTTCTGCGCTCGGCATCAACCTCGCGAGCGCGAGTCAAGACCTAACGATTACTGCACCAGTTCAAGTCTTGGCCGATCAGTCATGGAATATTACGACTAATCGCACGTTGAACATCAATGGCGGAGCGAGTGGAGGTAGTGGCGTGACGATCACAGGAGCAGGCACAGTAAATTTCAACAGTGCGGCGAGTTATGCTGGCGACACGACTGTGTCCAGCGGCAGCACGCTGAAGATGACGACAGCGAACGGGCTGCCGAATGGGGCGGGCACGGGAAATTTGTATGTCAACGGTTTGCTTGATTTGAATGGCCAGCCGGAAGCGATCAACGGCTTGAACGGCAGCGGTGTCGTGAACAACACGAGCGGCAGTGCGGTGACCTTGACCAATGGTCTTAGCGGTGCCAACAGCACCTTTAGCGGCATCATTCAGAACACCGGCGGCGCTTTGGCCTTGGATGTGTTCGCGGGAAACCTGACGTTGAATTCGTCGAACAACACCTACAGCGGTGGCACCACCTTTGAGCAAGGTGCCTTCCTTTCATTCCCAAGTGCCACGGCGAAATATGGCACCGGGCCGGTGACCTTCAAACCGGGAGCGAATTCTTATACCGCCGCCTGCACGTTCACGAATGTGTTGTCCTTAGACTCGTGTTACTTGCGCATTGGCGGGGGTAACCTCAGCGTTCAAAACTGGTCTGGGCCGATCACCATAGCGAACGGTTTCCAAATGTCCGGCGATGGTGGTGCCGGGGGCGTGACTCTTTCTGGTCCGATAAATATTGGCGCTGGCGGCATCTCAATAACCAACACCGGAGGTAATGGGCCTAACGAAGGCTTCAATGTTTCGCTGACTGGTGATCTTCTTTCAGGAGCTATCAGCGGTTCGGGCGGTATCACCTATTACTGTAACGGAGCGAGTTCGCGATTGACGGTGCAAGGCGCGAATACTTACAACGGCGGCACAATTGTGAATGGCATCAGCAATGGCAAATTGAACGTCTGGAACGGCGCTAACCCCTTTGGCACCGGGTCCGTGACCTTGAATGCGGGGGCGATTATTGAAGCGGCACCCGGCAACGCCACGATCACTAATGCGCTCACCTTAAACGGCGGCATCCTGGAATCCGAAGCCCAGTTTAATAACTATAACACGCTGACGTGGTCTGGGCCGATCACCCTGACTGCGGATTCTGCTCTGGTGCAGTTTGCGACCGGTGCGCTCAACAACAATCAGTCTGTAGGCGTGGTTGTGTCTGGTTCTTTGAATATGAACGGCTTTACGCTGACTTGTTCTAGCCCCGTTGATGCTTTCGGTGGCAGCACCATCAGCGGTTCTATCAGTGGCACGGGCAACATCTTATATAATAGTTTTGCAAATAACACTCTCACCATCAGCGGATCGAACACCTTTAGCGGAACCTTCCGCTCGGTGGGGACCGGGAAGTTAAGCATAGGCAATGTCTATGCCCTGCAAAACGCCACGCTGGACATGAACGCCGCAGATGCTGGCTCGGTCAGCTTGAATAATCGCGACTGCGTGATCGGCGCTTTGACCGGCTCGCGCAATTTGTCACTCGGTGTCGGCTCGGTGTCCATTGGCAAGAACAATGCGACCACGACTTACAGCGGCACTTTGAGCGGCAGCGGTTCATTAACCAAGGTTGGCTCGGGCACGCTGACCCTGTCCGCCAACGCCTACACCGGAAATACCACGGTCAATGCCGGCACGCTATCTATCGCCCAGCCCGCCTTAGCCTTGAGCTCTACGGTGAGAGTGGCCAGCGGAGCGGTGCTGGACCTAAACTACGTCGGCACAAATGTGGTCTTGGCACTCGTGCTGAACGGCGTCAGCCAGCCGAACGGAGTTTACAAGAGCACCACCCCGGGAGGTTATATTTCCGGAACAGGCGCTATCCAAGTGCTCTACAACCCGTATGTTTGGACGGGTGGCTTGAGCGGCGAATGGAGTGTCAATGTCCTCGGCAGTCCGAAAAATTGGAACACCAACGGAATCGCTGCCGACTACATCGACAACAACAGTGTGTTGTTCGATGACACCCTCAAGAGCAACAACTTGGTGGCCATTTCGGTGGCCAACGTCACACCCACTCAGGTCGCATTTAACAATAACAAAACCAATTACACGATTGGCGGTAACTTTGGCATCACCGGCACTTGTTCACTCATCAAGAACGGCTCGGCTAGCGTCACGCTGACTAACAATAATACCTACACTGGCAATACGATCATCAATAGCAACCAGCTGACGATTGGTGGTGCCGGAAGATTGGGTGTCGGCGGCACCAATACGGGAGGAATCTATATCAACGCGGGTGCCACTTTTGAATACGGCAGCACTTCTGGACAGAACTTAGCCGGACCGATCACTGGTGCTGGCGGGCTGCTCAAATCCGGTGCAACCAAGAGCGACCTCACACTGTCTTCCACCATTAACACCTATAGCGGCCAAACCATCATTACCAACGGACGGATTTTTGTATCATCTGGGGCTAACTTGGGCGGCGGCACCACCATCGTGCAAACCAACGCTGGCCAGCTTTACATCAGCGCGGCCACAACTATAAGCAATCCCATGAACCTCAGTAGCATCGGCTATCCCGAAGCGGACGCGTATGGTAATAACTTTGACGGTGCCGTCCGCTGTGATGTGGCTAGCACGTTATCGGGCACGATCACGCTGTCTGGTAACGCCCGGATCGGGAACTTTGCCGCCTCAGGAGTCACTTTTACCATCAGCGGTCAGATCACCGGTCCCTACAGCATTGACTTCTACGGCATGAATAATGGTGCTAATTCCCGGAATTTCTTACTCTCCAACACGGGTAATAACTTCACCGGCAACGCCAATATATTCTGTAATGACTTTAGCGCAGCTCGCACTGGAGCCTCGACGACCTTAAAGCTTGGCGCCTCGGGTGTGATCCCCAATGGACCTGGTTACGGCAACGTTGTTTTTAACGGTGCTGACGCTAATCACTTGACCATCTTAGAACTGAACGGCTTCAACGAGACTATTAACGGGATGAGCAACGTCTCGGTGACGGGAGCCATCATTCGCAACACCAGCGCCGGTGCCTCGACGCTGACCATTGGGGATGGTAACACCAATAGCATCTATTCGGGAACGATCGCGGACGGTGGCGCTGGAAAGACGCTGGCCATTACTAAAATTGGCACAGGCACGCTGACGCTCTCGGGCGCGAACACCTACAACGGCGGAACCACCATCAGCGGCGGCACGCTGTTGATCAATGCTACCAGTGGCACAGGCACGAACCCGGTGACGATCAATAGCGGCGGCACGCTGGGCGGCACCGGTTCGATTATCGGTTTGGTCACTAACACTGCGGGCGGCATCCTTTCGCCGGGCGTAAGTGGCAGCGGCAAACTCACCTTAAACGGTAACGTGACGCTCCTAGCTGGTTCGACCAACACCTTTGTTGTGAATGGTAGCACTCCAACTAATAACAGTGTCGTCTTAGGTGCCGCCGTGACTTATGGTGGTGTGTTGAACATTGTCACGAACGGGACGTTCACCGCTGGCCAGACCTTCATACTGTTCAGTGGAACTGGGGCGACGAACACGGGCAACTTTGCGAGCATCGTCGGTAGTCCTGGTTCCGGGAAAGCCTTCACTTTCACCAACGGTTTGTTGAGCGTGGTCACGACGTCAGTTGGTCCGAGCGGTCCGGCAAAGCTGACTAACAGTGTCAGCGGAAACACTCTGAGCCTCTCGTGGCCAGCGGGTCAAGGTTGGCGGTTGCAGATGCAGACGAACAGCTTGTCCGTCGGACTGCGCACGAACTGGATTTACATAACAGATGGAACCCTTTCGAGCACGAATATCACGGTGGATAGCACCAAGCCGACAGTGTTCTATCGCTTGACTTATCCGTAAGCGGTCGAGCTTAGGTTGAAGTAGAGGCCGTCGCAGGCTTGGGTTCCTGTGACGGCCTCAACCCTATAAAAAATCCTGGATGCCATGGAATCGACGGTGGCCAAGGCGGTGGATGCTCTCACGAGAACTCGTGATTTGTAAGAAAAGCGAAAAAGTCCACATTGTTTATTAAGTTCACCGCATCAATGTTTGAAGGCACTGGGATTATCACGTTTGGCGGTGACCGAGAACAAATTTGAATGCGCCATTAAAATCATGAGATTATGAGTAATAAATCGCTGATACTACTCCCTCACGCCCACTCCCGCGCGGCGGCTGTAATCCAACCGCCGCGGTCGGGCAAAACACACGGCTTCACACTCATCGAACTACTCGTGGTCATTGCCATCATCGCGATTCTAGCGGCGATGCTGTTGCCGGCGCTGTCCGCCGCCAAGCAGAGGGCTTATGGGATTAAATGTATCAGTAACCTCAAACAAATGGATTTGGCTTACATCATGTATCAACAGGATTTTGGCAAAGCGATCTATTATAATTCGGTCAACGTGCTGTGGATGCAGACTCTGATCGCCTATCAATCACAGGTGGCGGCCATCCGTTTGTGCCCGACCGCAGCTAATTTTGGAGCGGTGACGAACACCTATGGTGACGCGAAGACGCCGTGGCATTGGGGCATTGCCAATAACGCAGATTTGAACACGGGTAGCTACGCCATGAATGGCTGGCTATACCAGTATGACCAATCGAGTGGCATTTCCACTTATGTGCCGCCAGCCAACGCGCCGTATTTTTTCCCGAAAGAGTCCTCAATTTCACAACCCGCCAGCACCCCGACTTTTATGGATGCTATCTGGCCGGATAGCTGGCCCACCCACGCCGCTATGCCGCCGACGGATTTGTTCAATGGCAATCAGAACACAAGTTTGGGCCGAATCTGTATCGCCCGCCATCCAATGAAAGCCGGCGCGACCGTCACCGCCGGGCAGCCGCTAGCGGGCGCCACCGACCTGGCTTTTGCCGATGGGCACGCTTCGTTGTGGAAGCTGCAAGATATAAAAAATGTGGTGTGGTATAATGGTTGCACGCCGGTTGCCAACCCCTGGAGTTCGACTCCCGCACCCTAGATTTACGCCTCGTTTAATCCAGATTTTAGAAAATTGATTCAAGATAGAGTAGAATCCAACGAACATTCATGCAAAACCTTACTGCCGCCAATTATAAGAGCAGGTCAAGCTTGTCCACGGGGTCGTTTTCCGGACGCAGTCCGGCACGGCCTCAGGCACTGATTTGGCTAGCGCTCGCGGTAGGATTTTATCTGGCGGCAGTGACTGGATTTGCGGCCAGCCTCACCTGGGGGGTGCCAACAACTATGAGCGGTGATACGGATGTGAACACCAACGGCACTGCGCTCTATGCCTATGCCCGTGGCATTACTACCGGCACCACGAATGTGAATGGCGTGACCTTCGTCGCCGTCACCGGTCATGCCACCTGGGGCGGCGGTAACATAACCTTTAGTGCCAACTTCCAGGGCGATCTTACTCCTTTTGCCACAACTAATCAGCCGTTCGCGGGATTGAGCACTCCTTACCAAACTGTGCTGAAAGGTTGCGCCTACGGAGACGTGACTTCTGGGACGGTGACGTTGAATAATTTGATTCCCGGCCATAGCTATGCCGTGCAGGTTTGGGCGGCGGACACGCGCACCAACTTCGCCACCCGTGTTGAAAATATTGTTGGTGGTAACACGGTCACGTTGGCTTATAACGTGACGCATGCCGCTGGGGGCCTGGGCCAATATACGATCGGTAATTTCGTGGCGAACAGCACGAGCCAGGTGTTCACGCTGACCAGCACGGTTGAGGTGCAGCTCAACGCCATCAATCTGCGCGATGTCGGCGTGTATGCTTTCAACCCGGCGCGAGTGAACTTGGCGAAGTATCAGCCGGTCATTACGGATTCGACCAACGGAACGCAGTCTGCGGCTTATATCACGCAAGGCTTTGTTACGGACAACAGTGGTTGGATGAGCGACAACTCCGGGCCGCATTGGGCCGGCGTGACGTTTCCATTTCCCGTGAGCGTGGGCAGCGCGCAACTGGCGATGGGACTGAACAACGCTTCGCCCATGACCGTTTTCTACTTTCAATATCTGACGAATGGGAATTGGGTCACAGTGCCCGGCTCGACGGTGGTTGGCAACACCAACGTGGAGCGAAACATTGTCTTCAGTTCTGCAATCACGTCCACGTCATTCCGGGTTTATGATTCGCTGGACAGTCCGATTCGCATCCGGCAACTCGCATTGTATCCGCCGAATGGCACGAACAGCTATCCGTTTGGCACGGATTTTTCAATTGATCTGGCTCGCAAGCAGCCCGCGTTTGCGACGGCGAATGCTTATGGTAATTGGCCGTTGCTCGCGTCCGACGGATTAGTGAGTCCGGCCTCGACGTGGCAAACGACTCTCGTGGGTAGTAATGCCTTGCTAATCAATTTGCAATTCACGAACAAGATTGGGAGCGCGCATTTGTATTCGGGAGGGACGGGCGTGACGCCGCTGACCAACTTCGTATTGCAATACTGGACTGGGAGCGCGTGGGCGAACATTTCCGGCGGCAGTGTGTCGGGCAATAGTTCAACGGCGCTGGTCATCCCATTTACCACGCCGGTGACCACAACCAAAGTTCAATTGGTATTCACCAACAGCGGCGTCAGCGCGGTGCAGGAACTGTGCATTTTTCCAGCGAACAGCAACGGCGGTTATCCGCTAGGGACGGGGATTGTTTCCAACACACCGGTCACGGCGAAATACGATACTTACAGTGATTCGTATTACTACCTGAGTAATTCAGTCGCGGGAAAAGTAGTCATGGAAAGCAATGGCGTGCCGGTTTTGGGAACGGCGGCAGTGACAAACTGGACGACGCAATATCAAGTGTTGTTGAACTACGACAACGGGACGTATCGGCTCATCAATCGCAACACCGGCCTTTGTCTGGCGGGTGCGCAGTTGACGACGAACGCTGGGGTGGCGTTGGTGGAAGAAGATTATTCGGCCTTGCCGGATCAGGAGTGGTATTTGCAGGCGGCGGACAGCATAAATTTTTATTTAGTCAATCAATTCAGCGGCTTGGTGCTGGACACGCAAGGCGGAGCGTTGGTGCAAAATGTGCAGGCCAATTCAGCGACTCAGCTCTTCCAAATTCCCCTCGCACAAATCTTTCCAAAAAAAGGAGTCGCCGGTTCGTGGGGCAACTATCCGGTCACGTTCGATGCCAACTGGACTTATGGCTGGTGGTATGGCCCGGACCCTAATGCGCCTAGTGTTAATTATTACCCCATGGATCCGGACACTTGGTATCGCGGCAGCACCGTGGCTGGGAATCTTTGGACCTTACAGCCCGGCTGGCGCACGGCCAATTACTCGCTTAACGTTATGGGCTTTAATGAACCCGACCACGTAGATCAGGCAAACATCGATCCCACCAATGGTGCCATCTATTGGATGAACGATCAAAATTTGGATTTGCCACTGGCCGGCCCGGCAGCGGCCGATGTAAACGGCACCTGGAATAAAACTTTTTATGGCTACATCACCAACTGGGGTTGCCGCGTGGACTACCTGCCCGCACATGAATATCCGGGCAACAACTCCAGCGGATCCTCCAGCATCTGGATCAATCCCATGCAAACGGCCTATAACACTTATGGGATTCCGATGTGGCTGACTGAGTTTAGCATTGTGGACTGGAGCGGCACCACTGACGGCCAGGTTTGGACCGAGGAAGATAATTACACCGCGCTGGCTGAATTCATCTGGCGGGCGGAAAGCGTGACTTGGCTGAGGAAGTATTCCCTGTATCTATGGCGGGCCGGCCCCGGTTCCATGGCAACCGAACCATGGATTCAGAATACGGCTCATGTGACAGCTCCGCCGATTTCCGTGTCCTACGACACGAACAGCTTGGTCACGCCGTTTGGCGAGTTGTATGCGGGCTGGGACTGCGATGCGAACGTGGAGACCAACAAGGTTTATTACATCTATAACAGCGGCACGCGAAAGAACTTGGCAAATATGCTCGATCCCCAACTGCCGGATGCTAAGAGCATTTTGGTTCGAGATACCGTCACCAAATGGACGTTGCAGCCAACTCCCACAGCCGGGTTGTATTACTTGGTTTCCGCTTTGGACGGACGGCGGCTTAGTTACAATGGCACTTCGGTTACACTGGTGGCTCCGGGGACCACGGGCACGGCCGTGCAGTGGTCGCTAACTTCATATCAGTATGGATGGTATTATCTGGAGCATCCGGCCACGAGCAAGCGGCTGACTCTGGCTTACAACAATTCAACTTTCACCGCCGCGTTCAGCATGGTCGCCAACACCACCACGGGCACCGCCGTGCAATGGCGGTTCATTGTGCCCTACACTCCGGTCTCGACAGTGTGGACCGGCAGCACGAATGCTTCCTGGGTCGAGGCTGCCAATTGGAATGCTACGATGGCAAACCCGAGTGTAAATCAGGAGGGGAATTATGCTTTGGTCTTCAACAGCCTTTCGACTAATAATCTGAACACGATGCTGAAGTTGCCGATCAATATTCCCAACTTAAATAATTTCACGGTTTACAGCCTCATGGTCAGCAACCCCGCAGGACTGGTTTCTATCACTGCTACCAACACCTTAGTGATCGGCAACGGCATTGATCTTTCCGGAGCCAGCCAAGATCTCACCATCAACACGCCTTTATTTATCTGTGGCCAGCAGGGTTACTCCCGGCATTTTTGGAGCGTCACCAACGCGCGAACCTTGAGCCTCAACGCCAGTGTCGGCGGCGTCGCCGACCTGATCATCGCGGGCGGCGGCACGGTGTCGTTGGGTGGGACTAACACCTACACTGGCAGCATGATCATCAACACCGCCAAGCTTACCATCAGCGGGTCAGGGCAATTAGGAAATGGCAACTATGCGGCCACCATTACCGACAATGGAGCTTTTAACTACAACAGTTCTGCCAGCCAGATTGTGTCCGGAAATATTTCCGGCACCGGATCGCTGGTAGTGAATGGTTTAGGCGCGCTGACGCTGTCGGGCACAAACACCTACACCGGCAACACCACTGTCAGTGGCGGTAAGTTGGCATTGACCGGGAACAGTTCACTTGCCAGCACAAACGTCATCGTGGCGGGCGGCGCGACGTTTGATGTGTCGGGTGAAACCTCAACATTTGCGCTGAGCAGCGGATGCACGTTGATGAACAGCTCGGTGGGAGCGGTGCTGAATGGCAACGCTAATTGTAGCCTGGGCTTGGTGTTACTCTTAACTGATGGTGTGAATCCCTCGCTGATTCAGACTAATGGCACCATGACTCTCTCTACCAGCACGCTGATTAAGGTCAACAATACCGGAACGACTTTAACTCCGGGAAAATATCCGCTGATTGCGGCGGCGACAGCCGGGAACCTAGGCAAAGTAGCAGGCACGCTGCCAACAGTAACGGTTTCGGGCAACGGGGCTTCGGGAACGGTCTCCTTGCAAACTAACGGCACAGGTGGTTTGGATTTGGTGGTGACCAGCACGGTATCCAACAGTCCGACCAGTCTTAACTTCGCACTTAGTGGCAGCACCCTTTTGCTAACCTGGCCGGGTGATCATCTAGGTTGGATCGCACAGTCTAATACGGTGAACTTAGGAAGTTCGAATTACTGGTTTGATATCTTAGGTTCACAGTCGGCGACCAACCTGACAATTCAACTCAATCCGGCAGCGACAAATTTGTTCTTTCGCTTACGCTATCCTTTGTGATTGACTTTGCCTACTCTGCTAGCTTCAAATTTGAAACCCATGAAAAATAAATCCTTTAAAACCTTGTTTGTATTGACGTTGCTGGCTGGCGCGTTGTGTGTCAGCTCCCACTGCGCGATTGCCAATGAAACGAATTCATTGCCGACCGAAACCCCGGCGCAACGCGATGCGCGGATGGCGTGGTGGCGGGATGCGAAGTTCGGGATGTTTATTCATTGGGGAGTTTATTCCGTGCCGGCGGGGTTTTATCACGACAAAGCAGTGTCCGGCATTGGCGAGTGGATCATGTGCCGCGCTAAGATTCCCATGGCGGAATACCAACAATACGCCAAGGAATTTAACCCCGTGAAATTCGATGCCGATGCCTGGGTCAAAGCCGCCGCTGATGCGGGCATGAAATACATCGTCATCACTTCGAAGCACCATGATGGTTTTGCCATGTTCGACACTAAGGCGAGTTTATGGAACATCGTTCAAGCGACGCCCTTTGCCAAAGACCCGTTGAAGGACCTCGCCACCGCGTGCCACAAATACGGGGTCAAACTCGGTTTTTATTATTCGCAGGCGCAAGATTGGAATAATGGCGGAGCGACTTGCGAAGCTAGATGGGATAAAGCTCAGGAGCACAGCATGGATGATTACATTGACCAAGTGGCCGTGCCGCAGGTGAAAGAAATTTTATCTAACTACGGCGAGTTTCCGGCGGTGCTGTGGTGGGACACCCCTTGCGGTATGAATCAGGAACGCGCGCGCAAACTTAACGACGTGGTTAAACAGCTTCGCCCAAACATTATCATGAATAACCGGCTCGGTGGCGGCTTCAAAGGCGATACGGAAACACCTGAACAGCACATTCCGCCGCGCGGATTTCCAGGCCGCGACTGGGAAAGTTGTATGACGATGAATGATACTTGGGGCTTCAAAAGTAACGATAACAATTGGAAGTCGGCCGCGACCATCATCCGCAATCTTTGTGATATCGCCAGCAAAGGCGGAAACTACCTGCTGAACGTCGGGCCGACGAGCCAAGGTTTGATGCCGCAGCCCAGCCTCGACCGTCTCGCTGAGGTCGGTAAGTGGATGAAGGTTAATGGCGAGGCGATCTATGGCACTAAGGCGACGCCGTTTGGCGGTGAACTTGGAGCCGCCGTGAAAGCCAAGGACGGCTACGGCAATGACGCGATGGTTTCTTCCGCTAATAACTGGCGTTGCACGACTAAGCCGGGGGAAATCTATCTGATCATTTTCAATTGGCCTACGGATGGAACATTTGAATTGCCAGCCTTGAAAACAAAAGTGTTGAAAGCATCGCTATTGGCCGCGCCCGCACAATCCATTGCGGTCCATCAGAGTGAGGCGGGCATATCGCTTTCGTTGCCAGTAAAATCACCCGATGCGGTCGCCTCCGTAGTGCGCCTAGATCTGGCAGATAAAATTGTGGAAGTAAAAAAAGACTAATAAACCATTTAGTAACTATATGAAAAATCCTGCTTCAATCCAGTCAAAAAATATCCGGCGAGCGGCTGCTTTTACATTGATTGAGCTCTTGGTCGTCATCGCGATCATCGCCATCCTAGCAGCCATGCTGCTGCCGGCCTTAGCGAAGGCCAAGCAAAAAGCCTCCACAGCTGTTTGCCTCAGTAATGAAAAGCAACTAGCCTTGGGCTGGATCATGTATGCGGACGACAATCAAGATCTGTTGGTGAACCTGAATAATGTGGCCACCACCACCCAGAAACCGTGGTGCTACCAGTATGCTACCGCTACTGGAATAGCGAACAGTTTACCGGTGGTGCCCCCGCAAGGTGCTTTAAGCAGCCAAGATTACATTGTTCTATTGACGCAACAATGCATTAGTCAAGGTGCGCTGGCGCAGTATCTAAAAAATCCCGACGTGGTTCACTGTCCCGGAGATTTGCGTTATAGATTACCGTCTGCCGGCGGGTTTACCTTCCGCAGTCTTTCCGCCGTAAC
Organism: Limisphaerales bacterium; assembly: GCA_025362675.1. Taxonomy (GTDB): domain Bacteria; phylum Verrucomicrobiota; class Verrucomicrobiia; order Limisphaerales; family UBA11358; genus UBA11358. The sequence continues at coordinate 2,838 of JANYFN010000224.1, read as the reverse complement.
CGGTCTGAACGGGCAAGCCTGGCCCGCGCATCCCACAGCGACCGAGCTTTTAACCAAGCGAGGCCAATTGCAGCACCCCACGAGCAAATTTATATTTGTAGAAGAAAACGATCCGCGGGGAGAGAATTGGGGAACCTGGGTCATGAGTGTGCAAGGAACGGCGGCAAACAATTGGGCGGGCACGACCTTGGTAGATTCACCGGCAGTGTTTCATGGGAGTTCCAGCACGTTTTGCTGGGCGGATGGCCATGCTACTTCGCGCCGTTGGATCAATGGAGCAACAAGTGCGTATGCCGCCAGCATGAATAACTCCAAATATGGATCGTCGCCCAGCGCAGCATCCACCCAAGATGACGTTGCCTTTCTTGTGAGTGGTTACCCGTTCGTTGGGAATGAGTGATCGTGGGCGACGTTGGCAACCTAGCTGATTTTGAACGGCAATTTTCGGTGGCCGATAAAAAATCAGTGCCACTTTTGTCGTTGGATACATAAGATTTTTCAACTGGCAATGGCGCTTTTTTTTGCAAGCATTTAACAAATGAAAGCATCCGCACTTGGTCGGTTGTTTCGACAGCGGGTCGTCTGCAAAAACATTTACTTTTTGCTGGCGTGGCTTTTTCTAACAAATTTAGTTTTGGCGGACGAGTTTGGCGGCACGCAAGACTCTGACTTTGTCATCGTTGATTGGCAGGTTCAAGACGGATTGCCTTCAGCGCGAATTCATGAAGTAGTCCAAACCCAAGATGGATATATCTGGCTGGCAACACTTGATGGTTTAGCCCGATTCGATGGCGTGCGGTTCGAACGCTTTTATGATTCAGATACTCCTGGGCTTGCGAGTAGTCTGGTCAAATGTCTTCTGGAGGATAGTCACGGGCGTCTCTGGTATGGCACTCAGTCGGGGGAAATTGGATGGAAGGATACCGGCGGTTTTCACAAACTTGATCTTCCGCCCTCCGGGCTTTCAGGGCCAGTGGAGCGGTTAGTCGAAACGCGCGAAGGCACAGTTTGGGTCGCCACCCGGAACACCCTGCTGCCTGTGAAAGATTGTGTTCCCGGAACGCTGATCATTCGCCCGGAGAATCATGATATCTGGGATATTTGTGCGGCGGAAAAAGGTGGCTTGTGGGTATTAGTTGACGGCGGAAATCTTTATGTTTTAGATGCTATAACAGGGAAGATTACACTTACAATCCCCGGTCAATCTGGTCAATGGCGCAACATCTCACCTGCCCGCGCTGGCGGATTATGGGTTCGCGACGGCCAATGTATCCGCCGGTGGCAGGGCGATGCCTGGGTGGAAAATCGGGGAGTAATGGACTTACAGGTGACGGAAAATGCTCTAATGCATGAATCCAGATCGGGCACGTTGTTGATTGGCACGTTTGGGCAAGGCTTGTGGTTAGTTGACTCAGATGGCCGACAACATAAATTAGACCATTCCAGCGGCCTCTCGCAGGACCAAGTGTTATCGTTATGCGAGGATCGAGAGAAGAACCTCTGGGTAGGAACAGTTCATGGGTTGAATCGTCTTTCAAAGCGTGTGGTTAAGATGATCACCCCGGCGGATAACTGGCAAAACCGGGCGGTTTCCACGATTACCCCGGCGACGGCTGGAGGTTTTTGGGTGGGCACTGAAGGTGCCGGACGCTATCGGATCAGCCGAGACGCACGCGTGTTGGAACATCCGTCAGACGATGTCTGGCACCAAGATATGTGTTGCATATTGGAGGATGCCAATGGACGGATTTGGATTGGAATGTTTGGTTACGGCTTATGGCTACGAGATAAAGAGCATCCCATCGGAAGATATCTCTCCAATCCAACTTCTGGTTATCCCAGCGCATTATTTCAAGATTCTCGCAAAGCTGTTTGGTTAGGCACCACGTTGGGAGCGGCGCGCTATGACACGGGTAGCACGAATCCCGCGCAAATTTTTTTGACCAATTCTGACGTGCGGTGTTTCGCGGAGGGGGGAGATGGTTCGATTTGGATGGGGTTGCAAGATGGCGGACTGTTTCGCTACGATCAGTTGACCCATCAGGCTAGTCAGATTCGCAGCGAATTTTTGCGCAGTAGCCTGCACGCGCTTCATTGCGCCACCAATGGCGACTTATGGATGGGCACGCGGAGAAATGGCTTGGTCTATCTGAAGAATAGCCATTGGGGGACGTTGACACATGATCAGGGGTTGCCGGATGATTCCATTAGTGACATCCGCTCCGATAACGCTGGCAACCTGTGGATTGGTTCATCCAGCGGCATATTTCGTATCAGCCGAAAACAACTGGATCAATTTATCGCCGGTGAAATTAAGTCGGTAAATTGTCTGCAACTCGGCAGCGGCGATGGATTGGGCACTTGGGAAATTATGGGTGGCTATCAGCCGATTGCCTGCCGCACGGCCGATGATCGGCTATGGTATGTCACCAGTGTAGGATTGGCGATGGTTGATCCACAGGCCATCCAACCGAATGAATTAGCGCCGCCAGTGGTCATCGAGTCCGTGCGGGCGGATGGTAAGATGATTCCAACGACTGACTCAGCGCTTGGCGTTGACGACGGCCCTAAGTTTGTCCGCTGTCCGGCTGGCACCCGGCAATTGGAGATACGTTACACGGCCCTAAGTTTGTCCGCGCCGAAGCAGGTTCGCTTTCGTTACCGATTAGAAGGTTTCGACAAGCGTTGGATTCAGGCCGCAGACCAAAGGGTGACTTATTTTTCTCACCTACCACCTGGAAAATATAACTTTGAAGTAACTGCCTGCAATAATCACGGGGTCTGGAGTGAAACGGGTGCTCATTTGTCGTTTCAAGTGCTGCCGCTTTTTTGGCAGAC
>JANYFN010000189.1 GCA_025362675.1 Limisphaerales bacterium | reverse complement strand
AATGTCTGCGCTCAATTCTCATCAACACCCACATGATCGAAGCCGCTTACAAAGCCGGTACGAGCCGTTATTTTTATTCCAGCTCCGCCTGCGCTTACAACACGTTGCTCCAAAAAGATCCCAAGGTTCGTGCGCTCAAGGAATCCGACGCCTACCCCGCAATGGCCGAACGCGGTTACGGTTGGGAAAAGTTAATCAGTGAAATGTTTTGCGAGGAATACTGGCACGAACGCGGCATGAAAACGTTCATTGCCCGCTTTCATAATGTCTATGGACCGAACGGCACTTGGGATGGTGGTCGTGAAAAAGCGCCAGCCGCGATGTGCCGTAAGGTTATCGAAGCGATTGATAAAAAAGATTTGAGCATCAACATTTGGGGCACGGGTGAACAGACGCGGAGCTTCATGTTTATTGACGATTGCGTGAAGGGCATTGATATGATTACGCACTGTGATGAGTTGATTGCGACGCCGATCAACCTTGGTTCGAGCGAGCTTGTTTCGATCAACACACTGGTCAGTAAGGTGGAAAAAATCGCCGGGGTGAAATTGAAACGCAGTTATAATTTGAACGCGCCGCTGGGCGTCGCCGGACGCAACTCCGACAACACCTTCATCAAAAAAGTTTTGAAGTGGGAACCCAATACGGCCTTGGATAAGGGTCTGGCCGTTACCTATAAATGGATCAAGGAACAGCATCATGCCCGCAAAGCTGGTAAGCGAGTGGGCATCGGCTGATGAAACATTTGCCGGTCGAAAAACTTCTTGGTTCGATTCCCAACCGCCTGCAACTTGCAGGCGGTTGGATTGACCAACCGTTCGTTTCCCGCCACAACCCGAAGCCGCCCGGCTCAATGGTGGTGGTGCAGATTGAACCAAATTTTCGCCCGATGGATCGTTCCGGCATTGCCAGTGGAACGCGCGCGGTGGCCATGAAACTTTGGCAGGGAAAATTGCCAAAGCGCCCATTGGAGGAACTGGTGCGTGAGCTTTACGATGCTGAAAACAAAGGGAAATCTGCGCCCAGTGGATCGCAGGATATGATCGGCCTCGTCTATCCGGGCGTGAACCGGTTGGATTACGATTTCAAAATTCATGGCGGAATTTTCACCTCGCACATCGAATCTTGTAATAGTCCCAAAGTCGCGCGCTGGCTGGAAAAAGTTTTGTATTTGATTCCCGTTGAGCCGCGCCCGGACGGTTACAGTCCGCTCGGTAAAAAAAATCTCGATCCTAAGTGGGTCGCGAAACTCGGTCAGTCGGGGAAGGATTGCTACGCTGCGATCGTGAAGATGGACGCGAAAAAACTCGGGGCATCGTTCAACTTGAACATGAAATGTTGGGAGACTCTCCTGCCCCAGGTCGTGCGTCATCCACGGCTGCGTGTGGATTTAATGCCGATTTTACGCGCGTATCAAGGCCAGTATCGTGGCGCGATGTATTCTGGTTGCGGCGGCGGCTATCTGATTATTGTATCGGAAACGCCGGTGCCCGGCGCGTTTCAGGTGCAGGTGCGAACAAAATAATAAGATCGGCGTGTGGTTTTCAGTGACTCGCCTTTGCCGTGGTGAAATTCGATTCGGTGTATCCTTACCCGATAATTGCTACATAATATATGTCTCAAAAAATTATTCTCTCCGGTGGATTTGACGACATCCGAGCCGCTGATATGCGACTTATGCTTGAAGCGTCGCGGCTCGGTGATCTTACTGTGTTGCTCTGGCCAGATGAAACGATTCGGCGGATCACCGGTAAAGCACCCAAGTTTCCGCTGGTCGAACGTCAATACTTTCTCAATGCCATCCGCTATGTCAAACACGTGGTGGTGGCGGATGCGGCTCAGGACTTGAACCGCCTTCCCGATACATTGACGGTCGATGTTTGGGCTGATCGTGAATCTGAAAAAAACTCCATTCGGGAAATTTTTTGCCGCGAACATAAAGTTGCCTATCGTGTCTTTACAGCGAATGATTTGAAAAATTTTCCCGTATCGCCGAAGTCGCCGCCCGCATCGCCGAATAAACGAATCATCGTCACCGGGAGCTTTGATTGGTTTCACTCCGGGCATGTTCGTTTTCTCGAAGAGGCTAGCACCCACGGTGATCTGTATGTCGTGGTCGGTCACGATGCTAATATCCGTCTCTTAAAAGGCGAGGGGCATCCACTGCTGCCAGAGGGAGAGCGATGTTTTGCGGTTGGCTCCATAAAATTTGTAACACAGGCGTTGGTTTCCAGTGGCGATGGCTGGCTGGATGCCGATCCGGAGATAAAAAAGCTACAACCGGACATTTACGTGGTAAATGAGGATGGCGATAAGGGCGGCAAACGGGAATATTGTCAAAAGCTTGGAATCGAGTATCTGGTGCTAAAAAGGGAGCCGGCACCGGGACTTCCAAAGCGTAGCAGCACCGATTTAAGAGGTTTTTGAAGAATCTCACTTTTTTCGGGCTTACTAAATGCAAAGTGTCCTAAAATTGTGCGTTATTTCCCTTGAATATTTTTGTCGTTTGAGTCATTATGCTGCAGTCATTTTAATCAGAAAAAAATCAGGTGCATAAACCCGTGAAACATATTTGATATGAACCGAATTATTGGAGCAATAATGGCTTTGGTTTGCGTGCTGGCCCTGAAGGCGCAGGCAGACACCAATGTCACTTATTCTATTTCGGTTAATTCAGCAATTCCTGATGGTAATCCGGTTGGACTTGTTTCCAGCACCAATATTGCTGACCTACCCACGGGAATTACCGGCGTTCAAGTTGCTTTGAGCATTACCGGTGGATTTAACGGGGATTTGTATGCTTACCTGATTGGGCCGACTGGCGGTTTTGTAGTTTTGTTGGATCGCGTGGGTTTGACGGCGGGTAATCCATTCGGTTACGGCGACGCAGGTTTTAGTATCACGCTGGCTGACGGTTATGCCAATGTTCACAATTATCAGAGCGGTAGTTACACAATCTCTGGCGGTCAACTTATTGGTTCTTGGGCTCCGGACGGACGTAATATCAATCCACAGTCCTCGGGAGTAATTTTTGATGCGGCCCCTACGAGTTCCTCGTTAGGACTATTTAACACCACCAATCCAAACGGACAATGGACTTTGTTTGTCGCTGATTTAGCGGGCGGCGGTTCTAGCACTTTGGTGAGTTGGGGCTTGACGATTGCCATTCCTGAACCGCAAACATGGGCACTTCTCGTCGGGGGAGCTGGTATGTTGCTGGCTCTTCGTCGTCGCAAAGCCTCCTGATATTTTCTGCCTTTAATTTTTCTCGCTGCAATCAGTCGGCGAAGTTCCTCCTGCGGAGCCAGAACAAACAATCTTTTGACCATGGATGCGGTTTAGTGAACGGCGGTTTATCCAACAGCCCAATTCCATGACTTCCTTGTTCGTAGATGTGCAAATCAAACGGCACCTTGTTTTTTCGAAGTGCCGTCGCAAATAACATGGTATTTTCCATCGCCACGGTTTTGTCTTCGAACGTCGTCCAAAGAAAGCAGGGAGGCGTCTGCCCGGTCACTTGCAATTCGTTGGATAAATTTTTTACAATTTCGTCGGTGATGTTAGTGCCGAGCAGATTATTCTTAGAACCTTGGTGCGCAAATTCGCCGAGTGAAATCACGGCGTAACACAAAATGCCCAGATCGGGACGTGAGCTTTCTTGGTCCACAACATCGGCGGCGTTGGTGTTTCCGGAATCAAAGTGGGTGAGTAAGGTTGAGGCAAGATGTCCGCCCGCTGATGACCCCATGATACCGACACGATGCGCATCAATTTTATATTCGTTGGCATGCGCCCGCACCCAACGGATTGCCCGCGTGGCGTCTTGCAGCATGGCCGGATGATGATACCCGTTGGAGCCAAGACGATATTTTAAAACGAAGCAAGTGACGCCATGCTGGTTCAGCCAAAGCGCGTAATCGTTGCCCTCGTGTGGCGCGAGATGAGCGTAACCGCCGCCCGGACAAATCACCATCGCTGCGCCAGTGGCGTTTGTGCCGGTTGGCAGATATGCTGTGAGCGTGGGGATGTCATAGTCATTGGTGCCGAGTGCGCCCGGGGCACCTGCGGGCCAAAGTGGAATGGGGGATTGCATTTGAGCGCGAGTTACAATCATCGAGAAAAATAAAATAGCCGAAATAAGAATTGTCTTCATGGATTTTTTTTATTTTAACTTTTCCAGCGACAACGTCCAGCGTCTATTATCTCGGGTTGGTTTTGATGGTTTAATTCAACCCCGCGAGAAAAATTATTGTCATGTTATTTAAGCTGACGCGCGGCTCGATTTCGGTGAATTAGTCAATTTACTCATTGCGGCGCAAAGTTCTTTTGGTATGCTGACAACTCATTTTTACGACAACCAACTGATTTAATTTATGTCACAGCATCCTAGCCTGCGCGCGGCCTCCACACTTGGCGGCAAACGTAACGTCCTCAAACGCTTTGAACGCACGGCGCTTCTCAAGAAGCGCGGTCAGTGGAAAGCGGGCGAACGTATCACCGGCCTCCGCAAAACCAAACCCGACGCGTGATGGTGTCGCGGGACGAGTGACGTGTCATACGCTGCTTGTCACTCGCTACTCCTCACACATCACTTATTTTGGTTCGCCTTCAAAAATTTCTCGCCGACGCTGGTGTGGCTTCACGCCGGGCCGGCGAGCAGTTCATTTTAGAGGGCCGCGTGATGGTGAACGGCGCGGTCGTCCGTCTGCTCGGCTCCAAAATTAACCCGGCTGTGGATAAAGTTTCCGTGGACGGGAAATTGGTTTCTGCGCGCAAAAAAATTTATCTCGCGCTGCACAAGCCCATCAGTTGCGTTTGCTCGCACAACGATGAATTCGGTCGCCCCACGATTTACCAATTGTTACCGCCGGAGTGGAATGTGGCGAATTCGGTTGGCCGTCTGGACTACAACAGCGAGGGATTGATTTTTCTCACGAATGATGGACAATTTGCTCTGCGCCTGACCCATCCGCGTTACGGCATTCGCAAAAAATATCTGGTGAATGTCGAGGGGCAAGTGACCCCGCAGATGTTGGAATTATTCAAGCGTGGCGTGGTTCATGAAGGGGAACGGTTGCAGGCCTTGGCCGCGCGGTTGATTTCCAGCAGCCGCGCCAAGAGCGTGGTGGAAATGGAACTCGGCGAAGGTAAAAATCGTGAAGTGCGTCGCATGTTTGAAACGCAAGCCTTGACGGTCACGCGGCTGGTGCGGACGCAGATCGGCAAAATCAAGCTTGGTGAATTGAAGCCCGGTAAATGGCGGACCTTGACGCCAGCGGAAATTAAAACTTTGATTTCGGATTTATGAAAAAGAACTGCTGTTTATTTTTGGCATCCATGATGGCAACGGTGACGATGGCGCAAGTGAGCACGAACGCGCCCGCGCCAAATATTGTCACGCCCCCGATGCATCACGCGAAGGCAGTGGTGAAAACCAAAGCCAAAACCGCAGCGAAGCCCATCGCAAAATTAACTTCTAAATCGGCTTCCGAGCATGCCGCCAAAATCTCCGCGCCCACCATTGCCTTGACGCCTGGCCTTGCCACCGTTGATGCGGATAATGTTAATTACCGCGGTCAGGCGGGGTTGAAAGGTGAAAGTCTGGGGCAGTTCCACAAAGGCGAAGTTATCACGATTTTGAGCGTCATCACCTTGGATAAACACGCGGCGGATGAACCGGCGCACTGGGCCAAAATTGTTTTGCCGGCCGGCACCAAAGTTTGGGTGAATAAACAATTCGTGGACGCGACTGGTAAAAAAGTCGCCGTAAAAAAATTGAACCTACGCGCCGGCCCAGGAGAAAATTTCAGTGTGCTTGGGACGATTGAGAAGGGCGCGACGATCACAGAAATTTCTCACAAAGGCGAATGGGTCGAAGTCCCCGCGCCGACCGACGCCTATGCGTTTGTGTCCGCAAATTATTTACGTCAAGGCAACGCGCCGGAGCCGGTGAGCTCACCGAAATTCACCCCCGGTCCTGACCCGGTAGTTGCTGGTGCCGTTGGCCCCGCGACACAAATTCCCGCGTCCACCGAAACGCCGGTAGTCGTGGCGACTCCGGTGGCTGAACCGCAAAAAATTGCTACGCCTTCAACGGCGGAACCCGTCACGCCGCCGGCTCCGACGCCAGTTAAACTTGCAGTCGTTGCGCCGCCGGTTCTCGTGGATACTAACTTGCCGCCGCCGCCGCGGATTGTGACTCATGAGGGCTGGGTGCGGGATTCGGTGAGCATTGTTGCGCCGACTTATTTGGAACTTTACGATCCGGCCACGGGCAAGGCGATTGACTATCTGTATTCGAAGACGCCGCTGTTGAGCGTAGCGCGTTACAACGGCATGCATGTAGCCGTCACTGGCGAAGAAGCGATGGATGCCCGCTGGAAGGATACCCCGGTATTGACCATCCAGAAAATTTACGTTCTCTCCACCAATACGCCGGCTGCTAAAAATTAATCGTCGTGGCCGCGAACCTTATTGACGGACGCGCCATTGCCGCGCAAATCCAGCAGGAACTCGCCTCACGCGTAGCGGATCTTAAAAAACGCGGCGTCGTTCCCGGCCTCGCATTTGTGCGCGTCGGCGAAGATCCGGCCTCAAAAGTTTATGTCGGGCGCAAAGAAAAAGCGTGTGCCGAGTTGGGTATCGTTTCCGAAACGCACGTTCTTCCCGCTGCCGCGTCCGAAGGCGAGTTGCTGGCGTTGATCGCAAAATTAAATGCTTCAAAAAATATTCATGGGATTCTCGTGCAGGCTCCGCTGCCGAAACAAATTTCCGAGGCAAAAGTTTTTTCGACCGTGCTACCGACGAAAGACGTGGATGGATTCCATCCGGTCAACGTTGGTAAATTGATGCTCGGTGATGCGACCGGCTTCAAGCCGTGCACGCCGGCGGGTGTCGTGGAATTGCTGATTCGTTCGGGCGTGAAAACCGAGGGCGCGGAAGTTGTGGTGCTCGGACGCGGCAACATTGTCGGGAAGCCGATGGCCGCAATGCTGTGTCAAAAAGGAAGCGGTGCGAATAGCACCGTGACCATTTGCCATTCAGCGACGCGCGCTATCGCGGCGCACTGCCGCCGCGCGGACATCATCGTGGCGGCGATGGGTGTGGCGGAATTTTTGAAGGCCGACATGGTCAAGCCCGGAGCCGTGATCATGGATGTGGGCGTGAATCGTGTGCCGGATGCGACTTCTAAAACCGGCACCAAACTGGTCGGCGATGTTGACTTTAAAAACGTTCAGCCGATTGCGGGCCGCATTACGCCAAATCCCGGCGGGGTCGGCCCGATGACCATTGCCATGCTGCTGCAAAACACCGTGCGCGCGGCGGAATTTTCTGTTTTAAATTAAAACCAAATTTTTATGAACCCCACTCGTATTCTCCCCGACCTGCAATGCTCGCTCCTCTGCGAAGAAGTTCGCCAGGAAGTGAATGGCAATTTGTTTATCATAGGCGTCGTCAACATTGTGCGCGTGCCGCAACTGCCCATCGTGTTGGGTCGTGTGTGTATCTTCAACCGTTGGACGGCCGGACTCGGTCAGTTCACCGAGAGCACGCGCTTCGTCGCGCCGGATCAGACTACGGTTTTGGGCAAAGGCGAAATGAAATTTGAACTGCGCGATCCGTCCCAGAGCGCGAGCAATGTGATGTTTTTTCAGCAGGTGAAATTTGAGACCGCCGGCACTTACTACATCGAAGTGCTCGTGGACGATGTGATGAAACTTCGTTATCCCGTCGTGGTCATTCACACACCGCCGCCGGAAGCGAAGAAGGGTTGAGACAATCTTTGCAAGGCTTTGCACTGCTAGGCGGAAAGTTTCATGAGTCGTGATGCCTGCTCTTTTGAGAGCGGTGTCACCGACAGACGCGATTGTTTCACCAGTGGCATCGAGGACAAAATCTTGTCCGTCTTGATGGCTTCAAGGCTGACGGGTTTTTCCAACGTTTTATCCGGCACCAAATCCACGCAGGACCAGTCACCTTCTTCGGAGGTGGCGTCGGGATAAAATTCTTTGGCCACGCGGGCGAGACCCACGACCTGTTTATCGCTGACGCTATGATAGAAAAAAACGGCGTCATCTTTTTTCATTGCGCGTAAATTATTCCGCGCCTGAAAATTTCGCACGCCGGTCCACGCGGTTTTGCCATCTTTTAAAAACTGTGACCACGAGTAAGCGGCCGGTTCTGATTTCACAAGCCAGTAATTCATTTTCAAAATTTTAACCATACGGGCTTAAAGACACCAAGAAAACTTTGTGTCTCCGCGCCTTGGTGGTAGTTTTCCATCAGTGAATTTTTCTGAAAATTTAAATTTAATCCGCCAACGCATTGCTGCCGCATGTGTTCGGGTGGGGCGCGCCGAACATTCCGTGACGCTACTGGCGGTCTCCAAATCGCATCCGCCGGAAAGCATTTGTGCGCTGGTGGACGCGGGGCAGATTTTTTTTGGCGAAAATAAAATCCAGGAGGCCAAGGCAAAAATCCCACTGTGTCCCAGCAAGGCGCGCTGGCAATTCATCGGCCATCTGCAATCGAACAAAGTTCGCGACGCGGTGGAATTATTTGAAATGATTCAAGGCGTGGACAGTCTCGCCATCGCCAAAGAAATTTCCAAACGCGCTGAACAGACGGCGAAGACGATGCCGATTTTGATCGAAGTCAATGTGGCCGGCGAGGGGAGTAAATTTGGTTATGCCCCCGAGAAATTACTCGCGGAATTGAACGAACTAAACGCTTTGCCACGCATAGAAATTCACGGGTTGATGGCGATTCCGCCCTATGCGCCGATCGCGGAAAAGGCGCGGCCCTATTTCCAAAAACTACGGGGATTGAAAACTGATTGCGAAAATCTGTTGGGTGCACCGTTGCCGCAGTTGAGCATGGGCATGAGCGGCGATTTTGACGTGGCGATTGAAGAGGGGGCGACCATCGTGCGCGTCGGCACGGCTTTGTTTGGGGAACGATTTAGCGCGGTGCGTCGTGCCGAGGACTAGTTTGAAAAGCGTTTTTTTATTTGGTGGGCAGCTACATTTTCACAGGTTTTAGCCGATAGTTTTAAAACTGCTCGTATGAATGTGGATGATTTCAAACGCGAAATTGTTGAGGCCGTAGCCAATTACGACCGCTATGTTGTGTGTCTGCAAAAGACGCCTGATGAGTTTGCGGCGGTGGTGACTTCGCTGGTGCAGAAAGCGGTCAAGGCCTTTGAAAATCGGGCGGCGGGAATGCGCCACGGCATTGCGCTCGATAGAGATATGACCGTGATTATGAGCCAAGGCGAAGGGGAACGTCCGTTATGCGGGATCTACTTCAACCTGCATTCGCCTTACAAAAAAGAGCTTTTTCCCAAAAGTCTGCCCGCGTTCACGGGAAAAAAAACTGTTGAGGAAGATTGAGATTCAATTCGAGCGGACGGTGTCGCCCATTTTGACATCGCCGGAAATGATTTCGGCCACGATGTTGTTACCATCCTGCGGGCCGATCACTTTGACTTCGGCAACCTTCAAGCCAGCGCGATAGAGAAACATGGATTGTTGCAACTTCGGCACTTCAGTATTTGGAAAACCTACGATCACAAAACGTCCGACCTCATTTACTTTCACGACCTTGGCCATCAGGGATGTGTCCGGCGTGACGATGGCGGGCTTGTTGATGCGGGCGGCTTCAGTCCGCGCGTGTTCGGTGGCCAGAGCAACGTCATTCGTGTTCGCGGCGGGCGTGGTCAGGGCCGGATGCTGCACGCCGGGAGCATTTTGCTGGGACAGGTGACAGCCCGAAAGCAGCGAAGCAACCACGATGGCGGCAATGGAAAAAAGCGTTTTCATTATGCGTTATGAAGGTGAGTATAGGTCGGTTTTCTCAGGGTTCAACATCATTTTCGACGAATTAGCCATGCAATTTTTTATGCGTCCGCTTGACTTGGCGGCGTTGGTCGGAAAAAATCTGGCCGTTGTATGCCGGAAAAAAACACTGAGAAAAAACTGACCCGCACGGAGCAGCGCGAGCTGGACACCAAGATCGAGTTCATCGAGGGTCTCGTCCGCCGCGATCCGCAATATGTGGACGCGCTCCAGATTCTTGGCGACCACTACACGCAGCGCGGACGTATCACCGAAGGTTTACAAGTGGATGAGAAACTCGCGCAACTTGAGCCGGAAAATCCCGTGGTGTTTTACAATCTTGCTTGCAGCTATTCGCTTACGGAAGAATTCGAGCGTGCCGTCGCCGCGTTGCATCGCGCCATCAAGCTTGGCTACGATGATTTTGCGTGGCTTGCCAAAGACCCGGATTTGAAAAAACTCCGCGAACAGCCCGCGTTTGACAAATTGAAAGAAAAAATCAAGCAGCTCAAGGCCAAGTCGCGGTGAAAATAATTTAGGGCAACGACTTATGAAATTGCGAATAGTTTTATCTGCGTTCGCAATGCTTGCAATTGCGGGTTGTGGGCGATCACACACAGACGATTTTACTCCAATCGGAAATGGATTTGGTTATGTGACTCACGTTAGTGGCTTCACTGACCGTAGTTTGTCAGAGGGATTGTGTTATCAAGATTCAACCGGAAAAAGAACGCGAATCTGGCCTTATTTGCAGATGGTTTGGGGCGATAATATTCAAGTCACAAATAACATTGCCGTGTTGGTAGGCGGTGTTTCTCATGTTTATGCAGAAGACGGAGTGGAACGTTTAAGTGACCGGTTGATTGCATTTGAGGCTCCTGCCGGGCCGCCGATGGACATAACGGATCAGGTGCTGCAAAAATATTGCGCGGATAGTGGTGTTAAACGTGCGGATGTCATCCAGGATAGCCTTGTTTCGTTGACGAAAACGAACAGTGCATTGCGAATTGATTTCGGAATTTTGAAATTGGACGAAGTTCTGAATTCCACAGCACATGACGCTACTATAATAATTTCTTGGCGAGATATCGAAGCAATTATTCAGGACGTAAAGAAGTCCGGGAAATCGAAGAAAGAGAAGCGGTCAGGCACGGAGTATTTGCAGAAGGAATAAAATTTAATTTCATGAACGTCACCCTGCGCGGACGCACCGAGCATTTTCGCACCGTCAGTTTTGATGCGGCCAAAAATTCCGTCCAACTCATCGAGCAGCGGCTGCTCCCGCACGAATTCAAAATCATCGGCACCAAAAATTTTCGCGAGACGGCGCGGGCCATCACGGACATGGTCGTGCGTGGCGCGGGAGCGATTGGTGCGACGGCGGCTTATGGTCTGGCGCAGGGCGCACGCGCGTTTCGTGGTCGTGACCTCAAAAAGTTTTCCGCGCAGGTCGAACTGGTTTTCAAAACGCTCGCCGAGGCGCGTCCGACCGCCGTTGATCCCGTCAATGCGATGCACGATGTCCGCCGCGAAATGGCGCGCGGCGAAACTGTGGCCGAACAGCAGGCGCTTGCGCTCGCCGCCGCTGAGGAATTTGCCAACGAAGATGCGCGGCATTGCGAGGAGATTGGCCGTCACGGCGCGAAGCTGATCCGCAACGGCATGAAGATTCTCACGCACTGTAACGCCGGCTGGCTCGCGTTCGTGGACACCGGCAGCGCGACCGCGCCGATGTATGCCGCGCAGGCGCAGGGGAAAAAGTTCCACGTTTTTTGCGACGAGACCCGTCCGCGTTCGCAGGGCGCGACGCTCACGGCGTGGGAACTCGCGCAGCAAAACATTTCGCATCAGATCATCGCCGACAACGCCGCCGGTCATTTGATGCAACGCGGAGAAATTGATTTGGTCATCGTGGGCAGTGACCGCGTGCTGGGGCGCACTGGCGAAGTGGCGAACAAGATCGGCACCTACACGAAGGCGGTTTTGGCGGCGCGTCACAAAATTCCGTTCTACGTCGCGATCCCGCTTTCGACGATTGATTGGAATTTGAAACGAGGTTTTGATATTCCCATTGAAGATCGGCACGAGAGCGAAGTGCTCGGCGCGTGGGGCGTGACGAAGGCGGGTCGCCGCGAATATATTCGCGTGGCAAATCCGACGAGTGGCGCGCGCAATCCCGGTTTCGACGTGACGCCGGCGGAACTCATCACGGGCATCATCACGCCGGTGGGAATTTTCCAGCCGAAGGAACTTTGGAATAAATTGCGCCGCTAAAAGTTGGCGGCTTTGTTTCAAACGATCAACGCTTTTACAGATTTGCGGGTTGGCTGGTGCGAGTTGCGGCCGACGAATTGGAATTGTCTTTTTTCCACGCGCCCCTATCCTGCGCACAAAATTATGGAAGCACCTGAAGTCCCCACCGAACATTTACACGAAGAAATGGAACACCAAGCGCACTCTGGATCGCGTTGGATTATGGGCGTGGCGTTGAGCAGCGCGCTGCTCGCAGGACTCGCGGCGGTGTCCTCCTACCAAGCCGGCCATCACGAGAGCGAGGCCATGCTGGCCCAGTTAGATGCTTCGGATCAGTGGAGTTTTTTCCAATCCAAGAGCATCAAGGAATCTCAACTGAAAAGTAAAATGGATATCCTCGAAGCCTTGGGCAAACCGGCGTCGGAGGACGACAAAAAAAAGGTGGAAAAATACGCCGCCGAGAAAGAAGAAATCCAGAAGCACGCGGAGGAGAAACAAAAGGAGTCCGCCTTTGAGCTTAAGGCGCATCAGTTGTTCGCCCCGAGCGTGACGATGTTTCAGATCGCCATCGCGATGGGCGCGATTGCGGCGTTGACCAAGAAGAAGCCGTTCTGGTTCGTGAGCCTGGGCATCGGAGTAGTTGGATTATTTTTCTTCGGGCAAGCTTTCTTGCACACCCACGCCGGTTGAGAACGGCGGGGGATCGGTGGCGAGAAAAAATCTTTTTTTGGAAGATTTTGGTGCCAGAGTCGTATCGTTGGGCGATGCGTGCTGATTCGCCATGGAAAACAAACGGGCAGTTGGGATGAATATTAAACGGACATTCAATTCACAACGGGTGCCGACACGCTGGAAAAGTTTTTTATCCAGCGTCGCCGACGGGAAAATTGTATTTTTACTTCCGCCGAGCTTCCGCCTTCAATTTCTTTTTCCCATGCTGCTCGCACTCGCCGGTAGTGGCTGTGGTTTTCATTATTACGATGCCAAGACCGGCGTGGAACATGTCTGGGGATTCGGTCATCTGCGGATGCGCGTGCTGCCGCCGACCAATAATGTGCAGGCCGTCATCAAGGGTTATACCATCGTGGGCGCAAAGCTTGGCGGCAGTCCGGACGACTACGGTTTAAGTCTTGGCTATGATAATCGCCGGCTCATTTACGTAGCGCCGCTCGACGCACAGTTTTCGCTGGAGTGGCCGCGCGCAAGTTTTTTCAATGTGCGCCTCGGCACGAATTTGCCGACGGAGTTCAAATCGTCATTCGTCAACACCAACCAAACCAACTAACCAAATGGAGCCAGTCATGAAACACCTCAATAGTTTGATCGCAGTCGCATTGCTTGGCGTCGGTATTTGTGGTTGCAGCACGGGCCGTGATAACGTGCTGTTCGCCACCAAATCGTCGCTGGCTGTGGATATTGACACTGAGCCGCCAACGTTTGATGTCGGGTTCGCGCGCAAGGAAGGAACGCTCGCGCCGGTTTATGAAAACGGCGGGGTGTTGCCGCAGATGGCCAGTTTTCACAACGACGTGGGCTGGTTCAAGACCGGGGTCGGCCAGAGTTTCGCCACGGGCAACGCGGCGGTATTGCTCGCCAAACATTTTAGTTCCACGGCCAACCCTAGTTACCTTGATCAAACAATTTCCGAGGCGGCCATCACGAACGCCAGTCTGGCCACGGTGCCAACGGGCAAGCGAAAGCGTTATTTTTTCGGAACCGATTCCAGTTTCGGCGTGAAAATTCATTTCAGCCCGGAAACAGGTTATATGCCGACGAGCATGAGCGTCGGCTACAAGCGCAAGGAACTGGCGTATGTCCCCATCGTCACGGTCACGAATGCTGCCGGCCAGAAAACCGATGGTCTCGCTTCGTTGCTCGGCTCGGCGGGACTCGCGACGAGCACGACTGGCGCGGCGAGCACGTCGTTGGTCTATAACCAATTTTTTGCCACCGGTCTGGCGGCGGATTATCTCGCGAGTCAATTTGTCATTCGCCGCACCATCGGTTTCCGAATCATCAACGATCAGGAAGTCAAGGCGGCCGTCACCAGCCAGGATCTACGTAAGCTGGGTAAGGCGGAGATCGCGGATGCCAGCCGGCTCATAGATAATTCAACCGCCGATCAACTTGAAAATGACGCCCAGCTCGCCGTTGCCTCCGGAGCTTTTACGGCTGACGATTTGAAGCAATTCCACACGCTCAACGAAGCCGACAAGCGGTCCATGCTGAAAGCGTCGTTCGGAGGCGAGAGTGAGAAAGAACGCGCGCAACGGAAAAAATTTATCGAGTTACTCACCATCAGCCGGATGTGATCCCCTGAAATAAAACAAATTTATGACCCGTCACATCATTTTTGAATTATCCGGCACGTCGGACACCGAGTATCAAGCCGCCCTCGCTGAACTCAGCGAACGCATCGCCGATGGTTGGAATTTAACCGACGCCACGGTGGGTGACGGCACTCGCAGCGCCGGCTGTTTTCAGATTCAGAAAGGCACACTCAAGCGCACGATCCTTTTTGATCTTTCAGCGGAGACGTTGCCGGAATTTGAGGCGGCTGTTACGGAGCTTCACGCCAAGATTAGCGAGGGCTGGTCGCTCACGGGGGCCGAGCGCGAAGTGGAAACTAACGGACGCATCGACGGCGAACTGGTAATTGAAAAACAATTTGGGACTGCCAACCCTAACTTGGTTTCGACGACCACGCTCGCCAAGGTTGCCAAAACCAAATCAGCCAAAAGAAAGATTTAACCGGGTTAGCGATCAATTCTCTGATTCGCGGGCGCATCCTGTCGCCGTGCGTGATCTTACTGCCGACGCCAGGAAAACTATTAAAATTCTATGCGTCCATGGGGTGAATCATCTCGAAACGAACCCAGCTGGATCGCCCAGTCTCAATGAACAACGTTGGCGCGAGGCGATCAACGGCGCGCAGCGGCGTGAGTTGGGACGCATTGATCGCTGAAATCGGTAAACGCATCTCCGCGCAAAGCTACTTGAAAAATCTGCAACTGGTTTGTCCGAAAGTTTTGCGTCATGACAAAATTCCGTGGCAACAACCGGGCACAAAACTGAAACGGCACAAAACAATATAGTATCCTGTCCGCGCAAAATCCCCGGAAGCCGCGCAGCGGATGGTGATTTTATTGGGCCGGATCAGGGGAATTTATTGAAGGGTTCGGTGCCGCTTTTTTTACTTTGATGGCGTCGGTATATGTTTTGTAGAGCTGCTTCCAATTGCGTCCATGTTCGTTCAGATATTGCTCAATCTGCGTCTTGTGAATTTTGAAGATGACGGAAATTTCCTTCATGTTTTTGTAATCCACGGATTCTTCCCGCGCCTGCTGGAGCTGAATGAGAATCACTTTTTCCTCCTCGGGCGTCATGTTGGTCACGATGTCCCGGTAACCACGCATCGTGAACGCCACCTTGCCCACCGTATATTTGTCCAGCACGGCGTTCACCTGTTCCTCGTTCAAATCTTTGCGGAGTCCGGCCATCAAATTTTCATGCACCGAATTCGGCAGCGCTGAATCGGCGATCACCTGGCGATCCAGCTCGTTTAGTTTTTTGCCGGTCACGGGATTAATGCCGGCGGGCACGTTCGTCAAGGAATGGTCATTGTGCCAGTCGCGCACAGTTTTGAGATGTGTGGCGACAACTGTGGTGACGCGTCCGGCTTTCGCTACATCCGCTAGCTTTAAAGTAGCGACCCACTCCGCCGCACGTTTTTGCTCGGCATCATTGGTGCCTTCGTTTTGTGCGAAACAATTGCCAACCAGCAAAGTGGAAAATATTAAAGCGTAAATAAAATTCGGTTTCATGGTTCAGTCCAGATTATCTGGTCGAAGTCAGCCGGGCGCGAGCAAGAAAAAGTCTGGAGCTGACGAGGATCATCTTCCTATTTTTGCTACCAACGCGAGCGATAGGAAATCACCGCAACATTTTTGCGGCAAGTCGTTGAATCTTGGGCTGATCTATTTCAGCAACTCAGCGGGCGGAGTTAGTTCCGCTGGCGTTTTTGTGGCAGAAGCGCCTGATTCGACCCACCATGTCAGCAAGGCGATTTCATTTTTCGACGGCTGTGGTTTGCCGTCTGGCGGCATGTGGTCGTCACTTGAAAGTGGGAGCAGCATTCGTTGTAAAAATAAACTGTGCGCTGCGTCACCAGGTTTTAAAGCCGAACCGTGTTCCCCACCTTTCAAGAGCGCCGCGGATGAATCCAGGCGTAAACCACCTTTGGCTTTTTGTGGGCCGTGACAGCTGGTGCAATTATTTTTCAGCACTGGGAGAATCTGGCTGGCAAAGAGAGAGTTATCCGCAGGTTGGTTGGCCGCATCAATCGGAGATTTTTTTTCATCCGCAACCCCGAGAATTTTTTTAACGAAGGACGGGGCATATTGCGTCAGGTAGTCGCTTCCGTGCGTGAGCGAGCCACCGAGATGTCCCGCTGCACCCAACACGGCCGCCGTTGTGAAAAGGCTGGCGTGATACGCAAAATGTTTTCCGAGTCGAAAAAAAATGGCGCTAATAACGCAGCCAAGCGCAGTGGCGATGCCGAGCCACTGATGCCAGAAAAGGAGTTTCGCCTCGTAACCGCCGCCGAGTGAAAGCAACCAGCCGCACAGGGCAGTGACCACAGCAAAGGGTGCGGCGATCGCGAGGATGAAGCCGGCGCTGGCATTGGCCTTGCGAAAGCGTGGAAACCACGCGGCGATCTCAAGCAGCGCGAGCACGAAGATCATGCCGATGGGCAAATGAACGAGCAGGGGATGCAAGCGTCCGACAAAGAGCAAAATTTCTGGCGGATGGTTCACGAGATAAAAGTGGTGCCCCGGCACGGACTCGAACCGTGGACCAATTGATTAAGAGTCAACTGCTCTACCAACTGAGCTACCGAGGCAACAGGTTGAATATATTGGCAGAGCGAAAATGGAGGGCAAGATTTTTCGGGGAAGGTTAAGGTCAGAGATTTTTTGCGGGCGAATTATTTTTCAACTGTGTCGCGGCTCGCCCACGGCTAAGTCCGCAACTAGTTGCCGCGACCGAAATATATTACCAAAGCAACTCGTCTCGCTGGGCGAGCCGAACGGGAGCGGACCATGACCCGCGCCGGCCGGCTGTGGAAAATATATCTCATCACGCGCCACTATTTTTGACATTTGTTTGCAACGTATTGCGTGCAGCCCGGCGTGGACATTCAAACTATTTACCGTTGGCTCGGACACAGCGATGGCGTGCTTTGGTAAGGAAAACAAACGGTCAATGAGGCTGTTATCTGGCCAGCGGCACAGCTGCTTTTTTGAAAAAACAGTCGCCAGATTGTCACCCTTTCGTGATTGTAAGTTTGGGTCATCTGTTTTTAATTATCTGCGATGTTTCGATATACTTTTATGCTGGTCGTTGGGTTGATGTTTGCAACCAAGTCTTCGCCCGCGCTCTTCGCTGCGGGGCAGGCGAAATATTTCGTGCTCATCGTGTGGGATGGGATGCGCCCGGATTTCGTGTCGCCGGAATTGACGCCCACCTTGCACGCGTTGCGTGAGGGCGGCGTGTGGTTCGCCAATCACCACAGCGTTTTTCCTACGTCAACGGAAGTGAACGGCGCGGTGCTCGCCACCGGAGTTTTTCCACAACGTAGCGGCATCGGAGCGAACAAAGAATTTCGCGCGGAAATTGATCCGCTGAAACCATTCGGCACCGAATCTTGGGCTGCAGTGCGACGCGGGGATAAATTGTCGGACGGCAAATATGTGCGTTTACCTACGATTGCGGAATTGGTCCGCGCCCACGGCGGGCGCACAGCGGTAGTCGGGGCTAAGCCGGTGGCATTGCTGCACGACCGATTGGCGCGAACTAACGATTCCGCGAGTCCCGTGTGGTTCACGACGGGCGCACTACCAGAAGAAATTTTTCCTGTGCTCACGAACCGCTTGGGAATTTTTCCGGAGGCGACTTCTCCGAATATTCCTCGCGACGCATGGGCGACGCGTTGTTTGACGGAGGCATTTTGGGAAAAGGATATGCCGCGTTACTCGGTGCTGTGGTTGAGCGAACCGGATTTTTCGCAGCATCATCACGGGCCAGGTTCGCCGGAAGCGCTGGCGGCCATCCGCAATTGTGATGACCGGCTCGCAACGGTTTTGGCGGAACTGGACCGGCGCGGGATTCGCTCGGAGACGGATGTTTTTGTTGTTTCGGATCACGGTTTTTCCACCATCGGCGAGAACGGCGATGTCGCGGCCACGCTACAAACGGCGGGGATCCGCGCACGTGCCAACTGGGAGCAACCGCCGGCATCAAATGATGTGGTGTCCGTCGGCAATGGCGGCTCCGTGTTGCTCTATGTTGTGGGCAAGTCGCCGGCGACGATTCAAAATATTGTGACGACGCTCCAGCAACAGCCGAACACCGGCGTCATTTTTACTCGGGTCGCTTTGCCCGGAACGTTGCCGCTGGCGGAAGTCATGCTGGATTCGCCCACCGCGCCGGATGTCTTGGTGGCTTCTTCGTGGAAAATGTCCCTGCCGAACGACGGTCATCTGCGGGCACAAGTTGTGAATGACGGTTATACGGAATATAAAGCGGGCGAGGGGATGCACGTGACGCTCAGCCCGACCGATCTTCACAATCTGGCGGTGGCAGCGGGGCCAGACTTTCGGCGTGGCGTCACTTCGCCGCTACCGTCTGGCAATATAGACATCGTGCCCACGTTGCTTTGGCTGATGGACATCACTCCGGCGGAACCGCGGGACGGACGCGTCTTGAGCGAAGCGTTGAGTGGCGAGGCACCGCCGTTGCGTTCGGTTGAACTTCGCCGCCGCGATGCCGAAGTCGAATCCGAAGCGGGCATCTGGAAACAATATCTGAAATTTACCGAGCTGAATGGAGTTCGTTATCTTGAGGAGGGCAATGGCGTTTGGACGCCGCGCGTTCCCGTGAAAGGACGCTGACGCGGCGTGCCAATTATTTCCAACCGGTAAAATAATTTCCGGTTATTCGTCATTTCACTCCGCAATTTCTCCATGGCGTTTTCATGCCATTGAAGGTGTTTATGCGACGCTTACTTATAAGTGGCGCGAGCTGAAAGGATGGTTCGTGCGGTCGCTGATTTTGGGTGAACTAAATACACAAATACCGCGATACTTATCGGGGTCAAGCCACACCCGTTCACTATTACCTGATTCGTCGGCTAAACTGGGTGACTTCTGCGGCCCCCCAATGTTCGCTTACGGCCAATCCGAAATTTGTTCTGAGCAAGGCGCGTTATCTTAAGCTGCCAATCTGGCCAGCCGGTGTCGAAATAAAATGTTTCTGCGCAATCAGGACGATGGCTCCCCGCAGGCGCGGAGATTGTTCCGGGTCGGAGGCTACAATGCGCGTGTTGGCATGGGTCACAGACCGTTCCCGGATGATGGCTTCGACAATCGGACCGACCCGTTGCCATGCCCGGGTGACTTCGCCAATGACGACGAGCGTTTCTGGAGCGAGTCCAGTGACGAGCATCGCCAGACCGGTGCCAAGGTGTCGCGCCATTTGATCCAACGCCTGGCCCGCTTTCAAGTCGCGCTGCTCCACCAACCGCAACAGGTCCGTGAACGGCACGGGCGACATATTACTTTTGGTGCCGACTTCGCCTTTGCGCACGGAAGAAAATTCTGCGTAATAGCGGATCGCTGCGGCGTTGGAGGCCAAGATTTCCCAGCAACCATTATTACCACAATGACATTTTGGGCCGTTCGGATTGAGGGAAACATGGCCGAACTCGCCGGCGACGCCGTGCGAGCCGCGCAACAATTCGCCGTTCATAATCATGCCCACGCCGATGCCTTCGGAAACTGTGACCGCGACCAGATCGGAAATATTTTCACCATGCCGACCCGACCATAATTCCGCCAGCGCACAGGCATTCGCCGCGTTTTCCACTTCCACCGGCAGGCCGGTCAGTTTTTCCAGCGGTGTTTGAAAATCAACATCCTGCCAGTGTAAATTCGGTGCGAACGTCAACCGGTGCGAGGCGCGGTCAATCCGTCCCGGCACGCTGATACCGATGCCCTCGTAAGAATTTTTTGGATGCGCCCGCATCAGATCCACGATCCGCCGTCCGAGGCGTTCAATGAAATCTTTCGGATCATCGCCGGTCGGGATGGATTCGTGCGCCAGAATGTTCATGCCCATGCTGGAAACCGCGAGCGTCGTGACGCAGGGATGAATGTCCACGCCGATGATGCCGGAGCGATCGGAATTGAGATGTAGAAAAGTCGGCTTGCGTCCGCGCGGTAGATGGCCGGTAGCGCCCTCGACGACCCAACGCTCGGCAATCAACTGTTCGGTGATCGCGGAAACCGTGCTGCGTTGCATGCCCGATTTGCGAGCGAGACTGGCTCGTGAAATCGGCTGATGTTTTCGCACGAGATTCAGCACGATCCGCCGGTTAATGTCCCGCGCCGTTTCGCTGCTCGCCACCCGAAAATTGTTTAAATCAATCTTGCGCATGTTCACAGAAGGTTACCACCGACACTAAATCCTGCTAAAAAAAAAGAGTTTGTTCAACCCTCGAATAAAATCTCGTTTCCCACTGCGCTTGACGGTATTACCATGGCGTCCAAGCTAACAGTCAACGCATGAGCCTCGAACTCCATCTCAATGACCGCCGGTTCGCCGCCACGCCCGGCACGTCACTATTCGACTGCGCCGACGCGCTCGGGATCAAAGTTCCCAATTCCTGCAACAAAAATGGCAAGTGTCGCGAGTGCCTCGTAGAAATCACGGCGGGCGCGGAGTTACTCTCGCCCAAGACGCCGGAGGAAAATCATCTCAAAGAAAAGTTCCGCCTCTCGTGTCGCTGCAAAATAGCTGCCACTTCCGGCGTCGTCCGCTGCCACTCGTTGCGGCGCGGCGAAATGAAAATTGAACGTCAGGCCTTTAAACTGCCGACCTCCCACAAAAAATTAAAACTTGATCCGGCCGTCACCCGCGCCGGCGAAAAAATTCTTTTGGATGGAATTGAAATCGCGCACTCCACCGCGCCCATTCACGGCCTCGCGATGGATTTGGGAACGACGACAGTTGTGGTGCGATTACTGAATTTGGAAACGGGCGAAGTCGTGGCCGATGCCTCGTTTGAAAATCCGCAACGCTTTGGCGGCTCCGACGTGATGGCGCGGATTCAATTCGACACGCACGATAAAAGCCGTTTGCTCCAGCGCACGCTCGTTGGTTATCTCTCGCACGCCATCGAGGAATTTCCCGTGGATCCATTGACGATTTACGAAGTCGTCGTCGCCGGTAATTCCACGATGCGCGACATATTTTTTCGGCTCAACGTCCATTCCATCGGCCAAAGCC
>JANYFN010000170.1 GCA_025362675.1 Limisphaerales bacterium | reverse complement strand
GACGCACTTGGGAAAAGGGGTGACGCACTTGACGCAAGGGGCGCGCCCCTTTTCGTAGAAAACTCACCCCTTGCCGCGAGGGGTGGGGCTATTGAGATACAAAGCTCCGCTCTAATGCGCGGGGGCGGGGGTGCGAAAATTAAACCCAAAATTTTCATGCCGGAATGGTGTCCACTTAGCCTGAGCGCTCCGAGGAAGTCAACTGCCACGTGGAATTGTTTTTGAGGCGGGTGCGGTTTGGCCCTGCCGCCGTTTGCGAAAACGCCGGGTGGTGGCAGTTTTCGCGCTGCGAAAACCAGCCGGGTGGAACTCCTCGCGCTGCAAGGAGTAGCGCCGCGTGCAGCGGCGCAACGGTGGGCTGGTAGAAAATTTCGCGTGGCGAGAATTCCGCCCGCGCAGAGCGGGCGGCACGAAGGTGGCAGGACACGCGTCTGGTCCATCCGGGCCGTCGCCTGACGCTGCGCTCGGCGACGGAGTTCTCGCAGCGCGAGAACTTCCACCCTTCGGGGGCAGGTCAAGCGGCACCTGTTATTTCCTGAATCCTTGGTTTGGAATCTTCCGTCTTAATTCGTAAGCTCCGGCTCGGTCGGCAGAAACCCATCGCATCAACCTGATAACATTTCTCCCCATGCTTGAAAAAATTTATTTTATTCGTCACGGCGAAACCGCGTGGTCGCTCTCCGGCCAGCACACGGGGCGCACCGATATTCCGCTGACGGCGGCGGGCGAACTCGCGGCGCGCGCGCTGGGCCCGAAGTTGGCGGCGGTGAAGTTCGACGCAGTTCTCACGAGTCCACGCCTGCGGGCGCGGCGCACGTGCGAGCTCGCCGGGCTCGCCGGGGCGGAAATCGAAAACGATCTGGCGGAGTGGGACTACGGCGATTACGAAGGGCTGCGCTCGGCGGAAATCCATCAGGCGCGACCGGAGTGGAATATTTATTTTGACGGTTGCCCGAACGGGGAATCGCCGGCGCAAATGTCGGCGCGAGCGGATCGCTTGATTGCGCGGCTCAAAACGATGAGCGGCAACGTGGCGGTGTTTTCGCACGGGCATTTTGGCCGCGTGCTGGCGGCGCGATGGATCGGGCTGCCGTTGGCCGAGGCGCGGCATTTTGGTTTGAGCACGGCGTCGCTGAATATTTTAGGCTATGAATCAAACGCGCATCCGGTGCCGGCGATTCTGTTGTGGAATGCGACGAGTGCAGCTTGAGGCCGTTCACGTTTGCTCTCTCTCCCCGCCCAAACGGGAAGCGGGAGTTAAGTCCAATATCAAGCGGCACCCAATGCAACGTGAAACATATTTGCTGTTTGACGATTTTTCACAAAGGACGACACTGGCGGCATGAACCTCAAGCGTTGGTTTGTGCTGGCTTGCCTGACGTTGACGCTGGTGGCGGAATTTTTCCTCTTCCAAGCCCGGCACGCGCGTGATTCGGTGAAGTCGGAGTTACTGTCAGCGCAAGTGGCGCTGCATCAGGCGCAGGTGGAGCTGGCGGATTTAAAAAATTCTAACGCGGGCCTGCAAGCTTCGGAGATTTCGCGCTTGCGCACGTTGAATCAGATCATCACCAACCAAATGCTGGAGGCGCGCACAAGCCTGGCCGAGCTGAAGTCGGAATACGAGCAGACGGCGGATCATCTGGTGACGGCCCGGCGCGCGTTGAAGTTGCAGCAACAGCACATCGCCGACCTGGAGGTGGAGAAATCAACCATCGTCGTGGCGGGGGTCGCGGTGATCCAACAAGACCGTTGCAACGAACATCTTCGGCAGATCGACCTGGCCAAACAGGAGTGGGCCTTGGATCGCAACAAATCGCAAGAGGCGATCCCCGCAGAGCGCGACCTCTTGCCGTATCTTAAAAACGGCGTGATGCCGGCATGCCCGAGCGGAGGGATTTATCTGATCAATTCCGTGAGCGAATTTCCGGTGTGCAGTATTCCCGGCCACGGGCTAACGGCGCGAACGCGATAAATTCAGCCGCGAATTACTCGACATTGGTTGGATCCGGGCGAAGGCTCTGGCAGCGGCATTCATTCACACGTTTCAGGTAAAATGCCGCCGCCTTTTCAAAGCAATCTCCTTGCATCGGTCGAAACAAAACTATCGTCACTTTAGGTCGCGATGTTTTTGGCAGCGGACAAGGCGACCTTCGGTAACGAGGAAAGCGAAGGGCTTGAGCGAACGCCAAATCTCTTTGCCATTAAGAGAAAGTCGTGAATAATAAGTTTCGTTCTTTGGCGAACGAGTTTTTGCCGGCGGGTCGTCCCCTTGCTTTTGTGGTGCTTTCAGTTTCCAGTCGCACCGCATAACCCGAGCATAATAAACGAACCTCATGCGTGGCAAAAAACGGGCGTTTCAATAGCAAAGCTCCCATAGCTCAAATGGATAGAGCAGCGGATTTCTAATTCAAGAATGATGGTTTTGCAGTTTTTTGCCAAGGTTAGCTTTCGTTGCAAACACATTGTAATTATTGGCGATTTCCCATTTATAGCCTTGCGTCTGGCTATCTGGTTTTTGCCCTAAAAACACCAAGTAGTATCAGATTGCAGTATCAGATTTCGCCTTTCTAAAATTTTCAAACCTGAACGCGTAACGGTGAAGTTGTTCACCCAATTCGATTGATTCGGACCTCAAGTTTTTTCAGGGTTTCCATCACCTCGTTAAACTGTGGTGGTTGATCAAGGAACATATCCCGCATCTCCTGATAATCTCGCGCCAGCTCTGGCAGACGTGCCGAAGGCGGCACGAGCCGAAATGTTCCCGGCTGTGCCAAATCATAACGCGCCCAAGTCCTGGCAAAGAATCGCGATTTCCAAATCACCACGCGTTCACGCAAAGCGCCATCAGCCAGCGCCCGTTTTGTTTCGGGACGGCTCGCCATCGCCGCCACGTCAGCGTAGTGGCGCGAGTAGTGACTTGGCATTGCCGTTACCAAATCACGGTAATGTTCCGCATGCAGGATGGTTGCCTTTTCCCAAAAGGCTCGTTCGACTTCCAAGGCCACCACGTCGCAACCCATTTCTGCGAGCGGAGCGGGTAAAATATCCGCCAGCCACGGACGCACCCGATGTTGACCGACCGGACGTTGATCTGTGAGTGAACCAAATTCCAATTTCACCCAGCGGCGAATATAGCTCGCTCCCGCCGCCAGCACGGACGGATAGAAAAATAGCAGCACCGGAGAATGAGTCGCGGCATCCAGTTGATACTCTAACCAATTTTGTTTGCCTGCCCTTTGACCAATTTCCGCGCGAATTTCTTTTTCAAGCTCTGGCTGCAATTGTGTTTCGACCCATTTGGCACAAGCCGATTCCAAATTTTCCATCCACTGATCGCGCTGCCGACGACTTCCGGCGCGTTCAACATCCGATTCAGAAATTCCCAGCGTCGTGGGCGACACCGATAAATCAATGTCCTCGGAAAACCGTCGGATAATTCCGAAAACTTTCGACAACGCCGTGCCGCCTTTGAACACAAGGGCTTCACGCCATTTCGGGTGGCTGAACAACCGCTCTAACATCCAGCAAACCCAAAAATCTTTTTCCACAATCACCGGCTGCATTTGCAAACGCTCCGCCGCTTCGGCGATAACAATGCGACGTTCTGCCGCCGACATGGAGACAATTCGATTCATGCGCTTTTTTTCTGCCCTGCAATGAACCGCAGATGCGGGTGCATCCAAGCCGGTGCATAACGCAGGTCTTTAAGTAACCGACTCCGATCCGCCGGTTTCAATATTTTTTTCAAATGAACCAGTCGCGCTGGCGTCACTTGTTTTTGACCAATTGAGCGCAGTCCCGCAATTACCAACCCGCTTGCCCGGCCAGCGGTCGCCATCTTGCGCCGCGAACGCTCGCGGAACTCAATGGTGCGTTGCCCTACTTTTATTGAACGCCGCCGCCGGTCGGCGTCATACACAATGCGCCCTGGCACTTGCTCTGAAAGATTCAGGAGATTTGCCGCCGCTGCTTCCGTGGTTTGGAGACGAATGCCATCCCGCCGCACAATCGCTGCGACGATGGCATCGGATGATGCCGACAACTCGCCCAACAAGCGGTGCTTGCGCGGAAAATCATAAAGCCCGCGCGCCACGCGCCGCAATTTGCCCGCTTGCAACAGACGTTGAATTGCCATCCCAATCGCAGGCGTTGAGCCAAGGTCGAGAAAATCCGAACGGGTGAATACCCGTCCGGTTCCAGCTCGCTTCAGCCGTTTTAGAATTTGCTCATTCAAGCTCACAGCCTGAAGAATGTGCTTTTATTTTGTTACAAATGCAACGCCATATTTGTAACAAAATAATCACAGCAAATACGCGGCGGCGGGGCAATCTTTAGCCTGATTTTTCAAACCTGAACGCCGCGCTATGGTTTTGCACCACGGCTTTCAAGGCTGTCAAATAATGGTTCCGAAAGACGGCGGGGAGCTTCCGTGAGATTTGTGATATTAAGCCGGGACGAAAATTTTCGGAGCCGCCCGGCACGGACGACTTTGGAAACAGTGGAAGTCATGTCCTCGTTGGAAGCAAAGAGTTATGGCACGCGGTTCAAATTGACCAGTGACTATTTGACTATTAACGGCTCGTTGAAACGGTTTGTTCCACTTTTTGCATTTTAACGCAACAAGATTTCCACTTTTTGCGGTTTAATATTTTTTGATTCATTTGGATAACGGTCTTGGATTGAATACGCCAGTCGTTCGGTTGACTGCGTTGTCGGTGGCGACTCATTTTTTCGATGACTTCCATACGCTTCGGCTGGTTGTGGGGGTTTCATCGAGCAAATAATTTTTTCAATCTGTTCGCGCCAGTCAATTCCGGCCAGAAAATTCCCAGGGTCAAGGTTGAGTGCCGTGGCAATGTAATAAACTTGGATCAGATCAATGCCTAGTGAGCAGTCTTCAATTTTAGAAACGGTGTTGCGCGTAGCGTTATGCCAGCCGGCTAGTTGCAATCGGTCAGCAAAAAAATCCTGCGTCCAACCAAGTTGGTTGCGTTTTCTGCCTACCAGCCGCCCGATGAAATTTCGCTGCTTCATTTTTCAACGAACTATTTTATCAGCCAACACCGTTGCCCGGCTAGCGAGTAGTGGAGGTGTAGGTGCGGCGTAGCAGGTGAGTAGATGTGAGTTGCCGCCTTGTGTCCCAGCACTGTGTCCAGCCGATGAAATTCATGGCCACTCATGCTGGGTTCACATTTCGCCGCCCGATGTTCTTGTGGTTTCATTTTTCATTCATTATTCAAACCCTTGTTGTAGCAAAATCTCCGGGTTCAGGTTGTGACGAAATCATCACAATGTTCATTTTGGCTCTTGGTGTTCTCCGGTGCGTTAAGCGCGCCACGCGTCCGCAATTTCTGGTTGCGGATCGCAACAACACTTTTTGATTTTCAAACTCACGCGGCATTTTGGCAGAATTCGCCGCAGTAGGTTGTTATGAATTCATAACAACTTTTTTACCGCCA
>JANYFN010000158.1 GCA_025362675.1 Limisphaerales bacterium | reverse complement strand
AGCTTTTACGTTCGGATGAATTAGCCTTCATCCCGACAGTATAGAAAACGCAAATTGTGAGTTTTTAAAAACGCAATTTCACCCAATAAAATCTATGGATCGGGGCGTAGCGTAGCCCGGCTAGCGCGCTTGCTTGGGGTGCAAGAGGTCGGGAGTTCAAATCTCCCCGCCCCGACCATTTTTCTTCTTGAGATATTTGCTTTCAGGACACAAGTCAAATGTGTGACGGAAATTTTTTATGGGGCAAACGCGATGGGCGCAAAGTCAATGAATTCAATTTGCTTCAAAGTTTCGATTGTCTATTTTCGTTCATACCCATCCATAATTGAATTTTTCCCATGAGTATTTTTGACCGTCTAAAAGAAAAAATAACCGGTAAGCAGCAGCCGGAGCATTTGCGGCGCGGCGAACTCGGCGAGCGCGCGGCGGAGATTCACTTGAAGGAACAAGGTTTGAAATTTCTGACACGTAATTTTCACGGTGCCCACGGTGAGCTGGATTTAATTTTTCGCGATGGCACCAGTCTTTTGGTTTTTGTGGAAGTTAAGACGCGGTCGTCAGAAGACTGGACGCGACCGGCCGCGGCGGTGGATGCCCGGAAGAAAAAATTATTATCGCAGACGGCACTGGAGTATTTGCGATTGCTTAAAAATCCGCAGGTGAAATTCCGTTTCGACATCGTGGAAGTATTGTTGCTCGCTGGCGCAGTGCGGGAGGTGCGTCATTTGCCCAATGCGTTTGCCTTGAGCAAACCCTTACGCTACGCGTGATGCGCGGTTGCCGCCGACCTGCAAATTTGCTTGCACTAATTGTCGGAGAGGCAGAGTTTGATTCCACATAATATGCGCCACGTCATTGATCATCTCATCGGACTCATTGGCATCGTGGTGGCAGTCGCGCTGGTTGGTTGGGGTTTTTACGGGATGCTCAAGCGCAGCGATGATCCGTGGAAAATGCTGTTCAAGTGGCTGTTCACGACTCCTTTTGTATTTTTCTCCATCAAGTTTGCGCATGACCTCGGCCCATTCGGTCCATTTCTTATCGTGGCCATGGCGGTAGTTTTATCAATTATGTGGACGCCGCACATAGCGGAATGGGCGTTTAGTCCGCTGACAGATTTGTTCGACGGCGGTAGCGTGCCGCCGGAAAAAAAACCGTTTTATTCCATCGCCAAAACCAAGCGTAAACGCGGACTCTACGCGGAGGCGGTGGAGGAAGTCCGCAAACAACTCGCAAAATTCCCCAATGATTTCGAGGGCATTATGCTGTTGGCCAGCGTGCAGGCGGAGGATTTGAAAGACTTGCCGGCGGCGGAGAATACGTTGAACCAGTATTGTGCCAGCACGGATGCGCCGGACAATTTCGTGGCGGTGGCGTGGACGACGATGGCCGATTGGTATCTGAAAATTGGTCTGGACGTGGACGGAGCGCGAGGGTCGTTGGAAAAAATTATCACGCTTTTTCCCGAAACGGAAATGGCCTTGCATGCGGAACAGCGTCTGGCGCATTTGACTGAAACGGAGTCGATGCTGTTAGGCGCGAGTGCCCGCAAAACGGTGATCTTACCGGTCGGTCCGAAGAATCTGGGGCTGATGAATTCGATGGCGCACATCAAGCCGAAAGAGATTGAGCCTGGTCGACTCGCGGCGGCACACGTCAAACATTTGGAGTCGCATCCCAACGATTCGGAAGTCCGCGAGAAACTGGCGACCATTTATGCGCGTGATTTCAAGCGGCTCGATCTGGCCACAATGGAGCTGGTTCAAATTATCAATGAGCCTCGTCAATCGCCAAAACAGGTTGCAGGCTGGTTGAATTTGCTGGCGAATTTCCAGATCGAACTCGGTGCGGATGTGGACACTGTTCGCTCAACTTTGGAGACAATCCTCGCCCGTTTCCCTGAGCTACCCATCGCCGACATAACGCGGCGCCGGCTGGAGCGGCTGAATTCGGAGTTCAAAGGCTTAGAAAAAAACGAGGGCATCAAGCTTGGCACTTACGAACAGAACATCGGGTTGAAATACGGGCGGCCCGGCAGCGGTCGTTCGACGGGAGAATAGCTTTAGCGGGTCGGCTAAAAGTCATCAACGATCTTTATCCATGCGGTTCTTCGCCCGTTCACGCGCCTTGCGCATGGCGTTAATCGTGGATTCCGTGCCGACAGGTTTCTCCGCCGCTGAGGTCGGCGCGGATGGTTTGGTAGCCGCAGATCTTTGGGGCTTCGTCGGTGTAGTGCTGGTTGCCTTGCGCGCGGGCTTGCGTTTGAGCCAAGGCATGGCGGGAGTTTTTGGCACGGCAACTTCCGGTGTCTCCAAATCAGATTCTTTCGTGCCGGCTTGGGCGACGACCGGTCTGCGTTCAAGGAAGCGAGAAATCCAACCCGTGCGGCGTTCAAAAATTTCCAGTAGAAATAAAATCGCAGCGATAACAAAGAGCCACGGAGCAAGTTCGACATAACGCGATTTGATCGGCAGTTCGCTCCACATTTTAGGAATCTCGACGCGTTCTTTGCCGCCGGTCGTCGTGGCGATTTGCGCGAGCGTCGCCGCGCCACGTCCGGGTTGATCCGGCGCAAACTCCGGCGAATACGGCAGACAAGCCGCCGGCAAAGTAACCGGTTGTTGTCCGGAAATTTCCACCGTATTCAAGATCGTTTCGCGACCCGCCACGGGAATTGCGGCTTCGAGCAGATCGGCATTTTTCCATTGGAGCAAAACGGTTTCTTTCGATGGCGTTGCGCCCGGTTGGCCATGCAAAATTTTTACGCGCGGCAGGCTCGCGAATGGATCGGCCTTGCGCTCGGGATCAAGATGCAATTGCACGAAGCACACGCCGTCGCGGATTTCCTGCGTGAGCAACATCTCGTCCGGCAACGGCTGATGTTTGCCGGCGACCCAGCGCGCAAGCGTCGCATAAAATTCACCGGCCTGATTCCACTTGGCGAAATCGCCGCTGAATTTTCCATCTGCCTCGCCGAGATAGCAGAGCACGCGACCGTTGCCTGCGTTCCACGAAGCCACGACGGGTGCCTTGTATTCATCGCCCGTGACAGCGGCAAGATTCGCTTCCGGGCGGAGGTAGCAAAGATTGTATCCGCCCAATGATGGCGGGGCTGAAACCGGCTGCGAGCCCAGCAGCGAAAATCCGGCGGTGAAAGAAAATGGCGTCGGCTGGTCAATGAATGTGCTGCGCGCGATGGTGAAAGTATCTTGCGCAAAGATGCGCGGAATCTCGTCGGGATCATTGCTGAAATAACATTCGCCGCTGCCTCGTTTCGCAATGTCTTTGAGCAGATTCGCATCGCAATCGTGATCCGTGCCCAGACCGACAACGCTGACCGTCACATCGGCTTCCCGAAGTTTATCTACGATTTCCTCGTAGTGCATGGACTGCTCGGAGTCGGAAGCATCGGCAAACAGGATGATGTGTTTCGTCTGCGCCTTGGCCGTTTGAATCATCTGTGCGGAGGCCACGAGCGCCTCGTAAATATAAATGCCGCCGCCTTCCGAACCGATGGCCAAAATGCGTGACCGATACGAAATATTTTTTTCCACCGAGTCGAGCGGAACAATTTCATGCGCCGTCGTGTCCACCGCGAACACGCCGATTTCATCCATTGGCGACAGCAAATCCAACACCGAAACGGTGCCGAGATCGGCCAGGTCCATTTTAATGCGCCCGCCGCCAGCGGGCATGGACATTGAGCCGGAACGGTCCAGCGCCACGACGACGGCGAGATTTAATTTGCGATGTTCGCGGCGCATCTCCATCGAGATCGGCAGCACGCGTTCGAGTGGAGATTTGAAATAACCGCCCGGGCCATAAGACTTTTGCCCGCCAGTCATCGCGAGTCCGCTGCCGGTTTCCTCCACCCACGACGCGAGCGTTTCCATGCCGCTCATGCCGATCTGTCCGGCGGGAACATTTTCCAAAATTACGCTCGAAAATTGCGAGAGCTGTTCCAGCGACCACTGGCATTGCTGCGGCGTTTTGCCGATGACATCCATCGAACCGCCGCGCAACAATTTTACCAACCCCGATTTTTCACCCGCCGACGAAACAATCAAAACTGGTTTTGCGCCTTCCACGCCGACCAGCGCGCGGGCAGTATTATTTTCGGGAATCGGATCTTCTTTCGGGCCTTGAACTGTCAATGTGTATTCGTTGATCCCCGCTTTGCCCGCGCGGTCACGGAACATTAACCGCGTCATGCCGACGGAAATACTTTTTGTGCCCGACGAAATGATTTCATCACCACGACGCAGTTGGTATTGCACATCCTGATCGGTCGGCGACTGCACCCACGCGCTCAAAACAAAAGCTTGTCCCGGCTGAACCGATTGCGGTGTCAGAAAACTTTGGATGGCTACGTCGCTGACTTGCGGACGCGCGAGCAGGCGATAGTCCACGGCGACTCCGCGACCCGCCGCGCGGGCAGCAGCGGCGGCGGGATCTTTGCCGGTCCATTTTCCATCAGACAAAACCAGAATGCGTCCGCCACCGTCGGGCGGAATCACGGAGAGCGCGGATTCAATCGCATCATTCAAACTGGAATGATCACCGCCCACTTGCGCGGTGAATCCCGGAAATTCCGTGCGCTGGGGAGATTGCTCGACGATCGCCTGACGTCCGAAACCAATGACGCCAAGCTGATCGCGCGGCCCCATGGATTTGTGCAGCAGACCGATGATTTCTTTTTGCGACGCCGCCGAGTTCTGCGGCATGGATTCGCTGCGATCGGCAACCACCACAACGGTTCCCGCACGGTCGGGAAGTTTGATCGCTAGTTGTGCCAATGCGAAAACGAGAAACAGAAAAATAATCGCGCGCGCTATTTTCAAGCCGCGCCCCGGCAGCGGCCACGCGAACCACGCCGCCGCCAAAGGAATCAGCAGCAGGAGCCAGACCGGTTGGAAGAGGGTGAACATTTAGCTGGACCCTTTCGATTTGGTGACGAGATACAGATGCGTCGCGAGTAGCGCTGCTGCGAGCAACCCGAAAATCCAGATGGCCGAGGCTTCTTCCAAACGGCGCTGCGTGTCCTCGCTCCATTTGCCCCACTGGCTAGTGAGATTCGCGGACAGATCGGATTCATCCGCCGCAATCGCGTTCACCGAAAACTGATTCGTGACCGCTCCCATCGCGACAGAATAAATTCCCGGCACCGGCGTTTCCAACGCGAGTTCGCCGCCCGTTTTGGGAAAGAATTTTTTCTCGCCATCCGGCTGCGTGATCGTCACCGCTTCGTCAGTCGTTTTCAAAGTGACTTCCGCGCCCAGTCGCGCGTTGCTCTCTTTCAAGCCGGGCATTTCAGCGATGCGCCATTGCAAGATGTTCCAAAAAATAATCGGCAAGTCGGGCGTGTTTTGCAGCGTGGATAATGCGGGATTAAAATTCAGCGTGAGATGACGACGCCCCGAGACATCTTCGCGCACGGTGAGCAACGGCACGTTGCCCGCCAAAATCACCGGCACGTCACCGGGCGAATTCGTTGCGCTCGCCGCCGCCCACACGATGCCTTCGAGCGCGACGCCAGCGGCCAGCGGATGCGAATTATCCAATATAAACGGGCCGGTGTAGGCGTTCGTCGCGCCTTCGCCCGACCAGCGCAAGCTCCAAGAGTTGCTGCTCGTGACGGCATCAGTTTCATGAATAACCAGTTCAGGATTATCAGAAATGGCGGCGCGCAATCCGGTCGCGTCGAGCGTGCGGCTGACGAGCGTGGAAGAATTTTCATTCGTCAATGCAACTTGCACGCGAACGTGTTTCCGAATCGGCGGCAGCAGTTGAACTTCGTTGTCCTCTGCGAGCGAATCTTTTTCCAAAACCGCATGGAGCGAAGGTGCGGATGAAGCAATGTTGAAAACCAGCCTCTGGTTTTCGTGTGCGCCGAGAGTGATGAGTGAACTTTGCGGCGCATTGGATCCAGTCTGCACTAGCAACTTTGTGCTGCGCGATCCGCTGGAAAAATTTGCGACTTCCAGCAGGCAGCGATCCTGCTCGCCAAACACGGTGCGGGAGGCGTTCACGATGGCGAAGTTATCCTGCGGCGAACCGAAGGCGTGCCATTCGAGGCGCGGATTGGAAATTTTTTCGTCAGCGGGTTTATGGTCGGTGAGCACCAAAATATTCGCCTGCTGTTTTCCCAATTCTGTCGCGAGCGTGATGGCGGAATCAATCGCGGCGCCGGGCGACCAGCATTTCCACTGCGGCAAAAGGGCGTCAACTTCGCGCCAGTTTTTTACGGCGGAGCCGAGCGAACGCGGTTCGGTTCCCGCCAGCACCAGCCGCGTGTTCGGCGGTGGCTGTTGGCGAAAAAGTTTTTGCAGAAATTCATGCGCGCGAGTTTGGGCGGAGATTCCATCCTTCGTGGCGCGCATGGAAAAGGAATCATCCAGCACGACGATGAGCGGGCGTTGTGATTGCGGCAATTGCCAATGCGGCCCAGTGGCGGCGATCACGAGCAGAAGCAACGTCAGGAGTTCCAAAAAGAAAATCAGCGGTAGTTGCAGGCGGTGGACTTTTGCGCCGCCAGCTTTGGATTGAACTTGAAAACGCCACAGCAACAGGCTGGAAACTTGTTTGCGCCGGAACCGGTTCCGCAAAATATAAATCGCCGCCAGCGCCGGCACAGTGGCGAGCGCGAGCAGCGCGAGCGGATATGTCAGAAAAGGAATCATCGGGTGGCGGCGGACGAGCAGGCTGAAAATCCGAATGACGAATGACGAATGACGAAATAAATCCGAAGCCCGAAATCCGAAGCCCGACAAATGCGCTGCTCACACACCGGATTCGTCATTCGGATTTCGGGCTTCTTTCGGATTTCGAATTTCGTCATTCCGATTTCGGGTTACGCGGGTGTTAAAAGCTGGATGGATTCCAATTCTTTCAATGAAATTTCCAAATCCTCCGCGATGATCGTCGTCATCTGCGCGCCGCACTGGCGGCAGGCGTCGCTCCACGATTGCTGCAACGACGCGAGATTTTCCGCATATTGTTTCGCGATGCTGGAATCAATGTAGATTTCCGTTTCGGCACCGGTCTCGCTGTCCACCACGCGTAAGTTGCCGTGCTCCGGCGGCGTGGCGTCATCGCGTGCGAGCAGTTGCACGACGAACAACGCCGCCGCACCTTCACGCAAGCGGCGGAGAATTTGCAACGGTTCGCCCGGCCACAATAAATCGCTGACGAGCACGCGCACGCCGAGCCGACGAAATTTCGGCGGCAGGATTTCATACGATTGTTCGGGCGTGCGCAGACTGGAAAAATCTATTTTGTCCCAAGCCGCCGGCGAGAGCGTGTCGTTCGGGAGTCGTTGAAAACCTTCGCCAGAAAGCCAAATGGCCTGTGAACATTGGGCGTTCGCAGCAGCAGCGGCGAGCAGTGCCGCGAGTTGTGCGACCGCATTTGCCTTGGCGGTGTCCGCAAGGTTCATTGAGCGCGAGCCATCAAGGATCAAATCGAGATGCGGCGTGACTTCCTCGCGAAATAATTTCACGGTGAGCCGATCAGTGCGCGCGTAAATTCCCCAGTCAATAAAACGCAAGTCGTCGCCGGGTTGGTATTCGCGGTAATCCTGAAAATCAATCGAGCTGCCCGCGCGACGACCGGCGCGTGAGCCGATGATGCCGCTCGCGGCCACCTGCGGTATTTGCAACGCATAACGTGCGCCGAGTTGTTCGCCGTCGCGCAGGGCTTGTCGGATGGCAGGTTCCATGTGAAAAATTATTTCAACACGGGCGGAGAATTTTCAGCAGTGACACGGATTGGCGGTTGAAAATTTCGTAACTGCCGAAAAAACCAGGGCGTGTTCAGAATTAGAATCACGAAAAACCAACTGCTCGCGAAAAGCAAATGCAGCGTCCGCTGACTATCTTCGCGAAGGGTGAAGAGGTTGAAAACATTGCCGAGTTGCAGTCCTTCGACCGAGTTCCACGATAGCTTGTTCACGAAAAACAGGAAGACGCTGGGCAACACGGCCCAAGCGGCCGCGAGCAATACGGCGAGCAGTCCGGCGATTTTTGGTGGGCGCCGAGAAAGCCATTTGCGATGGATGAGTAGGGCGGTGAGTGCATAAGCAAACGCATACGCCGCCGTGGTGGTGAACCAATCTTTCTCCTCGCCGGTGGGGACGGTGGTCTTAATGAAAAATAGTTGAACGACGGAGCTTGCTAAAAAAGTGATCGCCAACATTCCGCCGACCCAGAGCAATCCGCCCGCAGCCCCGTTATAGAAAACGAAGGCGAACATTTGTTTCAACTTGGACTGCGGAATCGTCCGCCGGACGCGTAGGCTTAACAAGTCGGCGTTGCTGATCGTGACGAGCAGGGCCAGCATCATTACGATGAAGGTTGGAAACTGCCACGCCACCATTCGCCCGGCGTCACCGGTCTTCAGAACCCAATTGAAACAGAGCAGGAAGCCCAGCAGCCAGATGGCGGTAATATAAAGTCGGACGGGGCGGGCGCGGTTTGCTGACGGCGGAGAAATCAAGGCGACCGCCAGCACAAAAAAAAGTCCAGTGATGGCCAAGCCGAGGCCAACAAACGTTACCACGCCGATCCAAAAATCCCGACCGGCCATCATCGCACCCACGCCGGACCGCATGAACATATACGAGCTGCCTATCAGGGAGGCGATGATGCCGAAGCTTTGGAAAAACCCGGCGATGATGAACAGAAATTTGAACGGCCGACTCATGGGCAGGCACGCTAGAAAAATGGCGATCATGTTGGTCGCGCAGACGACCAGAAATAAAAACGCGAGGATGAAAAAGACGGTCGGCAAATCCACGCCTCGCAAAAGATTTGTGAACGCCATGAACGGCATGCACGCGCTAAAAAAAAGCAGCGCGATATAAGCGCCGCAGAGAAATTTTCCGAAAATGATCCGAGTGGGGGAAAGCGTGGAGACGTAGAGTAAATCAGGATTATTTTCCTGGCGTTCCGCAGCGACACGCACGCCCATGTAAAGCGGGATAAAAAACACGCTTGCGCCCGCCAGGATCACGACGAAGGAGGAAAACATGGAGCCACCAAGCTGCATATTTTCATTCACGTCAAAACTCTGCCCGATGAGAAATGCGAGCGACGTGAGGAATAGCACGACGAGAAAGAGCATCAACATTCCGGTGACGGTCCAACTGCGGACACCCTGCCGGAGTTCTTTGATGACGATGGGATTAAATTCCCATGCGCGCCAGTTGAGAAAGTGGGCTTTTATTTTTCCGATGGTCGCAGTCATAATTTTGAAAAGGATGAAGGTTGAATTATGAAGGATGAAATGGAAACTCGTTGTGCGTGTTGCAATGTTTCATCCTTCATCCTTCTTACTTCATACTTGTTCATTGCACGCCTCCCTTGGTGACGTTCATAAAAATATCTTCCAGATTTTGTTTGGTCTGCCGGAATTCAGTCACCCGGAATTTTTTTGCGACGAGAGAATCCAAGATGTCACACGCGGCCGATTCATCCCCGGTGAGTTCGAAGTGGATTTCATTCGCCACATCCCGCGCATTCTCGACGTGCGGCGTTTCCAATAATTGTTTAAGCAACGCTGTGTTTTGATGTAGCTCACTGGCCAACAATTTAACGGCGACCGTCCGGCGCGGCGTGCTTTTCTTGAGCACCTCTTCGATCGTGCCCGTCTCCAGAATTTTTCCGCGTTCGATGATCACCACGCCGTTGCAGATTTCCGTCAGCTCGGTGAGGATGTGTGAGCTGATGAGAATGGCTTTTTTTCTTTCCGCCAACAGCATGAGCAATTCGCGCAACTCGACGCGGGCGCGTGGATCGAGACCCGCCGCCGGTTCGTCCAACACCAAAACATCGGGATCATAAACCAGGGCGCGGCCAAGGCTCACGCGTTGTTTCATGCCTTTGGAAAGTGCCTTGAGATGCTTCTCGCGGATGCCGATGACGTTGGTGAATTCTTCAATGGCTTCCACCGCTTGCGTGCGTTTTTTTCCGCGTAAGCCGTAGGCGCGGGCAAAAAAATCGAGATACTCGTGAACGGTGATGTCGGCGTGAGCGGGCAGGGTGTCGGGAACGTAACCGACAACGCGGCGCGCGAGTTCGGGTTCTTCGCAAACCGAAACACCGTTGAGCAATACGTCGCCGGAAGTCGGTTCTTCGATCGTGGAAATGATCCGCATCGTCGTGGTCTTGCCCGCGCCATTAGGACCGACGAAACCGAAGACGTGACCGGAGTCGAACTCGAAAGAAATGTTGTCCACGGCGACGGTCTTGCCGAATTCCTTGTGCAGATTTTTGACTTGGACTTTCATTTGGTTGCGGGTGATTCAAGAATACCAAACAGGACTGCCGAAGTTTTCGTGCGCTTCGGTTTCGAGGCCGCGCCCAGTGCGTTTTCGATGAATGGATTGCCATCGAGCATGGCCACGTAGGTGTTTGGCAACAAATACCTCGCCGGATTCAAGCCATCGGTGTGCGTGGCAAATCCGAGATCCAGCAATAAACCTTTGCCGCCAGTTTGCTTCGCGGGAGTCGGTTCCAGAGTTGCCACGAGTAGCTCGCTCTTTTGTCCAGCGGGGACGTTGTGCGCCTCAAAAATTTTCATGTCCGCATCCGCATACCAGACCGTTTTGATGGACACACCGAGGCTATTAATAAGAGATAATTTTCCATTCTCATTCACGATCTGAATGCGTTCGCGGCGCGTCTCAGATTTTCGCAAATGAAAATGCGCCGGCACGCGGGAAGAAACCCAGCCGCGCGTGAGGTGCTGGGATTGCGTCCAATCCACTTCGCGCGAGGAACCGGAGCCGTAGCCGGTGCTGACGAGTGGCGTGGCTTCCGTGCCGGATTCAAACGTGAGCCCGCCGCTCGGAGTAAGCGGACAATAAAATCCTTCCGCGCCGGTGGTGGCTGCGCGATGCGCGGCTTGATCTAAAACGGTCAGCCCCGCGATGCGGGTGTCGGGCGTGATACCTTCGCGCAACAAACTGTAGGCAAACACGAGCATGGTCGTGGCAAAAGAAATCACGGGAATCGTCCAGAGCATCCACGTCCGGCGTTTGCGGCGGTTGAGCCAGATGATGTTTACCGGGCCGATGACGATGATGAACGCCAGCATGATGACGACGATGCCGCGCGTGGGGACTTTTAAATTTTCCACCACCGGCAAAACGTTGTTCGCGGCACCGCTATCCGCCGGCAGGTTTTGCCAGTAACGCGCCTCGTCCCGGACCACCTCGCGAATTTTTTGAGCGGAGCCCTGATCCATCGCGGTGAAATGTTCAGCGGCGAAGGTCGTGCCGAAACCGATTACAGAAATCACCCCGTCCGGCAAATTTTTCTTGAGGCTGGCGTGCCACGCGGCAGGCAGGCTAGTTCCGCCCGCGACAAAAATATTTCCGCCGGCATAAAGGTAATCGGTCAGGGCGCTGCTGACGCCCGGAGTCAGGACGCTCAAATCTGCCTGGCTTATGACGATGGCATCAAACGGCGTGTAGGCCAGCCAGTTCTCACTCCAATCAGCAACCGCCGATTCCGCGCGTAACGTGGCGATGATATTTTCCGTGGCGGTGGGCGCATAGCTCGTAGCCGAAGCACTGTTATCGCTGCTCGCGCGGGCGGTTGAAGCCCAATGAGTATCGTTCGTTCCGCTCACCTCGACCGCATCAACGGAGATGTTATACGGTGGAGTTTTGCCGAAATCGAGCTTCACGGTTTTCACCGGCTCACTCGTCAAGGGAAAGGTGATTTCCGTTACCCAACCACCCCGGCGAGAAGTGATTTTTGCGCCCGCCAATGGCAAGGTAGTCAGGTTCGTGCCCGATACGCCGATGAGAATGACATTGCCCGTCTTGGTCGGAGAAATGCAGTTGTAGATGGAAACCTGCTCGATCGCTTCCGGTGAATCATATTCTAATTCGAGCCAATTCGCCGCCCCGCCGCGGCGCGTATCGGGCATCCATGAATTGGCTTGGTAACCGCTGCCGACCGCATCGGGAGCACCCGTGGCCATTTCCGCCGTGAATGCCACCCCCTTGCCGGAATTAAAAACTCTACCGATCGCGTCAAAATCCAGACTGCGACTGACGAACACGGTCGGTAGATGATTGTTCCCCCGGTAACCATAATTTTCATTGCAATGATTATTCGCATTCGGCGCGTGGACTTCGCCTTCGTGATAGCCGTCCACTTCCACCCGAATCTGGCCATCACCTTGCGCGGGCAAGGGCGGCTGCAGCAGCGAAACGATCTCGCGCGCGTCCGGCTGGAGTTTCACCGTGCGCGCCAGTCGGCTGAGGCTGTTGCCGTTGTTGTAGGCATTATGTGGATACGTAATCGTGACCGTGTGTGTTTTTGTATGCGAACGATTTTCCAACTGCACGCGCATCTCCGCATAGCCATGAAAGGTGTTGCCCGTGAACATCGCGTGCGGTTCCACGGAAATGTCCCCAAACTGTTCCGCCGCGCGGGCGGCGGAAATTAATAATGCAAAATTAAAAATTAAAAAAAGTTTCACCGCGCTCGCGAATAAAAGCCGGTTTTTGAATTTGGAATTTTGCATTTTTAATTAGCCTTCGCCACGGCCACATCTTTCGGCAGATTCAAACCGGTCTCGTCGAGTTGAGCGAGCAATTCGCCGACGAGTTTCGACGGCGTCATGCGATCAAACCGCGCTTGATAATTCAAAATCAAACGATGGTTCAATACCGCTTGCGCCACGATTTTCACGTCTTCAAATCCCACGCTCGGTCGCCCGGAAACTAACGCGTTACCACGCGCGGCTTCGGCAATGGCGATGGCCGCGCGCGGCGATGCTCCGTAGCTCACATATTTGTTCACCGGCTCCGTCGCCTCCGGTCCGCCGGGATGCGTCGCCGTCACCAATCGCGCGATGTAGCGGGCGACCGGATTCGGTAGATAAATTTTCCCCATCGTCGCGAACAGCATTTCCAACTGTTCACGTTCCATTTGCCACGTTGGTGCGGGCAGTTCGCCGCGACGACGTTCCGAAATGATTTGGGTCAACACGTCCGCATCCACATTGTCGAACATCACGCGGAAGAGAAAACGATCCAGTTGCGCTTCCGGCAGCGGATACGTTCCTTCGAGTTCAATCGGATTCTGGCTTGCCAACACAAAGAACGGCTGGGGCAGGGGACGCGTCGTGCCGAGCAGCGTCACGGAATTTTCCTGCATCGTTTCCAACATCGCCGATTGCGTCTTGGGCGAGGCGCGATTGATTTCATCCGCGAGCAAAATGTTCGTGAATACTGGACCCGGCTGAAAAACCAGCTCGCGTTTGCCGGTCGCCGTCTCTTGCAAAATGTGCGAGCCGAGCACATCGCCCGGCATCAGGTCGGGCGTGAACTGGATGCGTTTGAAATCCAGCTTCATGATCTGGCCGATGGTGCGGACGAGCGCGGTCTTGCCGAGGCCGGGCAACCCTTCGAGCAACACATGGCCGCGCGATAAAACGCCAATCAGGACAAGGCGATGAAGCTCTTTGCGTCCGAGCAAAATGCGGTCGAGCTGCTCCAGAGTTTTGCGCACTAACTCGGCGGCAGGTGCCAGTTCGTCAGGTTTTAGAATTGTGTCAGACATAAAATTAAAGCTCCAAATTCCAAGCTCCAACATCCAGAGAAGCCCCAAACATTAAACTCCAAACATTCGTTGCGGGGACGCCTTTCAAGTTTGGAGATTAAAATTTCTTTGGATGTTGGAGCTTGGTGCTTGGATGTTTTTTCATTTCCCATCTCGCTTAAAAAACTTCTGCACCGCGTGCCGATGTTCCGGCAAAATCATTTGTGCGTGCGCCGAACCGCCGCCCGCTGCGGCATTCTCCAACGACCCGTGTTCTGCCGAGACATCCGCTTTCGCCAACTCCGGCGCGACTTTGCTCACGCCCACAATTTGCGCGTCATTCATGTGCGACGATGGCGGCAGCGCATGTTCCTGAAATTTTAGGTTAGCCTCCGAAGTATCGTTATCCCAATCCATCGGCGCTTCCGGTCCACCGCCGCCAGGCCCGCCGCGACTCCGCTTCTTCAGCCAGGAAAAAAGAATATCCGAATCGCACTTACCGCCGCCCTTGCACTGCGAAAGATACAGCGCCAGCCCTTCGCAGTTGGATTTCGATTTTTCACCCGCTGCCTGCATCTTTGCCAGCGCCGCCGCATCAATCATTTTCAGATTCGAAAGATTGCTCATCGTGTTACTCAGGATCCCTTTGTTCGCCGCCAACGCTTTCATCAACTGCGCCATCTGCTCCTGATTCAAACCTTGTAAGCTGCTTAAATTCTGCAACAGCTCCGGTGGAATTTTTCCGTTCAACACGCCTTCCTCCAGCTTCGCCGCGTTCAACAGCGCCGCCAAATCCTGTGCTGCCTGCGCCGCCGTGGCCGGCTCCATGCCATTCTCCGCCGCCATTTCCATCGCCTTTGCCAATGTCTCCGCTTGCGTCAGCGACTCCGTTTTCTTGATCGCTTCCTCTGCCGCTTCTTTCGCTGAATCGGAATTCGCCTGCTTGATATGGTCAAGCGCTTCCCACGTTTTGTTCGGATCGTAAGCCGAGGAATCTTTCTCCACTTGCGCCAGTTGCTTTTGCAAATCCTCGGACTTTTTATCGTCCACAATTTTTTCCTGCGTCAACGTCTGCACTTCCGCCTTGAGCTGTTCCACGATTTGATTGATCTCCAGATGCCGTTGCGCGAGATGCGTTAGACGTTCCGGCAACAACAGTGCCGTGGCCGCGAACCCGGCTGCCACCAACAACAACCACAACGCCCGCGCGCTCTGCCAACGCAAATCCGGCACGCTTGCCGGCGCGAGTTGGGCAAACCACGCATCGGTATTCGCGGCTTCATTTGCCATCATCACGCCGCCGCAAGCATTGTGCTGATCATAACTCGCGCGGATTTTAGCAAACGCCGGGATTTCCCTTCGCGCTTGGAGCGCGGCAAAAATAATTGCGGGCAAGGCGACAAAAATTCCCAATCCGAGCCAGTAAGTTTGATGAAATCCCGCCATCCGCACCGCCAGCGTGATGGCGCCCCAGATGAAGCACCAGACCGTGAGCCATTGCACGGCACG
Source organism: Limisphaerales bacterium (assembly GCA_025362675.1). Taxonomy (GTDB): domain Bacteria; phylum Verrucomicrobiota; class Verrucomicrobiia; order Limisphaerales; family UBA11358; genus UBA11358. The sequence continues at coordinate 13,499 of JANYFN010000158.1, read as the reverse complement.
CCGCAGCATCAGCAGTCGCGAGATTCGCACAGCAAAGTGTTTCAAGGCATCGTGGTGGGAAATACTCATGGCGGTTGCCAAATGAGACAGCGAATGCGCCATTTCGTCACGAACTATTTTTAATTTTCAAGATTCTCGCTGCCCGCCGCCGACATATCGCACCTGCGGCCAAGCTACCCGCTTGGGTGCGACATCAGCGGGTCAAGCAAAACACTTTGGAGCTCAGTTGGCCGCATTTGTTGGTGATTGATCGAGCCAGGTGAATCCATGTGGGTCAGGGAATATAACAAATCAAAATAACTTTAGCAGAGCCGAGGCGGGTAGGGCGCGTTTAAACATGCGTCCCAATGTCTTGGTGAACGGCTATATGTTTGCCATGCTGAACCGACGCTTGGATAGGGTGTCGGCCTTTATTGAATTATCTTCATCGCCGGCATGGGACTGATAATGCGATCCTGTTCGAGCGCGGCTTTGATCGCCTCATTCAACGTGAACACCGCCTCCCAATAATGTGCCGTCTGGCACCACGCACGTAATTCAATAGTGTATTTGCCTTCGCCTAAGTGCGTCATGACTGCCACCGGCGCTGGGTCACTAAGAATTTTGGTGTTGCCCTTGGCCGCCGAGAGCAAGGTCGCGCGCACCTTTTCCACGGGATTCTCGCCCGCCACGACGCAGGCTACGGCTAGGGCGCGTTTGGGATTGACGCTGAAGTTAGTGATGTTACCACCGGTGATCGCAGAGTTAGGAATGATGACTTTGCGGTTGTCCGCCGTGGTGAGCGTGCTGGTGAATACGCCTACTTCATCAACAACACCTTCGGAACCGCCGGCCGCGATATAATCGCCGCGCTTGAACGGGCGAAAAAACACCAGTAAAAAACCAGAGGCAAAATTAGAAAGATTCCCTTGTAGCGCGAGGCCAATAGCCAGACCGGCGGCGGCGATGAGCGCGGCAAATTGGGCCGTCGGCACTCCCAACTGACCGAGAACCGTGATGAGCACTAACACCATGATGATCGCATGCACGATGTTACCGAGATAGGAGGCGAACGTCTCATCCATCCCCCGCTTCACCAGCATACGCTTAATGAAAGCGCGGGTCATGTTGGCCACCCACGCACCAATCAGGTAGATAACGAGGGCGGTGACGAGGGCCACGCCAAATTTCAGACCATTCTCAGCAAGCCACCGGTAAACGGATTGGAGCAATTCCTGGCTGCGGTTGATGGCATCGGTTCCAGTGACGGCTTCAGCAAATAACGTGTGATTCATAACGATTAGTGAGTCGGGGCGGTTGGTGGAAATGATTGGGAACGCTACAGCGAGGGCTGCGCGTGGACAACTTGCGAACTGTGATCAACGGTTTTCAACGCGCAAAAAATACTTTGCCGCAAGCCGCCTGTAAATGATTCACTTTGGTCAGATTGTCCCCGTTCAAAAAGCAGGAATAGTTAATAATCTGATTAGAGCAGTAAATAATTGAGCTGTCTGTGTCGGGATAGTGGAAGGCGAGGCTCGAATTAATAACCAATTAGCAATCAAGTTGTTGGCGCGGGCGCCGATTGGAACCAAGTGAATCAAATAGACACCCTGTTAGATAACGTTGAAATTTTACCCGCCGCCCCCTCGCTCTTGGCAAAACTACTGCCAAAACTCAGTGATGTTGACGCAAACTATGATGAGATTGTAGAGACTATCATGCTTGATCCGGGCCTGACGGCTAAGTTGCTGCAAGTCTGCAATAGCGCGTTTTTCGGCCAGCCGGAACCGATCGCCACGGTGCCGGATGCCGTGAATCGTGTCGGTTACCAATCCGTCTATTTGTTGGTCTCGATGATCAGCGGGGCGGATGCGTTTCCAGCACAACCACCGGGTGGTCTGGATGTCGGTCGCTTGTGGGCGCATAGTGTCACGACGGCTTTCAGCACTAAATATATTGCGGAATCTTTGAATCAAGATACGAACGTATTGTTTACCGCCGGATTATTACACGACGTCGGTAAGATTGTGCTAGCCCAGATTCGTCCCGGGGTTTTTAACGATCAATTCTATAAACTAACAGAAGATCGTCAGATGCTCCGCGAAAAGGAAATTTTTGGATGCAACCACGCAGAAGTGGGACGAGCGCTAATGGATCGTTGGCGGTTGCCAGCGCAACTAATTGACGCGGTGGGAGCGCATCATGAACCGGTAAGTCGCAGCGGGATAGAACCGGTGGCGGCGTGTCTGGAGTTAGGCAACATGTTTTCGCACGGACAAGTGGATCGTCGCGTCTTAGCCAGCCCGCAGTTCATGGACCGACTTAATGCCCTTGATGTCGGACCCCAAGCGATGCCGCAATGGTTTAAAAAGCTCCAGAGCAATCAGCAACTGATTGACGGAATGAGCCGGTTGAAAGCTAGTGGTAAACCTTCCCTGAATTAAATCCTTCCCTGAACCGAGTGGCGATAAAACTGACTCAAAGGAGAAGCTCGGTGTTGGTTGTAACCGCGAAACGGTGCGGCCACTCATTTTGGAACCGTTCAAGTTGCAAGCGTTTTTTTGCAAGCAATCGACCGAAAGTTGATCTCGAAACTGTAAACTCAACGGCGAGCAGAAATCTTGTCAGATAATGTGGTGCCGATAATGAGTATCCGTGATAAATTCTGCGCACCGATGATGCAACCCTGCAGCCGTCCAACACTGAATTAAACTTTAAAACCTCGTGACCATTTCACTGAACGCGGCCAAAATCCTGATGACAAAGGTGATGGTCGTTACCTTGATGGCTTGGTTAGGCACCGCGCAAACGCGGGCCACGTTGGTGCCGGTAAATTTGCGTTGTGCTTTGCGGGTAAATCCGTTGGGGGTGGGTGATACTACGCCTCGGCTATCGTGGCAGTTACAGAGTAGCGGTCAAGGAACGGCTGATCGGGGTGAGACGCAAAGTGCCTACCAGATTCAAGTTGGATCAACGCCCGGCGGGACGGATCTTTGGGACAGCGGGAAAGTAATCAGTTCAGCAACGGTGGATGTTATCTATGCCGGACAACGGTTGACAAGTGGCAAGAAACTGTTCTGGCAGGTGCGGATTTACGATGGCAGCAATAATATGTCGGATTGGAGTCCAACCGCATATTGGTCGATGGGGCTGTTAGCTCAAACGAATTGGACGGCGCAATGGATTGGCTATGATGCAGCTTATACACTTACTCCAAAACAAGCGGCAGATAGCGCGTTATTGAATACTTCGGGACTAAGTTGGATTAGTTATTCCGGGCAAACGCCGCAGGGCGGGATTCATCAATCTTCATTGCGCAAAAAAATTATTTTGCCCTCAGGCTCCATGATCACGAATGCGGTGGCGGCACTTTATGCGGACAATGTTTGCAGCCTGTTTGTGAACGGTCAGCAAATGACGAATGCAGCGCAGCGCTGGGAGGCCACGGCTAGAATCAATATTACTTCCTGGCTGCATAGCGGGACAAATGTCATTGCACTATCAGCCACGAACAGTGACGCGCAGCAGCCGGCGACAGCCATTGGCCGGCTGATTATTCAATTTGCCTCGGGTGGGATCTCCAATTTTCCCGTGGATACTTCTTGGAAGGCAGCTCAATGGCCGGCAGGTAATTGGCCGCAAACTAACTACGACGATTCTGCGTGGGCTACCCCCACCAGCAGTGGATCGCCTTGGGGCACTCCGGCACTCAATGACATCGCGCGAGTTCCCGCGCCTTATCTTCGCAAGAAATTTACAGTTAATCAGACCGTAACCCGCGCGACAGTATATGTCACTGCGCTGGGCGCTTATGAATTGCATCTGAACGGACAGAAGGTTGGTAATGATTTGCTCACGCCCGGTTGGAGTGAATTCTCTAAACGTGTTTATTATCAAACCTATGACGTCACCGGGATCGTGCAGGAAGGCACTAATACTATCGGCGCCCTTCTAGGCGACGGCTGGTTCGCGAGCGATCTGGCGTTCAAAGGCTCGCGGCTCAACTATGGTGGCACACCGCGGTTTCTAGCCCAGCTCGTCTTACAACTTTCTGATGGCAGCACGCAAACGGTCGTTACGGACAGCTCGTGGAAAGCCAGCTATGGCCCGATTCAATTCGCGGACTTACTGATAGGATGTAGTTACGACGCACGCTTGGAAATGCCCGGCTGGGATACAACCAATTTCAATGACAACGCGTGGTCGCCGGTTTTGACCGGCTTAAGTGCCACGACGGGTGGTTACTCTAACGTGACGGCGATAGTCAATGGATTCGTGACCAACAACCAACTAAACTTCTTAGCCAGTAACGGCAATCTCGGCGGCGATCCAGCCTATGGCATCGTGAAAATTTTGCAGATCAATTTTACCTTGGGCGGCACAAACCAATCGCTCTCTTTCGGAGAAAATGCCGCCGTCCAGATTGGCGGTGGCGGCCAGCCTCTGACCATCATTCAGGCGCTTTATGGTAATGCCTCTGCTTTCCCCGGCCTCGGCGGTATTCAAGTGCAAGCTGCGGTCACCGAACCTGCGCGCAGTTTTGAAAATCTGGCGGTAACGAATCTCACCATTCCAAAGCCGGGTTGCTATACCTTTGACCTCGGCCAGAATATGGTTGGCTGGGTGCGTTTGAAAATCAGCGGTAGCGTAAGCGACCGGATCACCGTCCGTCACGGTGAGATGCTTAATCCCGACGGCTCGATCTACACGGCTAATTTACGCGGCGCGAACGCAACTGATTTCTATACGTTCGCCACCAATGGCACGATAACGTTTGAACCGCAGTTCACTTTCCACGGCTTCCGTTATGTTGAACTTCGAGGACTGTCGGTGCCGCCGACATTGAACTCGGTGACAGGAATCGTCGTTCATTCCGATCTGCCGCGAACGGGTGATTTTGTGTGTTCCAGCCCGTTGGTGAATCAACTTTTTAGTAACATCATTTGGGGACAAAAAGGTAACTATCTCGAAACCCCCACGGACTGTCCGCAGCGAGATGAACGCTTGGGTTGGACCGGTGACACAGAATTTTTTGCGCCGACCGCAGCGTATAACTTCGATGTCCAATCCTTTTTTCGCCGCCATCTAGTGACGTTCTGCGAAGACGCCCAGCACCCTGATGGTTCCTATGCGGTCGTGGTGCCAGACATGGGGGTTGGCAGTGGCGGAACGGCATGGGGTGATGCCGGATGGATCTGTCCCTATGTCATGTATTGCGCTTACGGCGATACGAACGTCATCGCCGATCACTATGCGTCCTTTGTTCGCTGTGGACAGTTCGATGCCGCTTACGCTACTAACTATGCCATTGCCAGTCTGCCGGGAGATTTTGGTGATTGGTTGAACCTGGGTGGGGGCGCGACATCTACCGTTTTGGACACGGCCTTCTATGCTTACTACGCGCAGGCGATGTCGGAAATGGCGGCGGCTATCGGTAAGAGCGCCGATGCGGCAACCTATGCCACGTTGCATTCTAATATCGCCGCTGCCTTTGCAAATTTTTTCAACCCCGACGGTTCATTCGTCGATGGCAGCGGGCAGACAGGTTACGCCCTCGCCTATACGCTGAACCTAGTGCCGACTGGCCTGCGCACACAGGTGGCCCAAAAATTTGCGGACAGCATCGCTCAGTTTGGAAATCATCTGGCCACGGGCTTTATCGGCACACCGCGTCTGCTGCCTGCCTTGCACGCCGCTAACCGTGATGACCTTGCCTACACACTATTACTCCAGCAAACCTATCCGTCCTGGCTCTATCAAGTAAACCTCGGTGCCACTACGATGTGGGAACGTTGGGATGGTTGGACGCCCGCCAGCGGCTTTCAAACGATTGGTATGAATTCGTTCAACCACTACTCTTTTGGTGCAGTCGGTGAGTATCTTTACAGCACTGTCGGCGGCATTAGTTCCACTAGTCCAGGTTACAAGAGTATCCTGATTCAACCTATTCCGGGCAATGGTCTGACCTGGGCTAATACAAGTTATAACTCGATACGTGGCCTTATTTCAACTGCTTGGACGAATACCGGCAGCACGCTCAATTTAGCGGTCGTGATTCCGCCGAATACAACAGCGCAAGTGCGTGTGCCAACCACGGCGGCGAATGGCAACGCTATCATCGAAAGCGGAGCGCCTTCCGCTAGCTCGCCGGGTGTCACTTACGCCGGCTTTTCCAATAACTATGCTGTTTACGTGGTCGGCTCCGGCCATTACTTCTGGTCGGCACCGTTTTCAATTCCCGTGCTGCCAAACGTTATAATTACCACGACTAATCAGACTGGCAGCGGTAGTGGCACATTTAATCCCAGTTGGAATCTAGTAACTAATGGGAGCCTGATCGCTGGCCAAACGCCAAACAGCCTGAGCGGTAATTTTAGCAAAGAGTTGCCGGGCAGAAACGTTAACGCGTTGACGACAGATAACAACTTATCGCTCACCCAAGTGGCGGGGACTGTGGGCTTCACCACCAGCACAAACTATGTTACTTGCGGCAACAACAATGGAGCAGGTTCATTCTTGATCTACCAACTTACCAATTCAGCTACCGGCTATGATTTGACTAACATCACAGTTTATGGCGGCTGGGCTGATAACGGACGCGATCAACAAGCTTATAGCGTCTATTACTCCCCCGTGACCGCACCGACAAATTTCATCTCGCTGGCAACTATTAACTATAATCCACCTATCGGCAGCGGCATTCAGTCCGCCACGCGGGTGATGCTTACCTATTCAACAGGTGTGCTGGCGACTAACGTCGCCGCCTTGAAGTTTGATTTTTCCACTCCGGCCTCAGAGAATGGCTATTGCGGTTACGCAGGCATAACCGTATTCGGGACGGCCAGCCTTCCACCGGCAATGCCCGCGAACTTGAACGCGATGCTTCAGGCAAATTCGGCAGGTTTCATTTTAACTATTGGCAACTTGGTGGTCGGAAGAAATTACATCCTTCAAAGCACAACCAATCTGGCGGCTGCCGCATGGGACACCGAGACTAATTGGAGCGCAACGTTTTCGACGGCTGCCATCACCAATGCCATCACCAGCTCCACCAAAAAATTCTATCGTCTCGTTGGTTATTAGACTTTAACCCGATTAGGTTGCTTCAAAAAATATCTTATTCAGCGGAATGCCAATAGGTCGTGAGCGGCCATCATTATTACTTTCGGAATAGGATGAGAAGGTGAGGCCAAGTTTATTCTTGAAGGCGGCATGCTTGGCGGAAGGTTGCTTTGCTCGCGTCTTTTTTACTCCAGCGATGCCATATCAATGACGAATCGGTATTTCACATCGCTCTTCACGAGGCGATCGTAAGCTTCGTTAATTTTCTGGATGGGAATGATCTCGATATCCGAGACGATGTTATTCTCGCCGCAGAAGTTTAACATTTCTTGAGTCTCTTTAATGCCACCGATAAGCGAGCCGGTAAAATTCTTGCGACCAAAAATCAAGCTGCTGACATGGACTGATAGAGGCTCGGCGGGCACACCTACTTGCGACAGCGTGCCATCACGTTTTAACAAGGCAAGATAGGCATTGATGTCATGTTGCGCGGCGACGGTGTCGAGGATGAAATGAAAGGTGTTTGCCTGTTTTTTCATTTCGTCCAGGTTGGTGGAGAGCACAACTTCATCGGCACCGAGCCGCCGGGCGTCTGGCACTTTGTTGGCCGAGGTGGTGAAAACCACGACGTGCGCGCCAAACGCTTTCGCCAGTTTCACGCCCATGTGACCGAGACCGCCGAGTCCGACGACGCCGACTTTCTGACCTTTGCCGACTTGGTAGTGGCGCAACGGCGAGTAGGTGGTGATGCCCGCACAGAGCAGGGGAGCGGTCGCGGCCAGATTTAAATGTTTCGGGATTTGCAGCGTGAAGGCTTCGTCCACTACCACGCTATTGGAATACCCGCCATACGTCAGACCGCCGGAAACTTTATCCGGCGCGTTGTAGGTGAACGTCGGGCCGACACTGCAAAATTGCTCGAGGTCTTGCTTGCAGTTTTCACAAGTGCGACAGGAATCCACCATGCAGCCGACGCCCGCGAGATCGCCCTCCTTAAATTTTTTGACGTGAGCACCGACCTTCACCACGCGACCGACAATCTCGTGGCCCGGCACGCATGGATAGGTCGTGCCCTTCCATTCGTTGCGTGCGATGTGAACATCCGTGTGGCAAATGCCGCAATACAAAATCTGGATCTGCACGTCGTGTGCCCCGGGATCGCGGCGTTGAAAATTGAATGCTGCGAGCGGCGAGGTTTCGGTGAGGGCAGCAAAAGCTTTGGCGTTATACATGATTTCACAGATAGCATACGTTCCGGAATTGTGCATAGTTAAAATTTTGTGTTAGTGCCGGGATCGCATGGCAGCCACCAACTTTACCAGCAAAAGATCACCGGTTTGAAACTGGCAGCGCGCATAATTCCAACTTTTCTGGCTTGAAAATTCTCTTCCGACCGGACGCATTTCAGTTTATTTATTTCCATCATGCCGACTGAATTTCAATCCATCTTTGCGCGGCTGCGGAAAATTCTTCTGCCGTATTCCAAGACGCTCGCGGTGACGCAGGACGATGATTCGCGTTATTGCCTGACTGGCGGCGTGCATCCCACGCATAAAACGCCGATGCCCGTCGCCTGGGTGGAAATCGGCAAAAACTACGTGAGTTTTCATCACATGGGCGTTTATGCTTTTCCGAAACTACGCGATGAGATGTCGGCGGCATTGAAAGCGCGGATGCAGGGGAAATCCTGCTTCAATTTCAAGACCGCCGATGAACTACTCTTTCAGGAATTGGAAAAAATCACCGCGTGCGGATTTGCCGTGTTCAAGCAGGCGGGTTTTCTCTCGGCACCAGCCGGCTCGGTCAGGATGACAAAAGCAAAAAGCCGGGGTGCGCAACCATGATTCGCGGGCAAGTAGGCAAATTTCCTTTTCATCAAGCGTTTTCCCGTTATGCTGTCGCGCTCTGATTGAGCAAATAAAATGGACGCCGCACACATACGAAATTTCAGCATCATTGCCCACATTGACCACGGCAAGACGACGCTTTCTGACCGCCTCTTGCACATGACCGGCACGATCGCCACGCGCGATATGTCGGAACAATTGTTGGACGCGATGGATCTCGAAAAGGAACGCGGCATCACGATCAAGGCGCATCCGGTGACGATGCTTTACAAAGCGAAGAACGGCGAGACTTACGAGTTGAATTTGATTGATACGCCGGGCCACGTTGATTTTGCGTATGAAGTTTCCCGCAGCTTGAGCGCGTGCGAGGGCGCGTTGCTGGTGATTGATGCGGCGCAAGGCGTCGAGGCGCAGACGGTGGCGAACTATCATCTCGCGGCGAAGTTGAATCTCACGATCATTCCGGTGATCAATAAGATTGATCTCGGCCACGCAGACGTGCCGATGGCGAAGCGCCAGTTAGAAGACGTGCTCGCGATTCCGGCGGAATTGGCGATTCCGTGCAGCGCGAAACAAGGCATCGGCATCGAGGATATTCTCGAAGCGATTGTTGCGCGCGTGCCGCCACCGAAGGCGACGGGTGAACCGAGTTTGCAGGCGCTCGCGTTCGATTCTTATTTCGATACTTACAAGGGCGTCGTCACCCACGTCCGCGTTTTCAACGGCGAATTGAAAGCAGGCCAGCAGGTGAAACTTCTTCATTCCGGCAAAAATGTGGAAGTGAAAGAAGTGGGCAGCTTCAATCCGAAACCATATATCCGCGAGAAACTTCAACTCGGCGAGACGGGTTATTTCACCGCGAACATCAAGAGCGCGGGGGAAGTTAAGATGGGCGATACGATCACCGATGCGCGCAATCCGTCGCCGGTGCTGCCGGGCTTCAAGGAAATTCATCCGATGGTGTTCAGCGGAATTTATCCGATCAACACAGCGGATTATGAGCAATTGAAGCAGTCTATGGGGAAATTGAAGCTCAACGATTCCGCGTTCGTTTATTCATCAGAAACGTCGGTGGCGCTCGGCTTCGGGTTTCGCTGCGGCTTTCTCGGCTTGTTGCATTTGGAAATTGTGCAGGAACGTCTGCGCCGCGAATACGACATGGACATCATCGCGACCTATCCAAGCGTGGTCTATAAAGTCTGGATGTCCGATGGCACCAAGAAGGAAGTGGATAACCCGGCGTTCATGCCGGACGTGACTTACATCCTAAAAATTGAGGAACCGATGGTGACGGCGTTCGTAATTTGTCCGAACGAAAATATTGGCGACATGATGTCGCTCATTTCTGAAAAGCGCGGCAACGTAGATCACACGGAAACGCTCGATCAACGCCGCGTGATGTTGACCAGTCTGATTCCGCTGAATGAAATCCTGATTGATTTTCATGACCGCATCAAAAGTATCACGCGCGGCTTCGGCAGCATGGATTACGAACCGGCCGACTATCAGGAAAGCGACATGGTCAAGCTCGACATGCTCGTGAACAGCGAACCGATGGACGCGTTCTCCTGCATCGTGCATCGCACCAAGGCCGAGGGCCGGGGACGCGCGTTGGCGGAAAAACTCAAGGAAGTGATCCCGCGCCAGCAATTTCAGGTGAAGATCCAGGCGGCGATCGGCGGCAAGATTGTTGCTTCCGAGGTCATCAGTGCTTTCCGTAAAGACGTGACGGCGAAATGTTACGGCGGTGATATTTCACGCAAACGCAAACTGTTGGAGAAACAGAAAGAAGGTAAGAAGCGCATGAAATCCATCGGCAACGTGAACATCCCGCAAGAGGCGTTCATCGAAGTGTTGAAGGCGTAATGCGCCAACGCCGCCGCCGCTGCTCACTTGGAAGTTTGCGTGCGATACGTTGTCTGCGCTTTTAGATAGTTCGTCCGCGTGAACAAGATGAAGTCGCGCAGGAAAGTGACTAGGTGCGGATTCGAAATGTCGTTGTGACCGTCCATGATTTTGGGATCCACGGCTACGTTCAGGAACGGGATGCCCGCCACGGCATTGGTGCGCGGCTGCAAAATGCAGGCGTAATTGGTGCTGGCGAACACATACGGAACCATGCCGCGGCCGTCGGGTCCGACGTTGTTCTCGCGAAGCGTTGCCTGTAACGTGTCGGCCCCGACGCGCGGCACGGGCGGGAAATTGGTTGCGTCATTCGGGACATAATTCAAATCGTAGTTGAGATAGTCGTTGTCGTGACCGATGGCCTGATACAGCGCGGCTTTTTGATTTTTAGTTTCATCTTTGCGGACGTTGAACAGCCATTTTTCTTCGTCGCCCCGGCTGGGGCGCATGCTTTCAAACCACGAAGAAACATGACGGCCTGCTGGAAATGCCAGCCCCGTGGCCCAGTCGCTCTTAGAAGTGAAAATTGCCAACACGGGCGTTTGATCCGCCGGATAAGTGATGTCGCGCGAACTGGCGAGTGAAATGAGGTTGTTGTAAAGCGAGGCTTCGAACGCGGGATTGAGCAGGATCACAAGGTCCCCCAACGAACGCACGCGCTCCTCGCCCCGGTGGCGTCCGGCCAGCACCAGCCGTTCAGTCAGCACCTGCGAGATGGCGGAGTAAACTAGTTGTCCGCCGAAACTGTGGCCGATGATGATGAGTTCCGCGCGCGTCTGGGGGCTGCGGTTTGGCGGGTTGAGTTCATCCTGCATCATCTCCAGTTCCGTGAACACCTGCGTGGCGGCACCCTGATGCCCGATGCGTTCCGCGACGCTCTTACGATGGTAAAACGTCAATTCTTTGCCGAGTGGGATCGGAAACCAATCGGATTTGGTGGATAATCCGCGCCAGCCGAGATAGACACCGAACACTTTGCGCGATCCCAGCGTGGCGGCCATGTTCGTCAGGACGCTGCGGAACATCTGCACGTTGCCGTTGTCAAAGTCCGCGTTGTTTTTCCAGCCGTGGACAAACACGAGGATCGTCAGGCCGTCGGGACTCTGCGTGGCCTCGTCCGCAATCTCCTGTTTCACCGCACGCCATTGCTTGTGCGACCAGAACCACCCCAGGTCATCCAATTCGACATAGCCGATGTTGAAGCCCGCGTGCTTTTCAATCGTCGGAGAAGTTTCAGGATTTTCGAGCGGCCTCAAGCTGGCGGGACGGTTGGTATCCGCGCCCGGATAAGCGGGCAGGTAGCTGCGGTGCGGGCGGTTGGCAACGCAGCCGGCGAGCAGCCCGACGGCGACTAGCCACAGGGAAAAATTTTGAGCCGACTTCCGCCGAGCGGCCTGTCGCCGCGCCGCGAACGCAACCGTTGCGGCGGACAGGTTAGCGATTACCATTTTGATCCAGAGCGGTGCCATAACATTTTCGTAGTGTAACTTCCCGATGCAAAGCCATTGAGCCATTCACGACGGTTGAAGTCAAGCGGCACAAGCCGATGCCGGTCTAAAGTTAAAAATCCCGTAACCGCCGGTCACCCGCCCCGGCTCGTCGGAAGTTTAACGACACACGAATTGACGCCGCCAAACTTCTGGCGCAGAATCGCCACAAGAAGAAAACTACCGGGAACGAGACGCAACCAACACTGCCGCCAACCTGAAACCTTGAGGGGAAATTATGGCCGATGAAAAAAAACTGGAGGCACTGACCAAAAAGAGCGATAAGCCCGCCGCCGACAAATCCCTTGCCGGACGCCTCACCGCCGATGAACGCGAACAGTTCGCCCGCTCATTCCTCGCCAAGCTCGGCGAACAATCTTTTGGAGCCATGCCCAAGCGCGAGCTGGAATTATTCGTGTTCCACCTGCTTTCTCGGACGACCCAGCTCCGGGGATTGAGCACCTATGACTGGGCCAACCTGTTGCGCGTGTCAGAAACGCGCGTCCGGTCGCTCCGCGCCGAGGCCGCGCTGCGTTACACCGCCGTGGACAACCAGTCCGCCCTCACCGAGATCGCCCGCCAGTTTTGCGCCCGGGGCAAGACCTCCATGGAATATGTGGAGACCGAGAGCCGCATCCGGTTGTTGTTGGACGACCCCAGCCTCCAGCGCGAGTTTGAATATGCCGTCCGCAAACTGGGCCGCGTGCCCGACTACCGTTTCAACCGGAACATTCTCGACGTGCCCGCCACCACCTTTGTGGCCGTGTTCGTGGAAAATTTTCCCGATCACAAAGACAAGTTCAAGACCGCCTTCAAAAACGTTGTGCAAGCCGATGAAGAATTTCAAAAGCTGGTGGAAGGCACCAAAGGCTGGGGCGAACAATTTGAACTCCTCTGCGAAAAACACAAAGCCAAGATTGAACTGCTGACCAAACTGGTCGAGGTGGTTTTGCCAGCATAAGAAAGTTGTCGCTGGAGTCGCTGTGGTGACACGCTGCAACAACCATCCCCCTGCGCGAAAAACTGGCGTGGTGAGAACTCGGAATTGACGCCGAAAAATTTCCCGCACAAACTGCACCCGTGCCAACCAAATTTGACGAAGCCTTTGCCAAAGTTCAGAGACTCGTCGCCATTTTTGAATCCGGCAAAGACCATTACCTGTCGGGCGACTATCAGGAAGCGGATGCGCGCAAGGATTTCGTTGATAAATTTTTCA
>JANYFN010000129.1 GCA_025362675.1 Limisphaerales bacterium | reverse complement strand
TATTATCCCGTTTATACTTGGGTGCTCGCGGGTTCGGATCGCGGACACCAGCTTTACCGAATTCGCCACACCGGTGGAGAATCGCAGATTCGTATTCCGCACCACATGGTCGGCAACGGTTGGATTTATCTCGGCGAATATTTTTTCAACGCCGGCTCCAATGCCGCGATTGGTTCCGTCGTCATCAGCAATCTACGCAGCACCACGAATGGAACCGTTGTCATCGCCGACGCGATCCGTTTCGGCAACGGTATGGGTTCAGTGAATCAGGGCGGCGGCGTGTCGGGTTATCCGCGCGAAGAGGAAAGTTGCCGTTACTGGATTCAGGCGAATTTGGGACAGGGCCAGTCCGCATCCATCTACGACGCGAGCGATTCCGATGAACACGATAGTTGGGCCGCACCGCCGCGCATGTCCGCCGAGATGAATCGCGAGGCGTCCGGCTCGATGTTCAAACGCATCCACATCAGCTTTCACTCCAACGCTGGCGGACAGCGCGGCGTCGAAGGTTTGATCAACAGCGTGCCCACTCCGAACCAGGCGGCACTCGCGCAACTCTGCGGCCAGACCGTGAACGATGAACTCGTCGGCCTCAGTTCGCTGTTGGAATTTCCGTGGTTTGACCGGGGAACGAACATCATTTTTTCCGGCGGCTACGGCGAAATCAGCAACAACAGTTTCGTGAATGAAATGGATGGCACCATCATCGAAGTCGCCTACCACGACAACGCCACCGACTCCGCACTGCTCCGCGATCCGCGCGTGCGTGGTGCCGTGGGCCGCGCCGCCATGCACGCCGTCGTGAAATACATGAATCAATTCGACACGAACGATATTGTGCCGCTCATTTATTTACCCGAACCGCCATCGAATGTCCGCGCCATCGGAAAAACCAACGGCATCGTGGCGCTCGCGTGGAATCCGCCCATCAGCGTGGCAAACAGCGGCGCGCCGACGAACTACGTCATTTATCAATCCACCAACGGCTACGGTTTCGGCAATCCCATTTCCGTCGGCAACGTCACGAATTATTCCGTCTCCAATCTGACAGCGAGCGTGGATTATTATTTCCGCATCGCCGCCGCGAACGCCGGTGGCGAATCGTTTCCATCCGAAGTGGTCGGTTGTCGTCCGCCGTTTTTTTCCACATCGCCAAAAGTTTTGTTCGTGAATGCGTTCGACCGTTTTGACCGCACCACGAACCTGAAACAAAATCTCGTGGCGCAAAATTATGTTCCGCCGAGCGGCTCCGGTGCGAACGAACGCGTGTTGCCGCGCCGCATCAATTCGTTTGATTACGTTGTGCCACACGGCCAAGCCATTAGCGCCGTCGGCGTCGCGTTTGACTCGTGCCATCACCTCGCCATCACGAATGACTTGGTAGCATTGACGAATTATCCCGTCGTCCTCTGGGCGTGCGGCAATCAGTCCACCAACAATGAAAGTTTCAGTGCCGCCGAGGAAATCAAGGTCGCGGCGTTTCTGGCGGCAGGTGGAAATCTTTTTGTCTCCGGTTCGGAAATCGCCTTTGACCTCGACCGCGCGAGCGGACCCACGACGGCGGATAGAAATTTTCTCCACAACCAACTGCACGCGACTCTCGCGGCGGACAGTTCGGGCGTCTGGAATTTCACCGCCGCCGGCAGCTCCATTTTTGCCGGCAACACGAACGGAACGTTTGATGACGGCTCGAAAGGAATTTATACCGTCGGCTTTCCCGACGTGCTCACGCCCACTGGCACGGGCGCAGCGGTGGTAATCAATTACAGCAATGTTGTGAGCGGCGCGGCGGGAATTATTTACAACGGTTCGGGCGGCGGCGGCAAAGTGGTTTATCTCGGCTTCCCCTTCGAGACCATCACGGACGCCACTGTTCGCAAGGCTTACATGGCGGATGCGTTGAATTTTTTCGGCGTGCCACCACTGCAATTTGAAACCATCAATCTGCTCTCCGGCAATCGCGTGAAAATGACGATGAGCGGCGTGACGGGAATTTATACGTTACAAACTGGCGCAGTGTTGAACGTGTGGGGATCGCTCACCAATCTCACGAACACCACCGGCGTGTTTGAATTCACGGATGCGACGACGAATTCCGCCGCAAAGTTTTATAGGCTGAAATCGAACCCATGAACTCGGGCATCAAATAATGCGAACAGGGTGGAACAAGCTTCCAGCTTGTAAAATTCGGCATCCTGCCGGATTTCGCGCGTGTGAAAAATTTCTTCCAACCGGAAACTCTGGGCGCACAGAACGCCCTCGACAGTTTTCGGCAGGATGCCGAAAACAACCGGCTGGAAGCCGGTTCCACCCGAGAAAAAATTATTGCACGCCGATGCGATAGAAATACGGACCGCCGCTCGTGGCGGAGGTGTCCGTGAAGGTGGTCGTGACTGCGCTGCCTGTGAGATTGCTTTGGATGGCGGTGAACGCATGCAGATTGGTGCTGCGTTGGAGATAATATGTCCGCGTGTTAACGCTTTGCCAACTGACTTGCAAGCCAGTCACGGCATTGGTCGGCGGATTCAGCAGCAGCACTGACGCTGCGTTGGTGGGAATGATGCCCGCGATCCACTCCTGCCAGTTGTTCATGCCGTCGCCGTCCGCGTCTGTGAAATCTGCCGAGCCATCCGTGGGTAACGCAAATTGTTGAAGCCAGCCTATGAATTCGCCTGATCCCGGTGCTTGAAATTCGTAAGCGCCAACATCAATCTGGCTTCCCATTACTCGTGGCCGACCATCTAAATCGCTCGTTCCTCCCGAACCAATTCCTGCATTGATGCAAGGAGAATTGGTTTGAAGCCGAAAATTGCCCTGTGATTTATCTATAAACAAAGGATCGTTTGTAAAACAGTTCTGCCAAGTGTTGTTGAATTCATTGATGGCACAGCAATTTGTAGCCCGGCATTGATAACACACCTTAAAAGCACCTGCGTTATTGTAATAAATAATACAATTCACCAATGTGCTTCCATCCACCACAGAAGAAGGCCCATCGTTCGCAGTTACGGTGCAATTCTTTAAGGTGCTTAGATATACCGAGGCATAGCTTGACGCACTGCCCGCGACAAGGCAGTTGCTCAATACACACTGACTTACCCCGCCGCCATACAGACCAATATTGTTGGTAACCAAACACCCATTCAGCACGCTTTGGTTTGCGCCTCCACCGAAGCCACCATTAGTCGCTATATTCCCAGCAAGCACACATTTGTTCAAAACACTCCACCCAGCACCCCCACCACGGGCGTTAACAGACCAACACTTGTTCCCACCGAGAAAACAATTTGAAAGTGTTCCTTGATAGATCCCTCCGCCGTGATATTGAGCAGAGTTGTTTTTGAGAAGACAGTTGTAAATAAATGAATTGGTAGTCTCACACCAAACTCCTCCGCCACTTTCCTCCAGAAGAATATTGCCAGTTGCACGGGTTGATCCGAATGAGATAGTAAAACCAGTCAGTGCGGAATTGTTAGTCATATAGATGCAGCGCACTGCATTGTCCCCGTTAGTTGGAAAACCCGCTGCTATGCCCGAGCTTCCGATAATCGTCGTTAACGTGGGACCGTTAATGCTTTGTTGATGACGATGCGGTTGGTAAGCGAGCCTTAGACCACGCGTCCGCCGGCAGCATAAATTCCATTCGTCACCAAAACCAAGTCGCCGTCGCTCGCGGCATCAATGGCGTCCTGAATATTCGCGGCGGCGGTGGGCCAGTTGGTGTAGGGCGCGAGCGGGACGGTGTTGCTCACATTGACATAAAACGTGGTAGCCGTGGCGTGAGGGAGTGCGAACCAAAACAACATTGCCACGAGCTGAATCCATTTTATTTTCATATTCCCATTTTTTCCAGTGGCTGATTAGGTTCAATACATCACGCCTTGCCCACTGGCGCAAGGGGAATGTTGGAGTCCAAGCTTTAGCCTGTTCCGGGAGGCAACGTATAACCGGACAAGCTAAAGTTTGAACTCCAACGCCGAGGCGAGACGCCGGTGCTACTGCGGCAGTTGCAGGCGAAAGAAATTTTGCGGCGCTCCGGCGGGCGCGTTGGTGGTGAAATTGAATCCGCCGTTCGCGTCAAATTGGTTCGTCGCGAGGCTGATCCAATTCACGAGATTCGAGGATTGCTGCACAAAATAATTTCCCAAAGGCACGCCGTTGCTGCCGCTCAGCGTCAGAGTGCCGGCGCTCAAATTCACGTTGCCGAACAGCGGCGGCGCCGTCGGTGCGACGATGAGTTTCACCACGCCAGGCGTGTTGGTGCTGATGATATAATTGTATCCGGCTGGAGCTGAGGCGATCACCAGATTGCCCAGCGCCAGCGTGCCGTAAGTGAACAGCGGGTAGGTTCCCGCGCCAAAACCAGCGGCGTTCGTCACTTGCAATTGCCCGGTCAAAATCAAATCGCCATTCACGACGACGCTGTCGCTGCTCGTGCCGAGGGCGAATTGCAAAATGGAACTGTCGTTCAACGTGAGACTGGTGCTGAAAGTCAGCGGGCCATTTGGATCGCCTGGCGAAAGCGTCGCGCCGCCGTCAATGGTCGTCGCGCTACCGATGATGCCCTTGCCGGTGAGTTTAGCGCCGGAGAAAAATTCCAGATCGCCTGTGCCCGTGCCGCTGCCGCCGGTGCTGTTCACGCGCAACGTTCCTGCGTTCACCGTGGTGCCGCCGCCGAACGTGCTGCTGCCGCTCAAGGTCAGCGTGCCGGTGCCGAGTTTGGTCACGTCAACATCGCTTCCCGCGACGGCGGAATTGCTGCTGATATTCCCGCTGAAATTTGCGTCGGAATTATTTCCGCCGATAAGGTAGATCGTGTCGCCGGTGCCACTGGGTGACTGTGCGCCCGCGAGAATTCCCGTCCCGGAAAATGCACCGAGCACAACAGTGTTGCCCGCATTGCGCGGCTGCAACGTGCCGTTGACGACGAAGTTGGGAACGGCGGAACCAAAACTATTGCCGCTACTGTTTTGCGAAAAACGCAGCGAGCTGCCGGACTGGATGTTGACCGTGCCGTTGAAATTATCGAACTGCGCGGAAGTCGTGCCGCCGAAACTGACGCCGTTGATATTGAGGACACTATTGGTATTGCCGGAAAAAAGATTTCCCGAAATGCCATTGGCCAGTCCGCCGGAGATTATTGTGCCAGCAGTGTTGGCCGGAACTATGATCGCGCCACCGAAGAAAACCGATGGCCCGCTCGAAGGCAGCGCGAGCGTCGCGTTGTTGCTGATGGTCATCGCACCGTTGCCGAGCGCGCTGCCCGCTGCGGCGGAAAGTGTGCCGCCGAAAATATTGATGGCTCCGGCGAACGCACTGTTGGAATTGGCAATGGTCAGCGTGCTGGAACCGAGTTTCGTCAACGCGCCGCCGCCCGTGAACGGGCTACCGCTGAACGTGTAATTTTGAGTCGAGTTCACCACGACCGCCGCCGGGGATAGCGGAGCGGTCAGCGTGACGCTCGCGGGATTTGCGCCGGTGTCGTCAAAGAGCACGGTGTCAAGATTGTAAAAAATATCCGGCGTGGAAGCGTTGGCCCAGTTGATCGTGCTCGTGTCCCAGTTGACGCCGTTGGTGCCGCGCCAGACGAGACTGGCCGCTGGCGTGCCGCTGACGTTGAGCAGCAATGCGCCGGGCGTGGTGGTGTCCAGTGCGATGGTTTGGCGCGTGCCAACCGGTCCGCCCCACAACAGATTTGCGCTGCTGCCGGTGGTGGACGCGCCGCCGGAGATGAGCGTGTAAATGCCATTCGCCAGCGGGCCGTTGAGAAATGTGGGATTGATCGTCGAAGTGCCGCTGAAGGTCAACCCGCCGCCGTTCATGGCGAGCCAATCGTTCACGCCGCTGCCAACGGCCGTCACGTTCGCGAGATCAACATTCACCGTGCCGCCGTTCAACGTGAGTCCACCGCCGAGCGTGAACGTTCCCGCGCCGTTAATGCCGGGAGAAAATTTTCCGCCGCCATTGACACTGACGAGTCCACCGATGTAGCCGGTGCCGGTGAGCGTGCCCGCCGCGCTGGCGCTGGTCGCGCTGGCGGTGAGCGCGCCGTTCACGACGAGCGTGCCGTTGGTGATGGCCGTGGAACCGGTGTGATAATTCGTGCCGGTAAGCGTAAGCGTGCCAGTGCCGACTTTTTGGATGGCGGCGGAGTTCGGCGCGGTGGCCAGTGTGCCATTCGTGATTTGTCCCGCGAAGATCGTGAAAAGATTTTTTCCACCGATGACATAAGTGGTCGCGAGCGCGGTGGTGCTGGCGCCTTTGAGAAACGATCCCGCGCCGCCGGAGAGTGAACCGAGCGTGATCGTGCCGCCGTCGCGAGCGATCATCACACCATTCGTCGAAAGATCAAACGCCGTCGTGCTGCTGCCGGTGCCGCCCTGCCAGCGAAAGGTGCCGCCGCCTCTCACGGTGATGGTGCCGCTGTAACCGCTCATGGTCATGCCGCTGCGCACAGAGAAGGTTGCGCCATTCGCGTTGAGAATATTGAAATCCAGATTCGCGCTGCCGCTCAACGCCGCACCGAACGCTTCGTTAAAATTTCCCGGCCCGGTCACCAGCACGGACGACGGCGCGGCGACCGTCACGAGATTGTTGAAAATCGCCGGACCGCCCGTGGCGATGAGCGACACGGTTCCGCCGTTGAGCGTCAGCGCACCGGAGCCGAGCGAAGTCGTGTTGCTCAAGACGAGCGTGCCTTCATTCAACGTCGTGCCGCCGGTGAAACTGTTTGGATTGAAAAGCGTCAGGCTGCCGCTGCCGGATTTGGAAAGATTCATTGAGCCGCTCAACGAACCGTTACCGGCGATCTGATAATCTTTTGTTGAGTCAAACGTGAACGAGCCGGGCGAAGCGGTGATGGACAAATTAATCGCGGGCGTGTTCGAGCCGGTGTCATCAAACGTCACGGCATCGTTGTTCTTGAAGGCCGCGAGACCGGAGCCGTTTAACCAATTTGAGGCGCTGGTGCTCCAAGTGTTCACCGCGCCGTCGCCGCGCCAAGTCAGCACGGACGGCGGCGCAGACGTGACGACCACGGAACTCGCTTGACCGATGAGCGCGCCGTAACCGACCGAAGCCGCAGCGGGCGGTGTCAATGTCGTGACGGCCACGGTCAGCGTGGCAGTGTTGGTGTAAGTGCCCTCAATAATTTTGAAATCGAAACTGGCGAGGCCGGAAAAATTATTCGCCGGGACGACGTGCGCGTTGGTGACGTTGAGCAACGAGACGGTGCAGTTCGTGGTGTTGAGCAGCGAGAACGTGGCGTTGCCTGCAAACCCGGCGGCGAACTGACGAAGATCAATGTCCACCGGCACATTCGTCTGCGTGACGCCGTGCGGTGCGGCGAGAAAATTCAGATAATGTTCGAGCAGCGTGTAGCCGTCGGCGGTATTCGTGAGCGCGTTGGCGACATTGAGATTCGAGCCGGTGGCCTGCTCCCAATAGTCGGGCATTCCGTCGTTGTCAGTGTCCGTCGGCGCGGTTAAACCGTTGAGCGTGCCGTAGCCGTTGTTGCTCAAACCGGTTTGCGTTTGGCTCGTGTAAAGTCCGCCGCCCGGCCCGGAAGTTCCCGCGCCCGTGCCCGCAGTGCCGTTGCCCAGCGTCTTGACTTGGCTGATGATTAACGCATCCACCTCGTCGCGCGGAAATGCGCCTGCACTCGAAACGTCAAAACGAAACGCAAAATCGGCGGACAGATTTGGCACGATGGAAGTCCACGACGACCACGGCGACGTGAGCACGGTGCCGACGCCTTGATACCAATACGGCGTGGTGACACTGCCGTTGAGCGTGGTGTCGGAATTATTGTCGAGCAGATTGCCCGAGTAATAAATGCTCTGGTTCTTGTCCACTTGATACCACGGAAAATTTCCGCCGCCCGCCGGGCCGCCAACAAAATAGTTATTCACGATGTCGTGCTTGAACTTCGTGCTGGTGTGCGTGGTGTAGCCCGCCGAATTATTATATTCCACGTTGTTGATGAAAACCGTGTTGACCTTGGCGAGCGGATTCCGGTTATGCGAATTGGCGAAAATATTGTAGAACCACGACCATTGCCCGCCGACGGATTCCGAGTGACAACCGAATTGCTGGCCGGTGGGATTGGCGATAATGGAATTCTGCACCGTGATAGCAGTGACGAGATGCGTGCTGTCACCCACGCCGTCAATATCGTTCCACGGCGCGAACGCGATGGACGAGTGATCCACGATGACGTTAGACGCGCGATAAAAACTCAACGCGTCGTCCGTGCTGCTCGCGGTGTCGCTACCCGGACGAATGCGAATGTAACGGCAGATGATATTGTTGCGGTTGGCGAAGGAAATTTCCCCGCCGTTTAAAACAATACCTCCGGGCGCGGTCTGACCCGCGATGGTCAGACTGCTAGCGCAACTGACGGCGGTGACGAGATTGATCGTGCCGCCCACGTCAAAAACAATCGTGCGATTGCCGCTGCTCACTGCATCGCGGAATGAACCCGCGCCGCTGTCGGTGAGAGTGGTGACGTGATAAATCGTGCCATTGCGGCCACCCGTGGCGTAAGAACCGAAGCCGAGCGCGCCAGGAAAAGCGGCGGTTTGTGCGAAGGCTGGCAGCGCGGACAAAACAACGGCGGTAACGCAGACGAACACTTTTCGGGAAATCATTCCACCAACCTAACTCATGGGAACGGATTGGTCATCCTCCACACTAATGGTTACACGGCAAACTACTTTGAAATTTGTGCCAAAGGCTTAAATCGTCCGCATCTGCACTGCATCCACGATTTCTGTGCCGACGGAAATGGCTCCGATGATGACCACGGTCGCGCCCGGTTTTAATTGGCCGGATTCCGTCATGGTTTTCAGCGCGGTCTCAATCGTGTTTTGCGGATTGATGAAATCAAATTCCATCACGAACGACGTGACGCCCCAGCACAAAGCCAGTTCATTCGCCGTCCGTTCTGTTTCGCACAGCGCGTAGATGGGCGAATAATGCGGGCGCATCCAACTCGCGTATTGGGCCATGCTGCCGTGGCGCGTGAAGACCAGCAGTGCCGCCGCTTTCAATTCATTCGCCATCACCACGGCGCTCTTCACGAGTTTCTGGCGGGCGCTGGATAACTCGGCGGCTTCGTGAAATTGCGCACTACCGCTGCGCTCGATGCGGGAGGCGATTTTATCAAATACTTCGATACATTTCAGCGGATATTTGCCCACCGTCGTTTCGCCACTCAACATGATGGCGTCGGCCTCTTCAAAAACCGCATTCGCCACGTCGGTGACTTCCGCCCGTGTTGGCATCGGCGATTCGATCATACTCTCGAGCATGTGGGTCGCGACGATGACCGGACGGCCGACGCGCAAGCACATCTTCACGATGCGGCGCTGCACGATGGGTAATTCTTCATAGGGGATCTCGATGCCGAGATCGCCCCGCGCCACCATGATGCCATCCGCTTCGTGCACGATCGCTTCCAAATTTTTTACCGCTTCCTGATCCTCAATCTTCGCGATTACGAACGGGTGCGGCTTGCCTTCCTCGAACAATTCGCGGAGCTGGAGCAGATCGCGAGCTTCGCGCACGAATGAGAGCGCGATGAAATCCACGCCGAGTTCCAAACCGAGCTTCACGTCCTTGATGTCCTTGGCGGTGAGCGCGGGCAAACTGACTTTCACGCCGGGCAAATTAATGTGGCGCCGGCTGCCGAGTTTCCCTTCAGTCAGAACTTCACATTCCACCTTATTACCATTTTTTGCCAGCACCTTCATCTGGATCGTGCCGTTATCAATCAACACCACATCGCCCACGCTGATATCGTTGATGAAATTTTCGTAATTCACATCCACCGAATGTTCCTCCTCGGATTTCTCACCGCGCACCGTGAGCGTAAATTTTTGGCCCGGGCGCAGATCCAGCGGCGACGCGATGTCGCCCGTGCGGATCGCCGGCCCTTGCGTGTCCATAAGAATGCCCGAGTAGCGCTTGCGTTTGGCAGATTCTGCGCGGATATCGGCGAACACCCGGCGCACCCAATCATGTGGCGCGTGCGACATGTTGAGCCGGAAAATATTGACGCCCGCGTCGATGAGCTTGCCGATCATCACGGCGGAATCCGTGGCGGGGCCGAGAGTGGAAACGATTTTGGTCCGGCGGAGTGTGCCTTTCTGCATGCGGATAAAATATGATTTTTTAGCCGCGACGAAAAGATTTTATTCCGCGCCCACAGGAATCTTGCTTGCCAAAAGCGCAACGGCTCGCCATTATTTTGGGACAACTTTTAATTAAATTTATGGCAGACGCAGCAAACAAATATTCCGAAAACGCCGGCGGCAAATACTTCGTGGACAACCAGTGCATTGATTGCGACTTGTGCCGCGAAACCGCCCCGGCCAACTTCAAACGCAATGACGATGGCGGCTACTCCGTCGTTTACAAACAGCCCGCCTCGCCCGACGAAGAAAAGCTCTGCAAAGAAGCCATGGAAGGCTGCCCCGTGGAAGCCATCGGCGACAACGGCTAAGATATTTCAATCGAAAACCAAACCCGCTGGATTTTTCCGGCGGGTTTTTTGTTTTAGTCGCGGCCCATCTGCGCATCAAAAAACGTGTTCGTATTGCCGGGTGATTTACAAACCGCGCGGCAGCGTCTTGGACTGCGGTGGCCGAGCGCAGCGGCGACACCGCTTTCGTGCGTGCGAGACGTATTCGTTTTCACCACCAACCTCGTGCGCGCGACAGCGGCGTGGCGCTTCGCTTCCCGTCGCACTCCAAGACCTCGCGGGTTTTTTACAACTGCTTTGAAAAATTCGGCCACGGGTTTGAGAAAACGTTTTGGTCGCGAAGCGGCGGCGGAAATTAGCCCGGCACATTGTGCCGGGTTTGCCGGTGAACGGATTCCGTCCCGGCGGGACGATGGAAGTCCGGCGTCCTTTCAGGACGCAAAATGATTAACGTCCATTCCAGACACTGCGTGTCTGGCTAATTTCCGGTGTCGCTCCGCGACGTGGAGCCAAAACAAATCTGCTGGACAACAATCGCTGCCCGGCACAATCTCGAATTCGTGAGACTAAATCACCCGCAAGACCAAACCGCTAAAAAAATGATAGGCTAAATATGCGATTAAACTTTGGATTTCACCCCGTATTCCCCGCATTTTTTATTTTAGCATTATTGCTGCAAGGCTGCATGAGCCCACAACGTGACATGGCTAGATTTATGGTTCCTGGCCCTGACGAAGATCCGAGTTACCGAGCAAAGGCCCAGGAATTTATTCGTTATGCCCAGAATGGTGAGGTGGACAAAATGCTGGCTATTACTAGCACACTTACCGTGCCTACGCAGACTGATTCAATGCGTAGTTTATATTCAAAGCAGGTGATTCCAGAGTTCGCGGGGACAGTTGTGACATGGAATGCTCGCAGCAAACCAAACATAGATGATCGGAATAATGCCGGGCTGATGTTCACAGGAACAGCTCGCGGCAAGAAAATATTTGTGTTTGATATTGCTGTAATGAAAGAGAACGAGCAACTCTTAGTCATCAACATCAAAAAGAAATACTGAACCGAACACTGCGTCAGTCTTCATCGTTTCCAGCCACAGTCAGCCTCACACATTCCGCACAAATAATTTCCCCGGCAACTGTCGCACGAGCCGCTTCATTTCCAATCCAAACAGCGCCACGTTCACCGTGGAACTCGGCAGGCCGCTCGCGCGGATGATTTCGTCAATCGAACTTTCGTCACCGGCTTTCACGGCGTTAAAAACTATCTGCTCGGTCTCGGAAAGATCCAGCGCGGGCAACACGCCGGTTTCATTCGCGGATGGCGGACGATTGCTCGTGGGAAATAAATATTCAAACTCGCTCAAAATATCCTCCACGCCTTCGCACAGCTTCGCGCCTTTTTTGATGAGGTCGTGACAGCCCTTGCTGCGTGGCGAATCAATTCTTCCGGGAACCGCGAAAATCTGCCGGCCGTATTCCGTCGCAAAATTCGCCGTGATGAGCGCGCCGCTGGAAAGGTTCGCCTCGACCACGACCGTGCCGAGCGTCATGCCCGCGACGATGCGATTGCGGATGGGAAATGATTGCTTGTCCGCCGGACGATTAAATGGAAACTGCGTCATCACCGCGCCGTTGCTGGCGATTCGCTCGAACAGCTCCGCGTTCTCCGGCGGAAAAACTAAATTAATTCCCGTTCCCAAAACGGCAATCGTCCGGCCTTTTCCCGAAAGAGCGCCTTGATGCGCCGCCGTGTCAATGCCGCGCGCGCCGCCGCTCACCACGGTCACGCCGGTGTAGGCGAGCTGATACGCGAGCTTGCGCGCGGTCTCGATGCCGTAGTGCGTGGTCATGCGCGAGCCGACGAGCGCGACGGCATTTTTATCCTTGGCTGTCAGTTCACCTTTGACGTAAAGCACCAGCGGCGGATCGTAAATCTCGCGCAGTGACGGCGGATAATTTTCATCCGACTGGATGAGGACATGACAGCCGTAATCCGTGATGCGTTTCAATTCGCCCGCGAGATCAATCGTCTTTTCCCAGTTGAAAATATTTTCTGCCGTGTCCGCGCCGATGTTGCGAACGCGGGTGAGTTCGTGTTTGGAAGCGGTAAGAATTTTTGGGGCCTCGCCAAAATATTCGAGGAGCGAACGGGCGCGCACGGGGCCGACGCCCTCAATTAAATTGAGCGCAATAAAGGCTTCGCGGGAATCCATGAAAATTATTTCTGGCTCTGATACAACGCCACCAGCGCCGCGCCGATGGCCTGCGATAATTCGCCAAGTTCCGCCGCCACAATTTTCAAGGTGTCGCGCTGCTGCGGCCAGAGATACGGACGCGCGGCTTCGCGGATGAGCTTGAGATAACGCTCGCGAAATTCCGGCGTGGTCACTTCGTGATCCATCAGCCCGCCGCCGATCACAAAAATTCCCGGATCAAACGCCATCGCCAAATTCGCGACGTGCAGACCCATCACGCGCGCCTGAAAATCAAAAATTTCCAGCGCAAGCGCATCGCCCTTTTGCGCGCGGGTGCGGAGTGAAAGGGCTTTTTCTTTCGGCGTTCCCGGAGCCGTGTTCAGTTCATGGTTCGGATAATTTTTAATTTTTTCCGCGAGCAGTTGCGGCAAACCGGAAATCGTCGTGTAAGCCTCGACGCAACCCCAGTCGCGTCCGCAGCCGCAAGTGAACGGTTTGCCGGTGACGCCGAGCAGATGCAGCGGCGTGGGCATATGGCCCGCTTCCATTCCCGCGAGCGTGTCGCCATCGAGACAAAGCCCGTCCGCGCCGACGAACGCCGCGCCAAGACCGGAGCCGGGCATGAGCATCGCGACGGACGCCTTCGTGTTCCCACGCGCGAGCCGCGCCTCGGCCACGCCGCCGTAATTGCCGTCGTTGCCCACCGCGAGCGGCACGGGATGTCCGACCTTTTGTGCCAGCGCCGCCGCGTAATCCGCGCGCACATCCCAGCCGCTGAAACTCGCGGGCAAATTCGGCGTCTTGCCCCACACGCCGTAGCGTTCGTAAGGTCCCGGAATCGCGAGGCCCACGCCCGCGACCTGCGACCACGTCAAATTATTTTGCGCGAGAAAATCGGCGACGCCCGCAATCCACGCGCCGATGACCGCCTCGCGCCCTTTTTCCGAACTGGTTGAGCGCTGAAAAACCTTGGTGGAAACCGGCTCGCCATTTTCGTGGACGGCGGAAAATTTGCTGGAAGTTGCGCCGCTGTCCGTGCCGATG
>JANYFN010000067.1 GCA_025362675.1 Limisphaerales bacterium | reverse complement strand
AAAACTTTGTTCACTTTCGCCGGCGGCATCTGGTCGTCGTCCGTCGCCAGAATGCGGCGCACGACTTCACTTCTGTCCGGCTCACCCGGCACGATGGCGACCACGCCGCTCTCCAGTTTGTTCGTGGCGGTTTCAAAATGATCCAACCGCAAGCCCGCCTTCCGTGAGGCTGAGTCTGTGCCGTGACAGGAAAAGCAATTCTCCGAGAGGATCGGACGGATGTCGCGGTTGTATTGGATGGCAGTATCAACGGGCTTGCCAATGACGGCTATTATCGTGGTCGTCCAAAGCAGGGCGAGCATGAGATGCCGCTTGAAACTTACAAACATAAAAGTGAAATCGTCACTCAGAATGCGGGATAATTAATTTTTAACAACCCACGAATTTACGTGAGTATAAACCGGTTCGCCACTCCAGACGCCGCGCCGCAACCGTTGGTTTCAAAATCATCTTCCCGCGTTCAAAAGCCTTGGACGCAAGCAATCCCAACTAAGTTAGTAAGCGGCATACTGAGTTTATTAAAGTTTGGCCGCTCACTTTGAAACTCGCCGCCAGCGCCGTGTCTGCGGCGACCCCGACCCGCCCGGTCTTTAACTGGGTGCCGTAACCGACCAATCCTGCTGGCACGGGCGGCGAGCTAATCTTCACCAACACGCCTAACGCGGCTACGAATAATTTCTGGCGCATCCGCTCCGTGCCGTAACTGCCGGGCTGAACTCCCCGCTTTAAAAATAGCCCAGCCATTTATGGCTGGGCTATTCTCAAAGACATGGCTACGGCACGTCCGTTCACGCCGCGCAAAAGCTCAACCACCTATGGATCGGCATAGACATCACACACCTCGCCATTTTCTCTGGGCCAAAGTATTTCTCGGAGCCGGGCATCCACGGTTTGGCGAGGAAGTTTTTTATTTCCGCAGATATAGCTGGCTATGAACCTGAATGTGACGCCTACTCGTGAGCGCAGCAGTCCATTAACAACCTACGGGATATCAACTAAAGGAATAATATGTCTGACCTCAATGATCCGCTCAAAGAAAGCTACATCGGCAAAGTGGGCGATGCACTCACGCCCTACACCGTCGAGCTCAAGGCCAAGGGATTCGACCCCACTATCCTCATCACGCAACTCACCGGCGCCGGTGTTCTGATAGAATCGGCTGACAAGAGCCGCCAAACTACCGAACAAGCATTCAATCTCGCGGTAACCAATGTGCATAATGTGCGGGAAGGATTTTACACGCAGGCCACCGGCACGGTCAGTCTGGTTGAGGGATTATTGGGCAAGGCGCATCCACTGCCCATAAAGCTGCGCGGGCTGCGGGCGGAACTCATCGGCAATCAGAGTCCCGTCGGCACACCCGCCCCCGGCCCGATCCCTAAAACGACCTGAACCTGATCAAATCTGGATTTCATTGAAACGGCGGTCAATTTTTGACCGCCGTTTTTTTCTTGGCGGGTTATAGCAAATCATACTGACCCGCGGACAATCGTTATAACTGGTGATTGAACCGCGTTCAGGCTTACCAATCGGCACAGGTCGTTTGGCAAATCTGGCAGGTCGTTTATCAAAATACCCAGTCGGTTTGGTAAACGACCTGCCGGAGCTGGGATGCTACCGAGGTCGTTCGCCAAACGACCTGCCGGAGCTGGCCGGCGACTTAGGTAGTTTGCAAGAATACCTAGGCGGTTTAATGAAATACCCAAGTCGTTTTGCAAACGACTTGGGTAGTCTGGCAGACGGAATGGGTTATTTCGCCGGGGCAGTTGGTGCGGCAGGCGCGGCGGGTGCCGTCGGCGGTTTCGCCTTCACCTCAATATAAAGGTCACGCAGTTGTTTTGCCGAAACCTGACTCGGCGAATCGGTCATCAAACAGGTTCCCTTCGCGGTCTTGGGGAAAGCAATGACGTCGCGGATGCTCGGCGTGTTGCAGAGAATGGCGATGAGGCGGTCAAAGCCGAGCGCAATACCGCCGTGCGGGGGCGCACCGTATTTGAAGGCGTCGAGCATGTAGCCGAAGCGTAGTTTCGTTTCTTCCGGCGGAATCGCGAGCAGTTCCTCGAAGATGGTTTTCTGCACGTTGGGCTGATGGATCCGGATGGAGCCGCCGCCAAGCTCGACGCCGTTGACGACGATGTCGTAATGCTGGCCGCGAACTTTCTTCGGATCGGTCTTGAGCAACGGAATGTCTTCCGTGACCGGCGCGGTGAAAGGATGATGGCTGGAATACCAGCGGTTCTGTTCGCGATCAAATCCGAGCAGCGGAAACTCGATGACCCAGAGAAAATTAAATTGCTTCGGATCAATCACGAGCTTGCCTTGCGCCTTCAAAACGTCGGCGCAATAGAGACGGATCTTGCCGAGAATTTCGCAGGCGTTGAGCCATTGGTCGGCGGCGAAGAGAATCAAATCGCCTTCTTGAATCGCGAGTTTGGTGGTGAGCGCGGCTTTCTCGGCTTCGCTGAAAAACTTCACGATGGGAGATTTCCATTCGCCGCCTTCAACCTTGATGAACGCGAGACCTTTCGCGCCAAAGCTCTTGGCGTATTCCGTCATGGTTTCGATCTGGCCTTGCGTCGCGCCCGCCATGCCTTTGGCGTTGAGAGCCTTCACGACACCACCGGCGGTAATCGTGCCGCTGAACACTTTGAAGGTGCTCGCCTTGAAATCTTCCGTCATGTCCACCAACTCCATGCCGAAGCGCGTGTCAGGCTTGTCAATGCCGTAGCGGTTGAGCGCTTCTTCAAAACTGATGCGCTTGAACGGGGTCGGCACGTCAATGTTCAACGCGGTTTTCCAGACGCGCTTGAGCAAACCTTCGATGAGCGCGTAGATGTCTTCACGATCAATGAAGCTCATTTCGATGTCCAACTGCGTGAACTCGGGCTGACGATCGGCGCGCAAATCTTCGTCGCGATAGCAGCGGGCGAGCTGGAAATACTTCTCTACGCCAGCGACCATGAGAATCTGTTTGAACTGTTGCGGCGATTGCGGGAGCGCGTAAAACGTCCCGGCTTCGCGGCGGTTCGGGACGAGAAATTCGCGCGCGCCTTCGGGCGTGGACTTGAAGAGCGTGGGCGTCTCGACTTCCAGGAAACCTTGCTCGTCCATGAAACTGCGCGCAGCGATGGCGACTTTGGAACGCACCTTTAAATTGCGCGCCATTTCGGGACGGCGCAGATCGAGATAGCGGTATTGCAAACGCAATTCTTCATTCACCTTGCTGGCGACTTCGGGATCGTCCACGGCGAACGGCAAGACTTCCGCCATGTTCAACACTTCGAGTCCGGTGATGCCGACTTCGATTTCGCCGGTGGGAATCTTCGCGTTGTTCGTGCCTTCGGGGCGATGGCGCACTTTGCCGGTAAGACTCACGACGCATTCGCTGCGGAGCGACGCGGCTTGGGCAAACAGTTCGGGCGTCAAATCCGACGGATCGAAAACCGTTTGCGTGCGGCCTTCGCGGTCGCGGATGTCGATGAAGATGAGGCCACCGAGGTCGCGGCGGGAGTGAACCCAGCCGGACAGCGTGACAGTTTGGCCAATGTGCGCGGGGCGCAGTTCGTTGCAATGATGCGTGCGTTTCATGTAAAAATTGGAGTGCAAGCTTCCGCTTGGGCTCATTCGCTGCGGGTCGCCGGAAAGCTAAAGCTTGAACTCCAGCGGCGGTTAAGCGAACGCGGATGTTCGCCGGAAACCGGTTGGTTTTCAAAGTTTTTTTGCGGGCAATGCGGCGTGAACAGATTTTCTCTCAAACTGAACCCCGTGCAGGTTTGGAAAACCACGCCCAAAAACTTTCACGCACCAGCTTCAATCAACAGTTTCACGCCGGCGAAAATCAACACGCCCGCCAGCACGCGACTGAACGTGACGCTGCTCCAGCGTTTCGCGCCGAGGAAGGCGCCCAAGAGTGCGCCCGCTACCGCCGGAACAGCCAGCCATAGTAACGGTCCCGCGTGCGAAATTTTTTCCCAGCCGGCCCCAAGCAGACCGCTGAGGGAATTCACTACGATGAACGCCGCCGCGATGCCGCCGGTCGTTTTTGGTTTCACCCAGCGAAAGAGATAGAGCACTGGACTCAAGAACACGCCACCGCCGATTCCGGTCAGTCCCGCGAGAAAACCCAGCCCCGCGCCGACCAGCGCCGCGAGTGGTAAAAAACATTTCTGCAACACCATTTCCTCTGTCTGCCAGCGCGAACGAAGCAACAGCACTAAGCCCGCAATCGTCAGCACCGCGCCGAGGGTGATCTTATAAGTCAGCGGACTCACGTGAACTTTGCTGCCGAAGTAAGCCAGCGGAATAGACGTTACTGCAAACGCGAGAAAAATTTTCAGATCAAAGTGGCCAGCCCGATAAAAACGCCAGAACGCGATGCTCGCCACACAGACGTTGACGATCAGCACTGAGACTTTGGCCGCTGCCGGGGCCACGCCGACGAGCGCCAGCGCCGCGAGGTAACCCGTCGCCCCGCCGTGTCCGACCGACGAATAAAAAAACGCGACCGCGAACACCGCGATCAACAGCCCGGCCCAAATCAAAGCCGTCGCGTCATGCATGGGGATGTCGTCGGTAAGAATTAAATGCCTCAGTAACCATGAGTCGAGGCTAGGAAATAATAACGAGCCGGTCAACGCTCGTTGGCCGGATTATGGTTACGCCACTGCTAACTGCAAACCACTATTATGCCGGTTCATTCAGCACTATCCCGATTAGTTCGGGGGCTGACTGGCCATACAATTGCGCTACCTTCACAACGTCCCACTGAGGAGGCAATGGGGTGAAGTGCCCACTTGCTTTTCAGCGCATTTGATGGAACATAGTAAGCTTAATTGTGTATGGCTTAATGGGCGGTTTGGCTGGTCTTTTGATTAATTAATGAAAAATAAACTTACTATCAATTGTCTCTTGGTTTTGTTGGGAACGGTGACCCTATTTGTTTCGGTTCGCGCGGCAGATGTGCAACGCTATCTGGTCACGAAGGGTCAGGATTTTACGCAGACCAACGCGACCACGACCGTGAGTCTCACCAACCAATTGCCGTTCCGTTTCGTGTCCACAGTGGATGCCACGGCGCCAGATTCGGTCTTGCAGGCGAAGGTCAAGCTGCCCAATCTCCAGATCAAGGTATTGACGAATTCCGGCGATGGAAATTTTGATTTCGAGCAGGGCTACGTCACTAAAGCATTATTGGATGCGAGCTACGCGGCGGGGAATTACGTCACATTCATGGTGGGCACGAATGACCACACGAACACGCCGACGCTCGCGCTGGCGGCGGACAATTACCCAAACATCCCCAAAATCGGTAACTGGGTGGACTTGCAGTCCGTAGAAGCGGCGCAGCCGTTGAACCTGACGTGGAATAGTTTCACGAACGGCACCGCGAGTGATTTCATCATGGTGGATATCAGTGACACGAACGGAAATTCTATCGCTTCGACGCCCGCGATGCTGTCGCCGGGAGCACTGGACGGCACGGCGGTTTCGGCCCAAATTCCGGCGGCTGCGCTGGTGGATGACACGACGTATGTGGGGAGCTTGCTGTTTGTTAAGCGAACTTTATTGAACACCACGAGCTATCCC
Organism: Limisphaerales bacterium; assembly: GCA_025362675.1. Lineage (GTDB taxonomy): Bacteria > Verrucomicrobiota > Verrucomicrobiia > Limisphaerales > UBA11358 > UBA11358. The sequence goes on along the minus strand of JANYFN010000067.1, from coordinate 9,078 downwards.
GGCGCGAACGGCGTGGCGGGATATTATCGCCAGACACGTTTCCCGCTCGTGACGCTGCCAACGCCGCCGGCGGAGGGGCGGATTCAGTTTGAGAAGGCAAATTATTATATCTCCGAAACCAATCAGAGCGTGAACATGACTATCACTCGCAGCGGTAGCAACGGCCTGGTTTCGGTGGATTATATTCAGCCAAGATTGAATCTGGGTGGTATTTCACTTATTCCACCTCCCACAACTGTAAGTTTTGCAGATGGTGAAACATCAAAAACACTTTTAGTGTTTAATCCGTATCCAGACAACTATGTGGTGGATGGGGACAAATCATTCAATGTTTCATTATTCAATCCCCAAGGTGGCGCGGTGCTGGGCAATCGTTCTTCGGCGACCGTAAACATCAAAGACAACGAAATTGCAGGTGCTGGAACCTTGGGTTTTTCTGTCACTAGTTATACCGTTGCTGAAGCGGCAAAACTGATAACTCTCACCATCAATCGCACTGGCGGAAGTATCGGCACTGTCAGTGTCGATTACGCCACCGGCGGTATTGACGCATTTCCTGGATTAAATTATGTCGAGACCAATGGCACCCTTGTCTTTGCTCCTGGCGTCGTCAGCAAAACCATTACGGTTCAAATCTTGAACGACACGCTGTATGAAGCTAACGAACGATTTACTGTTGGGTTAAGCAATCCGACTGGTGGAGCTGTCATTGGAAATGGGGCACAAGTGAGCATCATCAACGACGACTTCGGCGGCACATTCGCGTTCAAGCAGAACAGCTACATCACGAATGAGAATTCCACCAATTTCGTGGTGACCGTCGTTCGCACCGGCGGCACGGCCAGCGGCGTGACGGTGGATTATTACACCCAGGACGGCTCCGCACAGGCGGATGTCCGTTATTTCGCAACGAACGGCACGCTGACTTTTGGCGCCAACGAATTATCCAAAAGTTTCCTGGTCGGTATCACCAATGACTTCATTCCAAACGGCAATCAGAGTTTCTTTGTGGTGCTGACCAATGCCACAGGCGGCGCGAAGGTGACGAATAATCCGGCTTGGAACACCGCGTCACTCACCATCAAGGATGACGAATCAAGCATCGCCTTCAGCAACACCGTTTATGCCGTGAACGAAGCGGCGGGCACTCTCGCCATCACGGTTTTCCGCACGGGCGCGCTGTTGACTCAAGTCAGCGTGGATTATCACACTGAAGATCAAACGGCCACTGCGGGTCAGGATTACACGGCAGTCAGCGGCACGCTGACCTTCCCGCCGAACGTGCCGGCCAAGACGTTCACCATTCCCATCATTAACGACACCATCGTCGAGGGCAATGAGACCTTCGCGCTGCACCTCACCAATCCGCAAGGCGGCGTTGCCCTCGGCTTCAATACGGATGCCGTCGTGACCATCGTGGATAATGATTTCGGCGGGGCGATCAGTTTCGGCACGAATACCTACACCGTTTCCGAAGCGGGCACGAATGCGCTCATCACGCTCGTTCGCAGCAACGGCATCGCCAGCGGCGTGAGCGTTGATCTGGTGGTGAGTGACGGCACGGCCACGGCCGGAGTGGACTACGCGAACATCTCGCAGACCTTGAATTTCAATGCAGGTGAGACCAACAAGAAGGTGCTGCTTCCCGTCTTTAACAACACCATCGTGGACGGCACGCGGACCGTTTTGCTCTCGCTCCAATATCCGGCCGGTGGTGCCTCGCTAGGCGTCCGTCCGAATGCGACGCTGAACATCACGGACAATGATCTTGGTGGCGTGATCAATTTCAGTCGCCCGACTTATTCGCAGTTCGAGAGCGGAACAAATTTTTATGTCAGCGTCACGCGCAGTGGCGGCAAAGCGAGCGGCGTGAGCGTGGATTATTTCACGCAGGATGGAGCCGCCCTCGACGGCGTGCGTTACCATGCGACGAGTGGCACGCTGACTTTTGCCGCGAACGAGACCAATAAAGTCATCGCTGTGGGCATCATCAACGACCTGATTCCGAACGGCAACCAGTCGTTCACGCTGAATCTCACCAATGCCACGGGCGGTGCCACGCTCGGCAACACCAATGTCACCACGCTGACGGTTCTCGACGACGAATCGTCCATCGGTTTCAGCAGTGCGACTTACGCCACCAACGAAACGGCGGGCAACCTCATCGTTACCATCGTGCGCACTGGCTTGCTCGCCACGCCCGCGACGGTGACCTATTACACGCTGGGGGATTCAACAGCCAATGTCGGCGTCAATTTCACCAGCGTTTCCAACACACTCGCGTTCCCGGTGAATGTTCCCGCCAAAACTTTCCTCGTGCCGCTCATCAACAACACGCTCGCGCAGGGCAATGTCCTGTTCCACCTCTACCTCACCAATGCCACCGGCGGTGCGGCCTTGGGCGTTCCGCAGGCGTCGGCCACCATCATTGATGATGACCGCGCCGGCACCATCGGCTTCGCGGCCACCAACTATTTTGTTTCCGATGTCGGCACCAACGCCGTCATCACCGTCACCCGTAGCAATGGATTGGCCAGCGGCATCACGGTGAATTTTCAGACGCAGGACGGCACCGCCGTGGATGGCGTGGATTATACGAATGCCACCCAGGTGCTCACCTTCGCCGCCGGCGAGACGAGTAAAAAAGTTTTGGTTCCCATCACCAAGAAAACCAGTGTGGATGTGAACCGCTCGCTCACGCTCCGCCTACAATCCACCGGTAGCGCGGTGCTCACCCGCGATACGGCCCTCTTGAACATCGTTGAAAACCGGACCGCCATCGGGGTCGAATTCGCCGGTTACTCCGCGAACAAGACCAGCACAAATATCCTCGTGCGGTTCGTCCGCACCGGCCTGGCCAGCAGCTCGGTCTCCGCCAGTTACTCGACCGTCAATGGCACCGCCATCGCACCCACCGATTACAAGACTACGACCGGCACCGTGATCTTTCCCGCGAATACCAACAGCCGCACCATCTCCATTCCCATCGTCACCAACAGTCCCTCGCCCGGCGGCCGTATTTTTAATATCCGCCTCGCTGCGCCCGTCGGCTGTATTCTCGGCCCCGTCACCAATTCCGCGATCACCATCTTGGATAGCGTGTCCGGCCCCTCCTTCATTAGTTTCAGCGCCGTGAACTACTTAGCTAACAAGACCAACGCCAGTGTCCTCGTCACCCTCACCCGCAGCGGCGGTTTGAGCGATCCTGCCTCCGTGAACATCTTTAGCACCGACGGCACCGCGACGATTCAGGAGAATGACCCTTACAAAGGACTCCTCAGTTATGACCTAACTGGCTTTGGCGACTACGAACACATCAACAACAACATCGGCTTTGACTCCGGCGTTAGTTCGGTGACCGTGGCCATTACGCTCTTGAACAATCCTATCGGTGGAATTCGCCCCTCCGACGGTGGTTCCAACCGCTGGTTCACCTGCTCGCTGGCGTTTCCGGCGGGAAACTTTGTTCAACTCGGCAATGTGACCAATACCCGCGTCGAAATCCTCGATACCCTCAAGCACGGCACCGTGCAATTCTCCGCCGCAAGTTACACCGCCAGCGCCGCGACCGGTAACGCGGACATTACCTTGGAACGCACGGGCGGATCGGATGGTATCGTGAGCTTCCATTTCTTGCCGTATGGAGACGGTGACAGCGCGCAACCAGGCGCGGACTATGACTTATTCGCGACGAACACCGGCGGCGATGACTTTAGCAACAACTTAGTGTTCCAACCGGGCGAAACTAACAAAACCATTTCGTTAACCCTCTTCGTGAACAATGCCACCGCCTATCCCAAATCGGCCCACCTCTCCTTGAACACGCCGGAATTCTTCTTCGGTGCCACGCTCGGCACCGTCAGCAATGCCGTCCTGAACATCACGCCTTAAGCGCGCGAGTTCTTCCCCAGCACTTTTCGCTCACGCCCCGGCCTGACCCGCCGGGGCGTTTGACGTTCTGGAACCGAGGCACAACCGACGGCGCAGCCAGAAAACGATCATTTTAGGTTCAGGGGGGCGATGTTTTGTGAAAAAGTCGGCAATTTTCAGCAAAACTGCCCCACCCCCAGCGACAAGGGGCGCACTTTCTATCAAAAGGGGCGCACCCCTTTTGCCAAGGGGCGCACTTTCTGTCGCAAGGGGCGCACCACTTGTCGCAAGGGGCGCGCCCCTTTTGCCATGGGGCGCACCACTTGTCGTAAGGGGCACGCCCCTTTTGCCATGGGGCGCATCACTTGTCGTAAGGGGCGCACCCCTTATGCCATGGGGCGCACCCCTTGTCGTAAGGGGTGCGCCCCTTGCGTCTGGGGCTGCTCGATTTATCGCAAAAAAGAGGGTCCCAACTGGATAAAATGACTGGTTTGCCATGAAAAGTGACGTTTTCTAGCGGGGGCGGTCACCGGAGGGAGGAAAAGCGGCTGGTCCGGCGACAGAGCGGGTCGCGGGCCGAGGCCAAGAGTGGCCTGCGATTACGAAAGGTAGAACACCAAGACCTCGCCCTTCATTTTGCCGACGACGAGAAATGGGGATTGGCCGGGGGGCGCGTGGAGGAATTGCACTTTACCGTGCTCACGGAGTTCGCGCAGCTCGCGAGTGCCGGCGAGGGTGCGGAACAGCAACATCACTTCATCCGCTGTGAGCGGCGGGCCTTGGAGGGGACGCCGCTCGTCATCGAACACGATCACCGGCGGACGCCCCGCCCAAAACCACAACTCGCGTCCGCGCTCCTGCGTGAGGAGCGTGAGGAGTTGGTCGAGGTGATACATGGGGAGTTTTATTATCTTACTTTAGTGTCGTAGGGCCATGTTCGACGCGCGAGCATTTCCCTGCGATTGACCGTAACAAAGGCGCTTCACGATTGTCCACGGTTTTCACGAGGCGCACCGGCGTCGCTGACAAACGGTGATGATTGACTGCGTCTGCAACTGGCTCTGCGAGCGCCTCCGCGCGAGGCAAAGCGATACCGTCGTAACCTGCAAATCCCAAGTATAATCGTATTCAACCGTCTGCAGATGGAGCGTAAGCGCACGTTTATGATTGGGCTTTGCACTATTTTCATCAAGAAACTACTGGCGCAACCGATGTGCTTTTGTATTGTTCGTCTAGCACTTAACCAAAATTATACATGGAACCTACCGGAGACATCGCATTGATCGGCCTGGCCGTCATGGGCCAGAACCTCATCCTCAACATGAACGACCACGGCTTCGTGGTCGTCGCTTACAACCGCACTACTGACAAGGTGGATCATTTCCTCGCGAATGAAGCGAAGGGCACGAAGGTGCTCGGCGCGCATTCGATCGAAGAGATGGTTTCCAAGCTCAAGAAGCCGCGGCGCGTGATGATGTTGGTGAAGGCGGGCAAGCCGGTGGATGATTTTATCGAACAGCTTGTCCCCGTGCTGGAACCGGGCGACATCATCATTGATGGCGGCAATTCGCTGTTCGATGACACGAATCGGCGCGTGAAGTATTGCGAATCGAAGGGGTTCCTCTATGTGGGCACGGGCGTGAGCGGCGGCGAAGAGGGTGCGCGGAAAGGTCCGAGCATTATGCCGGGTGGTTCACCGGCCGCGTGGCCGCACGTGAAAGATATTTTTCAGAGTGTCTCGGCGAAAGTGGAAGGCAATGTGCCGTGTTGCGACTGGGTAGGCGAAGGTGGCGCGGGGCATTATGTGAAGATGGTCCACAACGGTATCGAATACGGCGACATGCAGTTGATCTGCGAGGCTTACAACATCATGAAAAATGGCCTCGGCATGAGCGCGCAGGAAATGCACGACGTGTTCGCCGAATGGAACAAGGGCGAATTGGATTCGTATCTCATCGAAATCTCCCGCGATATTCTCGCGAAGAAAGATGAAGACGGTTCGCCGCTCGTGGACAAGATTCTCGATACCGCCGGTCAAAAAGGCACCGGCAAATGGACGGTGATCAATTCGCAGGATCTCGGCATTCCCATCACGTTGATGGCGGAAGCGGTTTTCTCCCGCTGCATTTCGGCCTTGAAGGAAGAGCGCGTGAAGGCGGCGAAGAAATTGAAAGGCCCCCGCCCTTTCCTCACGAGCATCGCCGCGAATCCGGAACGAAAAAAACAATTTATCAATGACATCATGAGCGCGCTCTACGCGTCGAAGATTGTCAGCTACGCCCAGGGTTATATGCTCATGCGTGCAGCGGCCAAGGAATACGGATGGAACTTGAACTACGGCGGCATCGCGCTAATGTGGCGCGGCGGCTGCATCATCCGCTCGCGCTTTCTTGGCAAGATCAAGGAAGCCTACGATAACAACCCGAAGCTCTCGAACTTACTGCTCGACGATTATTTTCGGGGCGAAATCAAGAAGTCACAGAAAGGCTGGCGCAACGTCGTCGCCACCGCCGCGAAGAAAGGTATTCCCGCGCCGGCATTCAGCACGGCGCTCAACTTCTTCGATCAATACCGTTCAGCGGTATTGCCGGCGAACTTGCTACAAGCGCAACGGGATTACTTCGGTGCGCACACCTACGAACGCGTGGATAAACCGCGCGGCGAATTCTTCCACACCAACTGGACCGGTCGCGGCGGCACGACGAGCAGCAGCACTTACAATGTGTGATGGGTAGGGCTGACCTGCGGGTCAGCCTCCTCCTCCCCGCCTTAGCGTAACTTAAATCAAAAACGCGCAACTCCGGTTGCGCGTTTTATTTTGCCGACACGAAAAACCTTTGTTTGACGTGCGCGCGATTGCTGGCAAAAATTCCACATGGCTAAACCACAACCGGCCGCGCAGCAACCGGCCACCGCCAACGGCACGACCGCCACAAATTACGCCGACCGGCAGCATCGCCTCGCACCGCCGAAAACTCTCGCCGGCAAACTCGGTCTTTGGGCGCAGGACAATCTCGAAAGCTTCGTCGCCCGCGCCTCGCTCAACGGCGACCCGCTCGTTTATGACACCCAGACTTTTCCCTGGGCCGCCGAACTCGAAAACGAATGGCAGCTCATCCGCAAAGAACTGGATGCCGTGATGGTATATCGCGACCAGATGCCGAGCTTTCAGGACATCTTGAAAGAAGTCGGCACCATCCAGAGCGACAACGATTGGAAAACGTTTTTCCTCGCCGGCATCGGGATGAATTGTGCCGACAACGCCAAACGTTGCCCCGACACCATGCGCCTACTCGGAAAAATTCCCGGCATGAAGACCGCGTTCTTCTCCATCCTCTCGCCGAAGAAACACATCCCCGCGCATCGCGGCGCGTTCAATGGCGTGCTGCGGTTTCATCTCGGCCTGCTCGTGCCGGAGCCGCGCGAACGCGTCCGCATCCGCATCGGCAACGATTTTTACAACTGGACCGAAGGCAAGGCGCTCATCTTCGACGACACCTACAATCACGAAGTGTGGAACGACACCGACGGCTACCGCGTAGTGCTCTTCGTGGATTTCACGCGCCCGCTGGAACAGCCGTTTCACTGGATGAACGAACAGCTCTTGAGCATCGGCGCGCTCGCCCCGTTCCTGCGCGAAGCCGGCAAGAAACAGGCCGACTGGCAGAAGAAGTTTTATAAGAAATAGTCCGACTCCGTCTTAAGACCTTAAGCCGCCAGCAACTCCGCGCCGTGGACGAAGGGGAGGGATTGCCGCACCGGTTTCCACACTGGGCGGATAATTTCCACAGCTTTCAATTTCATGGGTTCCGGCAAATAATTTACTGGCGTGGGTTTTGGTGAGTTTGATGTTGGCCAAAGCGGTTGGCCGCGGCGATACCCGGGCGGTAACTGCCAGAACAAATCCCGCCGTTCCTTGAACAGCAACTCCGCCAGCCAGCGACGGAAAAATATCCGCACAAAATCCGGTTCCTCCGCGCGACTGGCGCGTTTGCGCCAGCGGGCGTGGCGGGCAAAGGCCAGTTCCATCCGCCGCACCAGTCGCGTTTCAAAATCCGCCGGCAATTCCGTGCGGAAAAAATTCCGCAGTTCGTGCAGCATCAGATCGGCGGCGTGGACGGGATCAATGCCGGTGCGCCGGTCCATGACCGGCAGCGATGAAGGGGAAGCCAGGTTTTTCATGCGCGCAGTTTAATCACGTTGTTGGGACAAAGGTTGTCCCAGTCAAAAATATTTTCTGAATCCATCGTGGCCGCATTACCCCAACGGGGTTGTGGCGATTTGGAGTGCGACCGAAGACGCAACCCCGTTGGGGTTGGGGAAAAATAAAACGCGCAGACCCAGGGTAGCTCGCTGGGAGCGGGCAACCCTTGGGCTGAAGGACGAAACGCCGTTGGCGTTTTCATTGGCCGCCCTCCACCAGTTTGATTTCCTCGCTGGTCAAATCGTAAAGTTCATAAACCAGCGCGTCTATCTGTTGATCCAGCGTGGCGCATTTGTTCGTGTAAAACTCGCGGTCGCGATCCGTCTTGGCCGTGGGCAGCTTGGCCTTTGCCGCCAGCATCTCCTCCACCAACTCCACCAGCCGGTCGTGCCGGGATTTGTCGACGGCGGCAGAAAAGTCAATAGTGCGGATTGGCAGTTCACCAAAATACTGCTTCGTGCAAGTAATCCATCCTCCACGAAAAACATTACTGATTTGCCGGAGTTGCCAGAAAAGCAAAGTGGAATTCAGCAAACCTAAAATATATTCGGGCTTCAATTTAATCGAATTGTTAAGCGCTATGGTAAAACCACCGCTCGCCATCGGGCAAAGTGTCCCGCGCGTGTTTGGTGGAATCAAAGTGAACGACCCGCGATCTGCCAAAAGTGGAATACAAATCTGTGCCCGCTCGTGAACTGGTAAATTTCGCGGCGCACTGTAGCCAAACCATTTTGAAAACTGTTTGCGTTTTAGTAGAGCGCCTTTTCGTGACCGCAAAACTTCAAAGGCTTTCGGATAAAATTTTTGAAATTCCTTTTCAGCCATCAATTCGCTTTTTCCGTTTCCAACTTTGTAGGGAAAAATGACACGCCACTTGTCAGCAGGCTGAAAATTGTAGCGCGAAAAATCAGAAGCAAAAAGAGGAACGCGTAAAACTGCCGGCTCAAGATTGCACCCGATGGTGTCCACCATGAACACATCATCGTTTCCGGTGCTGCTTCCAC
>JANYFN010000118.1 GCA_025362675.1 Limisphaerales bacterium | reverse complement strand
AATAGTTTATTGCTCATGTGATGTTTTCTGTCCGACTAACCGTGACTTTCTACAGACTGTTCCCGAACGCCGGGTCTAAAATCATCACTGAACGAATTCACTTGAAGATTCACCATGCCTTGAAAGAGACAAGCTCGAACGGAGTCAGACTGACCGTTTCTCCATCAATTGCAATAACAATTTGCATTTATTTTTCAGTGGTGGTTTTCCAAACCTGCCGCCAGCTGGCGTTATAAACGGCTGGCGTAAGGGTTTGAAGCGGCTTAGGCACCGGCTCTGCTACGAGTCGGTTGGAATTTTATTATATTATGTCTCACACAAACAAACTGAACGTCGCGGCTACGCTGGACGCGGTCGGGCAACTTTCGTTGGAACTCGCCTTTGCCCAAGTTGGCAAGGACACCGGCTTGCTGCCCATCAATAATTTCTTGATGCAAATCGAGGAGGCGGTGCAAAAACCAGATTCGCCCAATGAAATCAAACGAGCGGTGACGTTGGCCCGCAAATGTATCGATCAAATCTTTGATACGACTGCGGCTTTCGATGCCGTCGCCATCGCGTGGTTGAGCGGTTGGCAAACGTGGATGCAGCATGCGCTGGCGCGCTGGCAGGATAACGCCCCGTTGCCGGATTGGCCTAAGGATTGGGCCGTCGCTGAGGCTGCGCCTAAGGGACTAAATTTACCGTTTATCCTGGACGAGGGAAAAAAATCACCCCTCGCGGCGGCGGAATTGGTAAATGACGACGCAGCGCCGCTAATTTTAAATCTGGAAGCCGACCGCGAGTTGCTTTCCGAATTCATCAATGAATCGCAAGAGCATTTGCAAAACATTGAGAATGGTGTTTTGGTGCTCGAGGATGATCCGGCGAATGCGGACACACTCAATTCCATTTTCCGCGCGTTTCATACTTTCAAGGGTGGCTCTGGTTTTTTGAACCTGACGCAAATCAAAAATCTCGCGCATGAATTGGAATCGCTGCTGGATGCCGCGCGGCAACACAAGCTGGCCATTAGCTCGCCGATCATTGACGTGATTTTAGAGGGCGGCGACACGTTGAAAATTTTTGTGACCCAAATCCTGGCCCGTTTGAAAGGTCAGGATGAGCCGCCAATTATTATTCCGACCAGCGCGCTCATCGCCAAGGTCAAAGCGATTCTCGCCAACCCAGCCGCGCCGATCGCGGCGACTCCGAAAGCTGTGTTTACGGAAAAAATTGAGCCGGCCGCCAACGTGGTGATCGTGGCGGCGAATGAATTAGCAGCCGAGACGGGCAAGCTCGCGGAGGCTACAAAATCATTAGCGACGGCGGCGGGCAATGCGGCGGCCGGTTTTGTAAAGGTGGATATGCTGAAACTCGACGCCTTGATTGATCTCGTCGGTGAGTTGGTGATTTCTGAATCCATGGTGGTGCAAGATCCTGAATTGCGGGCGCTGCCAAGTCGTCATCTCGCCCGGAATCTCGCGCAGTTGCGCCGGATCACGAGTGAGTTGCAACGCACGGCGATGTCGCTGCGCATGGTGCCGATCAAGGCGACGTTCCAAAAAATGAACCGGCTGGTGCGCGATCTCGCGGCGAAGCAGGGCAAGCAGGTGCAGTTGATTTTCAGCGGCGAAGACACGGAATTAGATCGTAACATCGTCGAAGAAATTTCTGATCCGCTAGTCCACATGATCCGCAACGCGGCGGATCACGGGGTGGAAAAGCCCGCGGCGCGGCTCGCGAAAGGCAAGCCAGCGATGGGCACGATCAACCTGCGCGCGTTCCATCGCGGCGGCAACATCGTCATTCAAATTCAAGATGACGGCAACGGGTTGAACAAGGACACGTTGCTGGCGAAGGCGCGCGAAAAAGGCATTGTGAAACCGAATGAAAATCTTTCAGACAAGGAAATTTACGAGCTGATTTTCGCGGCGGGTTTTTCCACGGCGGAAAAAGTGACGGACATTTCCGGGCGCGGCGTGGGCATGGATGTGGTGCGCCGGAACATCGAGAAACTTCGCGGCAAGGTGGATATCGATACGGTTCTCGGTGGCGGCACGACGTTCACGATTTATCTGCCACTCACGCTCGCCATTATTGACGGGATGATTGTGAGCGTCGGTGGCGAGCGTTACATCATTCCCACCTTATCGGTGCGTGAATCATTCCGTCCCCGGGCAGAAATGATTTCTACGGTTCACGAGCGGGGCGAAATGGTGAATGTGCGCGGCCGACTCTGCCCTTTGCTGCGCCTCTACCAGTATTTCGATCAGCAGACCAAAATCACCAACCCCGCCGATGGCATCGTGGTGGTGGTGGAATCCGGCGAGCAAACCCGTTGTTTGATGGTGGATGAACTGATCGGCAAACAGGAGGTCGTCATCAAATCACTCGGCGGCACGCTGAAAAAAAAACGCTGCCCTCGCTGGCGGCGCGGTGATGGGTGATGGCCGGGTCGGACTGATCTTGAATGTCGATGCGCTGGTGAAGCTCAACACGCCGATCGCAATTAACAATTAACTCGCAGTCCGACTTGACCGATGAAACGAAGAACCGACAACTGTTTGTCCTAAAATTCGAAAGCCAATTATGTCGATAACATCTACCGCACACGCTGAAACCGCCGCGCTGGCAGGCAAACACCTCACCTTCGTATTGGGCCGAGAACATTACGGCGTGCCGGTGTTGAAGGTGCGTGAAATCATCCGTCTGTGCGACATCACGCCGGTGCCGCAGATGCCGGATTACATCAAGGGCGTTTTTAACCTGCGCGGAAAAATCATCCCGGTTGCCGATTTGCGAATTAAATTTCGCCTCGCCAAAGTGGAGAACACCGACCTGACGTGCATCGTGGTAGTGTCGGTGAACCTAGCCGATAAATCATCCGCGTTGATGGGCCTCATCGTGGATGGCGTCGAAGAAGTGGTGAACCTCACCGCCGCCGACATTGAGCCAACGCCCGATTTCGGCACGGCACTGGAGGCGGATTACATTCTCGGCATGGCGAAAATCAAAGGCACGGTGAAAACCTTGCTGGACATTGACCGCGTTGTATCGGTCGTGAATCCGGATGACGTTTTGACGGCGAGCAAGGCCTGACTAGAAAGCTGTGATTCCCACCGACATGAAAGCCCCCTTCGCCAGCCTACGGCTCAACCGCCGCTTATTTTTGATCCGGGCTTTTTACTCGGTGCCGCTGGCAATGTTGTTGTATCAAATCGTTCAAAGTAATAGTGCGGACATTGATTTCGCCCGTTCGGAAATTACCGAACATGAATATCGGCAGCCGTTGTTGGCGCTACTGGAGGTGCTACCGCAGCATCAGCTCGCGCCGGCGGCGGAACGCGCGCCACTCGCCGCGCAGATTGATAATGCGCTCGGCCAGGTAAAAACCGCGCCCGCCGCGGTGGGGCAAGCATGGCGCGAAATAAAAAGCGCCGCCGCCAAAGACGAAGTGACCGCCGCGCCGAGTTTGGAATCGGTGCGGGCACGGTATTTCCATCTCATCACCAATGTTCGCACGATGCTCGCGCAGGCGGATGAGGCGGCGATGCACGAACGCGTGGCGCGGCAGGAACAGTTGCGGGCGCAGCAGAATTTGCAGTTAGGGGCGGCGGCGGGGTTAGTGTTTGTGGCGATCTGCTTAGTGTGGTTCGCGTTGGCTGGCCTCGCGAAAGCTATCGCGGAATTCAACGCCCATCTGAGTGTGGAGTCGGCGCGCGTTTCGGAGAAGTTTTCACAACTGGAGTCGGCGGGTAAATTAATTTCGGGCACAGCGCAGGCGCAAGCGGTGGCGCTAGAAGAGTTGAGCTCGTCGCTGGAAGAAATGACAGCCCTGACGCAGCGCACCGCCGCGCGCGCGGCGGCGGCTAAAAATATTTCTGCGGCTGAGGCAAATGAGCTGCTGGCTGAGCTGGCCAATGCAACGGCGGAGCAACATCTAAGCGTCGCGCAAATCAATGCGGCGGTTAGCAACCTGAATCGCGGGGCGCAGGTTTGGGCCGCAGACGCGGCTAATCATTTGGCCGCCACCACCGCGCTCCAGTCAGCGGTGGGCGAATTTTTGGGTGAGGCGACGCCAACAAATTTCCCGGCGGAACCGTTTCTGGCGGCAGAAAAAAATAACCGCCGGGTATCGGCTCCCGTTGCCGGGCGCGCCAATGTTCCGGGCGATTCCAAAAATGCGGACGCGGAATGTCACAATTTATAAACCCAGTTTTTAACACCATTTACCCACCCACATCCTATGCAAACAAACAGTTGCCCCTAAACCGCAAGCTCACGCTGGCGATTGTCATCACCGGCATAGTGCCCGCCCTCGTCATCGGCTTTCTCGCGGTGCACACGACTAGCGAGATGTCTGACGATATTGCCAAAACCTACGTGAGCGAGGCGGAAAATATTTCCGACAAAATTGACCGCAACCTGTTTGAGCGCTACGGCGATGTGCAGGCGTTCGGCGTGAACGATTCGGTGAACGATAAAAAATCTTGGTATAAAGTCGGCAGTGAAAACAACCGCATCGCCAGTGCGGCGAACAGTTACGCGAATCTTTACGGTTTCTATCTGCTGAGCTACATGGTGGATTTGGACGGTAAGGTCGTGGCGGTAAACAATCATGCGCCGGACACCAAACCGATTGATACGAAGGTGCTCTACGAAAAAAATTATAAAGCTGCCGAGTGGTTCAAGGAATCGCTGGCGGGACATTTTTTGAAAAGTGAGACGCTCGACGGGACGTTCGTGCAGGATGTCCACGTGGATGGCGATGTGAATCCCACGGACGCCAATGGCCGCGAAACCAATCCGAATGGTGTGAACATGCGGCTGGATGAAGGCGTATTGATCTTGAACGAGGCGGGTATCCACTGGACGCTCGCGCAAGACACTCAGCCCGGCGCGGCGAAACTGGGCGCGTGGTATCACACGGGGAAACAGGCTGATGTGCGGCGCGATTCAGCCGGCCTTTTGTTGGCCGATCCATTGTCCTCGGGTATCCCCCAAGCACATGCAGGCGACTGGGGGATTTATCTCGCGGCGGAACAAATCATCTGGCGGGAACATCCGGCGGATAAAAATGATGCGCAGGGCCTGGGCGTTTTCAGTCGGGTGGGCTATGCCCCGCCGGATCGAAATGCGCTCGAATATTATGCCGAGTTCGGCGTGACGCGCACGGGTTGGTTGCCGCAGCGCGATGAGGATGTCTGTGGGCTGGCGTTGGCCTTCGGCGGCGTTGGCAGTGATACCCGGGAGGCCGTCCGCGATCAAAATAGTTTCAACGCCACTCAATTACCGTTGCCGGATTACGAACTCGTGCTGGAGGCGGCTTATCAAGCGAAGCTATGGCCCGGCTTTTCGCTGCAGCCCAGCGTGCAATATATCGCCCATCCCGGCGGCTCGGCGGCGATTGCCGACGCCCTGGTTGTGGGGCTCCGCGCCATCGTGGACTTCTAACGGATACGGGATCATAAAATGTCACTCATCGCTACCAATCCCGCCCTGGCGGACGACGAATACCGGTTGATCGCCGATAAAGTTTACGCCTATAGCCGCATCCGCCTCGGCGATGATAAACAAGCACTCGTCACGGGTCGCCTGGCGAAACGTCTGCGCGAGCTCAAGCTGGAAACCTTCACCGAATACTGCGCGCTACTCGCGTCCGAGCGCGGCACGGCCGAGATGACCCAGCTCACGGATCTCATTTCCACCAACCACACGAATTTCTTTCGCGAGGTGCAGCATCTCGACTTTTTACGCGACCACATTTTGCCGGAACTCATACCGGTGCTCGTGCGCCAAAGGCAGTTGTTCCGCATCTGGAGCGCGGCCAGCTCTTCCGGCGAGGAGGCTTACAGCATGGGCATCGTCCTGGCGGAATTCGCGCGGCAACACGGGGCTTATTCGTGGGCCATGGAAGCGACTGATATCTCGACGCGCATTCTCGCTAAAGCCAAAGCCGGTGTTTATGCCGCCGATCATGTGCGCGTGCCCGAGCCGGATATGCTCCCGCGTTACTTCCAAAAAGGCACGGGCGAGAGCGAGGGTTTTTATCGCGTGAAAGACAGTCTGCGCGCGCAGGTGACCTTTCATCATCTCAACCTCTTACAGCCGCAGTATCCGGTGGCCGCGAACCAACACGTCATTTTCTGCCGCAACGTCATGATCTATTTCGACACCGAGACCCAGCAGGAACTCGTGCATAAATTGATCCGCCAACTCGCGCCGGGCGGTTATCTCATTGTGGGCCACAGTGAAAGTTTGCGTAGCGTGAAACATCCCTTGAAGACGCTCCAGTCGGGAATTTATCAGAAAGCGTCACTCCAACCGCCGGAGTGAGCCGACACTCCGGCGGTTTACCGCTCCCCGCCTGCGCCTAGCCTAGGTGCTCATGTGGCTGACCGTATCACTCCACTCGCTTTCCTGATTCCCCGAGCCCATGGCGCAGATGCGGATGGCATATGTCGTTCCCGGTATGAGGCCGGTGAGCACCGCCTCGCTCGGTTTGGTGATCACGAGCACGGTCGTCCACACATTTGGCACGGTGCTGATCTGGATGATGTAGCACCACGCGTTCGCGGCCACGACCACGTCCAACGCCAGCTTCGTCGTCCCCAAATTGGTGACTGAGCGCAGGCCCGTCGAGCCGACCAACGCCTGCGCGTGCGAGTTGCTGGCGAGCGTGAAACCGGCGGAGGTGAACTTCACCGGATTATTGCCGCCATACAACTCTACATGATCCGCCGTGGCATCCAACACGCCGATCAGCGTCGCCTGCAACGCCGCCTTATTCGCCGTCGTCGTCCGATTCCCGTCCACCGCCGCGCCACAGGCGATAATGTAGTTATTCGCCGCCGCCGTGATCGCCGGGCCGGAGTAAGGCGGGGAGGGCGTGACGAAGTTGATGTTACCCGTCATGGACGCTCCGATGTGCAATCCGTAATCGCCCAGTTGCCCGGCGGGCAACGAGAGGTAACTGCGGAGGATGGTGTATTTTGACATGACTAATCCCTTTCCCTGTGAGTGAACTTCAGCCGGACAAATCGGGCTCGGCCACGGAGTGGGAGGTCCAACGTCTGGTGCTGAACCGACTATGAAGCCGATTGCCACCCTGTCAACAAGCATCGTCACTTAGAGGCGATAAATCGGGCGGCGCGGCCCAAAACGCAGGCGGGCCGCCCTAATTCGCTTGCCGTCGGGGGTAACCCGCGTGCGCGCGGAGGTAATCGGCTTGCGGGATGCCACCTTCGGCTTGCGGAATGTCGCATCCCGCAAGCCGTTGGTCACAAACGGCGCGAGGTTTGCCTCATCCCGCATGCCGAATGGCGCAACCGGCTTGCGAGATGTCGCATTCGGCTTGCGGGAAGGCGCATCCCGCAAGCCGTTGGCCACAAACGGCGCGAGGTTTGCCTCAACTCGCAAGCCGAATGGCGCATCCCGCCTGCGGGTAGGAGCATTCGGCTTGCGGGAAATGACTAGCCGCTTGCGGGAAACGACCTCGCTGAGGCGGAAGTCGGCACGGGATTGAGCCAAAGGTTTGAGTGATGTGTTTTAAGTTTTGTCCAGATCACCCGAATACAAGGGGAGGCTCATGGTAGCCGGTAGCTGAATTGCATGTCTGCCCAACCCCATTTTACCAATCACGTCGTCGCCGACTCTACCGGCGGATCGGCGTTGAGGTTTGAAGCCGTGTGCCGAGGGCGGACGGGCGGGCCACGCTTCAGCCACCCGCCGCGCCGCCGCGCGCGCCAACCGCAACCATCCCCTGCTGTTTGATCCGATCCGATGTCCATCACCCTGACACCGCCCCCCAACCACCGCTGGGTTGCGCCCACACCGAAGAAGAATCTCATCGTCGGCATGGGCGATATGCTGGCGAGCAACGATGTGTCGTCGCAACTGGTGACGTATTCGCTGGGCTCCTGCGTGGGGATCACGATTTACGATCCGGTGGCCAAAGTGGGCGGGTTGCTGCACGCGATGTTGCCGGATTCCGCCATCAACTTGGATCGGGCGGCGGCGCGGCCGTATATGTTTGTGGATACGGGCTTGCCGGCGATGTTTCACGCGGCGTATGCGTTGGGCGGAGCGAAGGCGCGCCTGGTGATCAAGTTCTGTGGCGGGGCACAATTTTTGGACGATAAGAAAATCTTCCGCATCGGCGAACGGAATGTGGAGGCGGTGATGGGGATGCTCGCGCGGAACGGCGTAAGACTCGCCGCGAGCGAAACCGGTGGGCACGCGAGCCGCACGGTGCGGCTGGATCTGGCCAACGGTAATGTGACTTTGGAGATTCCTGGAAAGCAATCTTACTTGTTATGAAAGCCGATGAACTGATCGCGAAAGCAAAAAACTTGCAGGTGCCCTCGCCTGCGGTGGTGAGTCTGCTGGGCATGCTCGCGGAAGAAGAGGCGGATAATGAGGAGATCATCCAAGTGATCACGCGGGATAGCGTGATCAGTTCGAAGATACTCGGTTCGTGCAATGCGGCGGTTTACGGGTTGGCCACGCCGGTGACTTCGATTGATCAAGCGGTGCTTTATATCGGGCATTCGGAGATACATCGGCTGGTGATGACGGCGGCTTTCGGGGGCGTTTTAAATCAGGCCTTGCCGGGTTACGCCATCGGCGAACAGGAACTCTGGCAGCACTCTTTGTTGACGGCGCACGTCTGCGTGATCATCTCGGAACGGACGCCGCACGGGGTGATTGATCCGGCGATCGCGTATACCGGCGGTTTGATTCATGACATCGGCAAAAATGTGATCAGTCGCGCGCTGACGCCGGAGTTTCAAGGGACGTTGATGGAATTGATCGAGCAACCAGGGCATTCGTTGCTCGCGGCGGAACGGGCGGTGCTGGGCACGGATCACGCGGAAGTCGGGGCGTGTCTGCTGCGGAAATGGCGGCTGCCGGAATTATTGATCGAGGGCGTGGCGCACCATCACAAACCGGCCTCGCGACCCAACGTAAAGCTTTCGACGCTGGTGCATGTGGCCGATTTGATCGCGCACCAAGCCGGCAACTCTCCGGGGATCGGCAGTTATGCCGCGCAGACGGATGCGGCGGCCGTGACGGCGCTGGGTCTGGAAGCGGCGGATCTGGAAAAGCTGGTCATGGATGCCTACGACACGTTGGCGGAGGTGGCCGGCAAGCGAGTGGTTTCGTGAAATGATTATGAACGCCAAGATAAAAGTTCTGGTGGTGGATGATTCGGCGGTGGTGCGGAAGATGATCTGTGAGGCGCTGGCGAAAGATCCGCAAATCGAAGTCGTCGGCACGGCGCCTGACCCTTACATCGCGCGCGAAAAGATTCTGGAACTGAATCCCGACGTGTTGACGCTGGACCTCGAGATGCCGCGCAGGGACGGCCTGACGTTCCTGAAGATTTTACAACAGCACCGGCCCATGCCCGTTGATCATCATCAGCTCGCTGACGCAGGCTGGGTCCGCCGCCGCGCTGGAAGCGCTGGCGTGCGGGGCCACCGATGTGCTGGCGAAGCCGACGAGCGCTTATTCCATCAGCCAGCTCGGCGAACAACTTGCGCAGCGAATTAAAATCGCCGCGACAGCCAAAATGTTTAAGCGTCCCGCCGCGCCGACCGCACTGGGATGCGCCGCGCTAGTGCCAAAAATTTCCTGCGCCTGGCACCCGCGCCAGATCATCACCATCGGTTCTTGAACCGGTGGGGTCGAGGCCTTGACCGCCGTGCTGCCGCGCCTGCCAGAAAATCTGCCGGGCATCGCGATCGTGCAACATATCCCGCCGTATTACTCAAAGGCATTTGCCGATCGCCTTTCCGGGCAATGCGCGTTTGAGGTTCGCGAGGCGGCGGAGGGCGATATGCTCACGCCAAATCTGGCGCTGATTGCGCCGGGTGACTTTCACATGACGTTGAGTTGGGCGGGCACGGGTTACCGCGTGGCGCTGAACCAAAATCCGCCCGTGCATCATTGTCGTCCCGCCGTGGACGTGATGTTCCGTTCGGTGGCGGAATGTGCGGGCGCGCGCATCAGTTCAGTCATCCTGACGGGCATGGGTTGCGATGGCGCGCTGGGCATGAAGGCCCAAAAGGCAGTCGGGGCGCGAACGATCGCGCAAGATCAAGCCACGAGCGTAGTTTATGGCATGCCCCGCGCCGCCGCCGAGCTGGGCATTGTCGATCAGGTTTTACCTTTGCCGAAAATAGCCGATGCCATAGTGCAGACGGCCATGAGATTGGCGGGCGCGGGCGTCGCTGCGCCGCGGCCCGAAACTGTTTTGCATTGAGAAAAATACTTATGACTACCGCAACTGCGTTTAATGTCGCCGACCATATCTGCGATACGGTGCCGGACATGTTCGACACGATGATTTCCGCGAGGGCTGTGCGGACGACGGATACGACGCCGATCCGGGCGGAGCGGATCAGCGGCGCCATCGGTCTGGTGGGCGATAGCGTGACCGGCACGGTTTATCTGCACCTGCCGGAACAATTCGCGCGGCAAGCGGCGCGCGCGATGCTCGCAGGCACGTCCGGCCAAAATGCCGGGGATAGCGATATGAATGATGTGGTGGGGGAACTCACCAACATCGTCTCCGGCGTTTTGAAATCTGCGCTGTGCGATGCCGGACAATTTTGCGCCGTGAGCACGCCCTCGGTGATTCGCGGCGTGTTCTCGGTGGAGGCGGCGCCGGATTTGACGGTCGAATCTTTTTTCTTTGTGTGCCTTGGCCAACGCATCGCGGTGGAAGTGCATCTTAAATTTTATTGAAAACTATTGACCCCTTTGCCCATGAAAATACTTAGCGTTGATGACAGCAAAACGATCCGCATGATCGTCAAACGAACCTTTGCGCCGTTTGACTGCACCGTGCTCGAAGCGGCGAATGGCGAAGAAGGCCTCGCGGTGGCGGCCGCCGAAAACCCTGATCTCATCGTGCTCGACATCACGATGCCGGTGATGGATGGCGTGACGATGCTCGGCAAATTGAAAGAGCGCGCGGATTTAAAATCCATTCCCGTGATCATGCTCACCGCCGAGTCCGGTCGCGAAAACGTCGCCTACATCGCCAAGCTCGGCGTGCGCGACTATCTCGTGAAACCGTTCAAAGACGATCAGCTCATCGAAAAAGTAGAACGCGTCATCGCCTTGCAACCTAAGGCCGAAGCCGTCGCCGCCTAATTTCCGTTTACAAAAAATATGCCTGCCGTCGCCAACCCCGAAGACATCGCCAAACAGTTTGGCCTGGAATCCGTTCCGGCAAGCGTCAAGCGCCTGTCCCAGTTGCTCAACAAGTGCGACGCGACGGACACGGACGATTTTGCCAAGCTCGTGAACGCCGATCCAGATCTCACCAAACGTTTGTTGTGCGCGGCCAATCCGCGCGCCGAATGCGAAGAGGATTACGGCATCACCACGGTCGAGGACGCCATCCAACGCTGCGGCATGAGCGCCGCGCTCTTGCTGGCCATGAGTGATCCGCTCATCAACGCCGTGCATAAAACATTCAGCCTGATGCTGAACATTGATCTAAAAAATGTTTTGCCGATGACTCTCGATCCCTTCAATTTCACGCACGTCGTGGGCGAAGTCGGCTTTTCCGGCAAAGCCACCGGCCTGGTGCATCTGCGTCTCCCTAATGAATTCATCCCCGTGCTCGGCGATCGGCTGCTCGGCCTCACGCCGGCCGACATGCAGGACGAGGCCACGGCGAACGACGTCATCGGCGAGTTGTGTAACATGACGGTGGGTAACTTCAAATCGAACCTCTGCGACGCCGGGTTGACGTGCAAATTAAGTCCACCGAAAATTTCCCGCACGGAAGAATTTCGACTCCACATCGTGGAGGGCGGCACCTCGCAGCGCTACGGCTTTCACTCCAAAGAAGCCCGTCTCTACGCGGACTTAAGCGTGAATCCCTTCAGCGAATCCTAGTCGCCGCGCCCACTGTTTCCGGCGAAAATTCAGCGATGGATTTGCAGCCGGAAAAACCGGCTGGTTGCGCCGCCGCCCGCCACGTTCGTGAGGCTGGTGATCGTCACATTTACAAACTGATCAGGGGCCGCGCCAAACGTTCCTGATTCGGAAACGCTCCAGCCGCCGCCCGTCGCCTGCCAGCCGGGACCGGGAGTGTAAGTGATCAGATCACTCCAGGAATTCAAGGTGGTCGCCGTCTGCACCACATAAACGACGTCGTTCGCGATCGTGTTCCGTGGCAGGCGCAGTTGAAACAAGTTGCCGCCCAACCGCACGCCCGTGAACGGCGAGGTGTTTGAGACATTGGGATCGGTGGCGCAGGCGTATTCCAGTAAGTTGGGAATTCGATCGTTATCCGGATCGGCGGTATCGCCGCTGATGCTGGCGTTATTGGCATTGGCACCGAAATGCGCGAGCTTCCAAGCCGACGTGGGTGAAGCGGCCGCCGTGTCGTTGATGGTGAGCACGGCATTGGAAGGTGAGCCAAGCGCGGCGCTGCCAGAAAGAATTGTCAGGGCCAGATTGACCGTCCGATTGCCGTTGGCTTGATTATCGTTCAAAATCGGGATGGTGAAATATTTCGTTGTGCCATCACCGCTGGCCCAATTCAGCGTGCCGTTGGCGGAAATATAATTCGTTCCGCTCACGGCGGTTCCGCCCGCGACGGTCGCATAGAATGCCGACACGGCCCCGCTGGTGCTCCCGTTGCGAATCACGCCAATGACAGCGGGCGAATTGGTTTCGGGAATGGAATACGTGGCCGCGTCAAAAACGAGCGTCGCGCTGTTAGTGCTGGGCGCCTCGACGATGGTCAGCACGGCGATGGCGGACGATCCCAGGGCCGCGTTCCCCGTTGGATTGCTCAAGGCGAGATTGACCGTTTCATTTGGGTCCGTTATGGCGTCTGCCAGAATCGGCACGGTGAAATATTTTGTGCCGCCTTCGCCGTTGGCCCAACTCAAGGTTCCGGCGGCGCTCGAATAATCCAATCCGCTCGTGGCCGTGCCACCCGCAACCGTTGCGTAAGATACCGACACCGCGCCGGTGGTGCCACCGAGGCGGTTCACGCCGATGGTCGCGACGGTATTCGCCTCTGGCACGCTGTAAGTTGGGGCATCGAAAGCAAATGCTCCCGCGAGCAATCCGAACACAGAAACGGAGTTGGAATTGCCGACCAATACTTTTCCATCAGCGACAGTTGGCACCGCAAACTTTACCCCGTTGGCCAGCGCATCGCGGCCGCCACTGGCGTTGGTGCTGGTGTAAAGCTCCGTCATGGTGGTCGCATCGCAGGCGACGAGCAGCGCCGGATTCGCGCGGCAGATCGCCCAAACGAGACCGTTGTTGACGCCGTTCGCCGAGACGCTGGGTGTGGCTCCGGGAAACGAAAACGTGCGGGCGGTATTCGTCGCGACAGTGGCCGAAAGCAGGCCGTTGGAGAGCGTGAAACCTTTGAGATTATCGCCGCTGGCAGCCATGTAAATGCGGCCATTAAAATACGCTGGCGTGGCGAAAACGGAGTGACCGCCCAACTTGGTTGAGTCTGACTGAAGCACGGCGTCTGTGCTGCCGCCAGCGTTGTAATGATTATTCCCTGTCGTCAACTGGTCGCGGTTCAAAACATAAATTTTTCCAGCCTTGCCCGCCCCGAGCATCACATGTGTGTTCCCCGTTTGGTCGGGCAACAACACCACGCCGCCGGAACCGAGATCTTTGTCCGCCGACTGCAAGAAAAGTTGGTCGTAGGGCGTAAAATAATCCACCACAGACAATCCGTTCACGGTGGAAAGTTTCACAAAACTATCGCCATATTCCGTTCCACCAGTGTTATTCGTCGCGTTGAAACTTCCATTGCCTGTTTCAAAATAAATATTTGTGTTCGCATCCACCGACAAGCCGCCGCCGGCCATCCAGATGCCGCCTTCACCGGCATTGTCGCCGAAACCTGCGACGGTGCTGTTAGGCGTGTCGTTGAAAACATAGTTCGGCAATTGCACCAGATTGGTGGCGCGAAATCCAATGATCCAGCCGTGAAACGGGTCGGTATCCGCATATCCCGCGTAAGCCACGTAAACTATCCCGCCGACCAAGGTGAGCGCGCTGCGCTGAAGCTGCTGCTGCGCGTTGAAATACACGCGTCCATTCGTGCTGTCCATGCCTACGCCCGGCACGGACGCCGCAACGACTACCGGACTGTAGGGTTGTTCCGTTCCATCCGTAATTTTTAGGGCGTGCAGCCTGTGAAAATAATTCGTGATGCCGCCGGCGATTTCGCCGGTGAAGGCATCCACATACAACGTTCCCGTGTTCGTATCAATCACCGGCGTGCCTGTGATGCCTACTTCGGGAACGATGTCCGTATAACTGCCGTTGTTGTAGCGGGCGCCAAAATTCTGGTTCGTGAACACCCCGGCGATGGTGGTCACTGCCGATGGCCCAAGATTTGTTTTCCACAACAATCCGCCCGCGCCGCCCGAGCTATCCGCATCGAACGCATAAACGGTGTTGTGTTGTGAAGCGACGTAGAAAACATTGTGCAGTCCGCGCCCGGGAATGGCGACATTCGGAACATAGAGCGGCTGCGTATAAATAAGTCCGTCCACCGGATAGGAAAACAATTTGCCAAACGTCGTCGCGTTGACATTAGCTGGCGTCAGTAACGTTTCGTTGGTGTTCGCGCCCGTGCGGTAATTGTCATTGTGGTAGGTGCAGACTGCCACTTGAGACCGGGCAGAAAAACCGAAACACAACAGGATATAAAAAAAAACAAGGAGAAAGGCCTTCATAATGCCATCATTGTAGCATTTGTTGACACTAATTAAATAGAATTTTTTTGCCGATTTTCAACTGGTTCGTGTCGTTAGAAACTATCCCATGATCGGTATTTCGGTATTTCAGGTGGCTAATATTTTCACCAGAGCCACGAATTGCGCCAGGCTTAATTTCTCTGCCCGTTCCAGCGGCGAAATACCCAACTCAGCGAATGCCGCCGCCAACTTTTCTTTTGGCCATTCCTGCTTCAGCAATTTCAACATCATCTTGCGGCGCTGCGAAAATGATTTTTTAACCAGCCGACGGAATAGGCCGCGCTGCGCCTCCGGCAATAACGGCACGGCCCGCCGCACCAAACAGACACACGCGGAATCCACTTCCGGGGTCGGGAAAAAACAGCCCGGGGGAATCCTGAACCAGCCGCGCGGCTCGAAATCCAACTGAACCAGCAACGTCAGAATGCCGTAATGATCATCGTCCGTCGCGGCCATGAGCCGTTGGGCGACCTCCAGTTGGAGTGTGGCCACAATCATTTTCGGCGCCCGCTCGCCAGCGGCGAGTTCTACTAAAATGGGTGACGCGACGGAATAGGGCAGATTAGCCACGAGCTTCCAATCGCGCCAATCACGCTGCTCGCGCTTGAGAAATGCGAGTGCATCATCGTGCAGCAAATGAAACGCCCCGCGCTGATCCGGCGTGGAATTTTTTTCAGAACCGCCCGCCAACTCACTCGCCAGAAGTTCGGCGCTCCGCGCTTCGGTGCCAAAACGCTCCGTCAAAAATTCCACCAGCCGACCATCCATTTCAATCGCCAAAACTTCGCCGGCTTGAGCCAAAAGTAATTCTGTCAGCGGCCCCAGCCCCGGCCCGATTTCTAAAATTTTATCCGTCTCCGTCACCTCACCAGCGGTCACGATGCGTTCCAATTGGTTTGCGTCGTGCAAAAAATTTTGCCCGAGCGATTTCGTCAACTGGATGTTGCGCTTCGTGAGCAGCTCGCGCATTTCCGATAGTTTCATCCCGGAATTAAACCACGGAAGCGCGTCGGGAAAAAGATTTGTTGGTGGGGCGGGCCGAGGTGAGCGATCAGCTTTCCCGCTGGCTGAATTCGCGGATCATGGCGCGCCACCACGCGGCGAGTTTTTCCTCGGGGCGCAACCAGGCCTGTTGATGCAGCCAGACCATCACCCGCTGATCGGCCATCACGGCCATGCGCTCGGAGGATTTTAATTTCTCCGGGCCGAGCGTGAGCAGTTTTTCACCGAGTTCGCGCACGGCTTCCGTCCCCGCGCCGATTTTTTTGAATTGCTCGGCATAAACCGGATTCAATTCCTTCTCGCGCAGCAGCGTCACGTGGATGGCGTTGACGTAAGGATCCAGCACGGCGGCGGCCAGCCCGGCATGAACGGTTCCGTGTGAGGATTCCTTCTCGGTCAGCTCGTGAATTTTCATGCGCGAACGAAGCGAAACGAGTTCCATCGGCGGCTTCGTTTCTTCCGGCGTCAGAAATAATCCGAGACTTTTCGCGCGCGCACCGAGACTGCGGCGGCTCGTCAGCACGCTCAACGGCACCGAGAAAACCATGCCGGCGAGCACGGGCGTGAACCACCAGAATAAACCAGGATCCAGTTTCCAGGTGAACCAGCCCCACACAACGCCAATCAGCGTGTGCCCCCAGTGCCGCTGGATGGCGAAGAGCCAAGGAGTGCCGTCGGCGGTGCGCTGCTGCGTGGTCCACGCGACGCTGATACCGGCGAGATTCGTCACCACAAAACGGGTGTGCCAGAGCATGAGCAACGGCGCGTGCAGCGTGGAAAAAATCGTTTCGCAGATGACGCCCGCCGTGGCCTTGAACAGCCCGCCGAATTCTTTCCGGCGCGGCCAGTCGCGCGCGAGGTCAATGAGCGAGAGAAATTTCGGCAGCAAAATGACGACCATGCAGATCACGAAAATCAATAGAGCGTGCGCCGTGCCGCTCCAGTTTTTCAGATACGGATTGAATGATTCCACGGTGATGTCCGAAAGCCCGGTAAATTTTTGCACGCAATAAATCCAATCAAAGGTCACCAGAAATGCGAGCCACAGCGGACTGGCGACGTAGCCAAAAATACCGAGGATCAAATGCACCCGGCTCACACCGCGCAAACCTTTCGCAAACAAAACGAGGCTGTGTTGCAGATTGCCCTGACACCAACGGCGTTCGCGTTGCGCATTTTCGATCAATGCTTGCGGGGCTTCTTCGTAGCTACCTTCCAAATCATAGGCGAGCCACACCTGCCAGTTTTCACGGAGCATCAGCGCGGCCTCCACAAAATCGTGCGAGAGGATTTGTCCGCCGAAAGGCTTGCGCCCGGGCAGTTGCGGCAGATCGCAAAATTGCATGAACGGCTCGGTGCGGATGATGGCGTTGTGACCCCAATAATTTCCAAAATCGAGCGCCCAATAATTCAGGCCAGAAATAAAAACGGGCGCGTAGAGCCGATTCGCAAATTGCTGTATCCGGCCGAAAAGGGATTCGGCGTTCACGAGTGCAGGCACGGTCTGGATCAAACCCGTCGTAGGATGCGCTTCCATTAATTTCACCAAGTCCACTAGCGTCTCGCCGCGCATGACGCTGTCGGCATCGCAGCAAACGAAGTAACGGTAGCGCTTGCCCCAGGTGTTGAGAAAATCGCGGACGTTGCCGCTCTTGCGTTCTTCGTTGAACAGGCGCCGGCGATAATAAATTTTTCCGAGCGCATCGAGATCGCGGACGAGTTTGCACCAGTTATCTTCTTCCTCGATCCAGCGGTCGGGATTGGTCGAGTCGCTCAAGATGAAGAAGTCGAATTTATCAAGCAGGCCCGTGCGTTCGAGCGATTCGTAAGTCGCCCGCAAGCCTTCGAGGACGCGCACGGAATCTTCGTTGTAGATCGGGAAAATGATCGCGGTGCTGATGCCGGAAATATCCTGCGCCTTGAAATTTTTCAATGCCGTGATGCGGCGCTGCGTGCCGAAGATACGGATAACAAATCCATAGACGCCGTGCATGCACCCAATGGCGGTGAGTAAAAATAAGATGATGAATAGGACCAGTAGCACTGTGCGTGATGTGCTCCAACCCGTGCGCCAAAGCAGGTCCGCAAATAACATCGAGACGCCGCCGGTGAGGACGAGTGCGGAGGTGAAAAACCAGAACAGCCGCCAGCCACGTTTCAAGCGCGGCTCGGCTAATGCAGTGATGTTTGGGGCGTCAGGCATACAGCGAGTGCAGTGAAATAACCTTCAACTCTTTCACGCGGAACATGGGCTTGGTAGATTTTTCTGTGGTATAAAATTCCCGCACGTCATGGCGGATGGCGGCGGCGATCTGCAACGCATCTGGCCCGGACAAACCGTAGCGCGTGCCAAGTTTTTCAGCCTCGCGCCCCAGTTCCGCACTCAATGGTTCTACGGCGACGGCACAGGCGAAAAAAGTTTCGTAAAACGACACCTCCCGCGTCTGTTTTTCATAACCTGGCTTCGGCAGAAGTTCCAACCGAACCATTTGCGAACTGAAAAACACCCGGTTCTCATCGGCCAGAAGTTGGAGCGCCTCGTCCGCCAAGTGTTCACGCTTCCAAGCCGTCAACAGCACGCCGCTGTCCAAAAAGGTTCTCAAAAATTCCTCCCGCGCCGCTCGCGCAGTTCGCGCTCGAATTCATCCTCGCTTAACCTTGGCCCGCGCTCTTTTTCGCCGGCTTTCAAAATTTTGGCAAACATCCGGCCGCGTTTGGTCGTCGGCTTCCACGCCACTGGCCGCTGCCGTTCGATTTCTTTTTCAAGGGCGCGGACGATGAAGCGGCTGCGGCCATTGCCGGGCGTGGGCAGGCGCTCCAAAATCCGCGCGGGAATTTTGACGCTGACCAAGGTGGATGTATTTGTCATACCAGAAAGTATTACCATGCCGAACGGGCGGCTGTCAAACGGCCCGAGGCGGCTCCCCCGTTTTATTTGAACCACTCCAGCAGCAGTTGGAACTGGTTTTTCACCGTCTCGAAGCCGCCGTGCGTGAGCCAGAAAACCACGACGAGCAGCAGCGCGAAAAATCCCCACGCCAGCACCATGCGCACATACGGCAGATTGCCGAATTTAGTGAGCGTGGAGATCGCGCCGAGATCCAACTGGCGCGGCGTCATCTTGGATAATTGAAAATCCGGGCCGGCGCGGAAAAAACTTTCGCGCATGGATTCGACGAATTCCTGCGGCCACGGGCCGGGGCGGAGAAATTGATCCTGCCATTTTCCCGGCATGTCGGCGAGCAGCAGCGCGAGGCGCCCGCGCGTGGAAAGCGTTTGTTCGCTGCCGATTGGCGAGGTTTGCAGCACTTCGCCAAACCAGTCGGTCACGATGCGATCCATTTCTTCGGCGGCGATTTCGGTGGCGCTGCGAGCGGGTTCTTGGAGCGCGCGGCGTTGCGCGCGTTCGAGCACACGCAGCACGAGTTGACCCAGCAGCGGCTTGTTGCGGATGCGCAGCGCGTGGAAATAATTCTCCACTTTCACATACGCCGCGTTCCATTCGTCGAGCGAGCGCCCGGCGATTTCACCGGAAATGTCCGGCAGAATTTTTAAGGCGGGCTCCATTGATAAACCCAAGTTTCACCGATGGTGTTCGTGCCTTGCTGCAACGTGCAGCGTAGATCAATGGCCTCTTTGCTACCCGCCTTCGGTAACATTTTCAGAATCACGCGCCACGTGCCCAGAAATTCATTTCGCATGACGAATTTATCCACGATGGTCGCGCCCGCGCTACAGCTTGCGATCGCTGTGGGAATTTTGTCTTCGGGGATGGCATCGAGTTTTGCACCGTCGAAATCAATCACGAATTGTCGCGCGCCTTTGAACTGCGCGTCCGGTCCGATGCGTGTGGCAACGACGTGGTTGGGCGAACGTTTGGCATCCACCTCGCTGCCTTCCCAGTGCAGCGTGTAGCCGAAACGGAACGGCGCGAGTGGTGCGGGTTTATTTTTTGGATCCCAAAAAGCGACAATGTTATCAAGGCCTTCGTAGCTGGTGCTTAATTCTAGGAGATGCAAATCGCCCTCGCCCCACGCGCCGTCCGGCTCGACCCAGACGCTTGGCACTTGATGATACAAGTTGAAGGAATCCTGATACGCGGCGAAATTTCGTTCGCGTTGGAGCAAGCCAAAACCCTTGATGTTGGGTGCGGAAAAAACCTGATGCCGCGTCGTGGCCGGATTATCGAGCGGTCGGAAAAAAACTTCGCCATTGCCCATGTGGACGAGTAAGCCGTCGCTGTCGTGAACTTCCGTGCGATAGTCATCAAATTTTCGCTCGGTGTTTTTGCCGAACCAGAACATGCTCGTGAGCGGCGCGAGGCCGATGGATTTTAGAGGCTTTTTATCTTTGTCGCTGAACACCACGCGGGACGGCTCGCGGAAATATAAAACGGCTTGGATGCTGACGGTGGTGGTTTCGCCGGGGCGGATGAAAAATTCATACGCGCCGCAGCAGCTCACGCTATCGAGGATGGCGAATAAATGCAGTGTTTCCTCGCTTGTGCTGGCGGGCTTACCCAGCCACCAGTCGGTGAAGATGGGAAATTCTTCCGGGCGATCGCCCTCGCCAGAATCGAGCGCCAGGCCGCGCGCGGATTCGCCGTAGCGCTGATTTTTGCCGAGCAACCGGAAATAGCTCGCGCCAAGAAATGAGCCGAGTTCATCCCAGCGATCCGGCGCATTGAGTTTGGTCAGGACGCGAAAGCCGGCGTAGCCCATATCGGCTGGAATTTTTCGGGCGATGTCGAGCGAGTGATAGTTGAAAAAATCTTGCACGAAACGAATCGGTTGCGCGTGCGAGGCGGTGAATTCGTTCACATGAATCGGCTCGTGATAGATGTAGCCGGGATGAAAAAATTCCAGGCGGAACGGCAGATTGGCGGCGGCCCAGAGCGCGCGGTCATGGCGGAACTCGATCTGGCGGTATTTGTCGTAGTCGAGAAAATCAGGCCGTAAAACCGGCGGTAATTCGACGTGGGGTGAGTGAAACGGGGCGCGGGCACGCGCCAGCGCGCGTTGGGCCACGTAGTCGAGATTTACCTCGGCGGACTCCGCGCCCCGGCAGAAACTCACGCCCGGCAGAAAATGGATGATCAACAGCAGGCCAAAAAGTCGGCGCATTTGAAACTATGAAGCCAAAAAAACGTTGAATTTGCAAGCTTGCGTGGGCCGCGTGCCAAATTGCGGTCGAAAAAATGTCAACCAACCTTTGCCGACCCGCCCCGGCTGTGTTAGAAACCAAGGTGAAAATGTCAGACCCATTTCTTGACGACGCAGAGTCCGCCGGCCTCCGGCAACGTCTAACCGACCTGAGCGCGGCGCTGCAATCATTGCACAAAGCCATGCTGGACTCCGAACGCGTCAGCTACGAGCAAAGTTTTGGCCGGACGATTTCCCCCTATCATTTCCTCCAACTGCTCACCACCGACCCATGGTTCGCCTGGCTCGCGCCGGTCACGCATTTGCTCGCCGATGTGGACGCGTTGCTTGATGCCAAAGAACCACTCACGGTCAAAACAGTAAATGAATTCGTGCATAAAACTAAAACCCTGCTAACGCCGACGGAGACGGGCGAAGGTTTTTCCCGCCAATACGATGAAGTGTTGCAACGCGATCCGGACGTGCTGTTCGCGCACGTGACCCTGGCGAAGTTGCTCCGCGCGTTGGCGGCGAAATAATTTTTGGCGGCAGGACGTCGCGGCGGCGACGGTCGGTTAATTATCCCTTGCGCACCGGCTTCACAAAACAATACGAGCGATACGACAGGTCGCCGCTGGTGAGCGCGTTGTAGATGCGTGATCCCTGCGTGCCGGCAAAATCGCGTCCGATGCCGTGCAGAAATTTTGGCAGATGCCGCGCGATCAAATCCCGTGAACGCGATGAATTGGCGGCCATACCACGCAAGACCTCGGCGTTGATGTTGCGTGTGGTTTGCAACTGAAGCGGCGCGGCGGCAAGCGCGGATTCCCATTCGGTCCAGCGTTCACGAAAGCGGAAATCGGCGTAGAGAAAATGTCCGCCGGGCCGCAACACGCGCGCGACCTCGTTGAGAAAACGCGGGAAATTCGGGTAGCAGTGCGACGCCTCGACATTGATCACCGCATCAAATGTGTTCGCCGCCATCGGCAAATTTTCGGCGTCGCCTTGGATGAATTCGA
Source organism: Limisphaerales bacterium (assembly GCA_025362675.1). Classification (GTDB taxonomy): domain Bacteria; phylum Verrucomicrobiota; class Verrucomicrobiia; order Limisphaerales; family UBA11358; genus UBA11358. The sequence continues at coordinate 1,764 of JANYFN010000118.1, read as the reverse complement.
GTCCGGCCACGCGGTGCCGTTCGCGGCAAAAACGGATGCCTGCCGGATTCAAGTCCAGCGCGGTGTAGCTTTTCGGTTTCTGCGTGCGCGTGAGATACGATGCGCCCCCGCCGTGACCGCAGCTCACTTCCAAAACCTTTTTTCCCGCGAGCGGCAACTGCGCGGCGACGTGATGATACAGTTGGATGCAGGCGCGGTCTTTCTCATCGTCGGGTGCGAGCGGCAGGTTCATCGATGGTTCTGGCTCGAAAGCGTAGTTCAGAAACAAAACCTCGTCGCCCTGCAAACGTCGCGTGAGAAACGGATACCACAACTGCCAGACCGCCTTGCGAATCCTTCCGAAGGAAAAAAGATGATCAATGACCGGCATGCGGAAGGTTGGCGCATATTACCTCGGAAGCCAACTATGTTCCCGCCACTGCTGCGTCCATTTACTTAATCCACTTCACCTCGCTCTGCGGGCGAAACGCTCGCAACTGCGGCAATAATTTCTCCGCGCTATCACTTACCAACACCAGCTCGCGATGTTGCGGGCGGATGAAACCTTCGTCGCGCGTGTGATCGAGAAATTTCAGTAAAGGCGCGTAAAATCCGGCGACATCCAGCAGCCCGAACGGCTTCGGATGCCAGCCGAGCTGGCTCCACGCGAGCACTTCAAAAAACTCCTCGAACGTCCCGTAGCCGCCGGGCAGCGCGATGAAACCATCCGCCAGCTCGGCCATCATCGCCTTGCGCTCGTGCATGTCTTTGACGATGCGTAAATCCGGCAGGCCGTGATGAATGATTTCGCGGATGTGGAGTTTTTCCGGGATCACGCCGATCACATGGCCGCCGTGTTGCAGCGCGGCATCCGCCACGATGCCCATCAAGCCGCCGCTGCCGCCGCCATAGACCAGCTCGATGCGTTCGCGCGCGAGCAACGCGCCGAGTTCCCGCGCCGCCGCCGCGTATTCCGGCCGCACGCCTTTGTTGGAGCCACAGTAAACTGCGATTCGTTTCATGCGCGGGTATTAACCACGAAACCCACGAAATGCGCGATTGAAAAATTTTCGACCGCCGGTATCGCACCGGCTTTAATTGGTTTTAAGAAACACGTTTTGCCTCAGCGTGCGGTTGTAAGTGCGCGCGCTTTCCCCTCACCCTAACCCTCTACCCTGGGGAGAGGAAACAGCCGTTGGTTGCTTTCGGTAATCCGGGAACTGATGAGCAGAAGTCCGCCACAAATTTGCCGCGTAAAAACGACGCGCCATTTCGCCCAGACGCTGGGAGCGTTTCTCCCTCTCCGCTGGGGAGTGGGCCGGGGTGAGGGGAAACGAACCGCCAACTATCGGTTGTGATCAAACGACAAATAAGTTTTTGCCTTGCACGGCTGAATCATTTCACGAGGTCTTGGAGTGCGGTGGCAGAGCGCAGCGGCGTGGCGCTGCGCTTCCCGCCGAAGTCCATGACGCGTTTTTGCCATTGCACGACGGAATCAATTTGCGAAGCTTCATTCATGGCTGGGCGTTGGGTGATAAGCTGGCTTCAGCTAAGTCGAACAAAATTTTAGCGGACGATTCAACATGAAAAAATTCAGTTACTTTTGCTCCTTATTTTTGGCTTTCTCATTTCTGGCTTTCTGCGGGTGTGGCCTCATTAGCGACGCGGTTCGCGAAGGTGTCGAGCAAACAAAACTTGTTCAGTCCGGCACTACGATTCAGGGCGAAGGGTTTTCCATCCGCGTTCCCAGAGATGGTTATTATTTAGTTCGCGACAACCCGATTC
>JANYFN010000082.1 GCA_025362675.1 Limisphaerales bacterium | reverse complement strand
CCACCATCGCGCCGTCGTCCGTGTTGGCGACGACGGGGAAAAAATCGTTGCCGCCGTAATCGCGGATTCCGCCCACATCTGTGGTCAGCACCGGCAGTCCGCTCGTGAGTGCTTCGACCACCGCCGTGTTCGCGCCGCTATCGTTCATCGGTAACATCAGGCAATAACTTTTTTGGTAAAGCTCGCGGAGTTGTTCGTCGCTCAACCCGGCGTGCCACGTCACAGCGGGATGATCCAGCAACGGTGCGAGCGGCGGACTGTTGCGATGATGTTGCGGCACGAGTAAGTCAAACCGCACTGCGGGAAATTTTTTAACGAGCCGTTCCACCACGCGCACCAGCATCGCTTCGTTCCGCAGATAAACGCCGCTGTAAAGAATTCGCGGCGGGTTTGAAACCTTGGACGCATCCGGCTTGAAAAATTCTGTATCGGTGCCATGCAAAATAAAGTGGACACGATCTTTGCCGACGTGTGACTCGAAAAACGGCAGGTCTTTCCGGTAAAGAATCAGCGCTGCGTCCAAGCGCGACAGGAGTTGAAATTGCTCTGGCTTCCAAACCGAAGGCGGTAAATGAATCGTTCCGGCTAAACCTTTTTGCCGTTTGCGCCAGTCATTTAAAATGTCGAGGTGGCTTTCCAAGTAGAGAATGTGGCTGGCATCGGGAGGGCTTAGTTTGCGTCGTAAACGAAATTCTACTTCGCTGAAGCTCGCCGCCCCGCGTCCGTAGCGCCCGTGCAAGCGCGCATAGCTGCTGCCGAGATAGCGGGCGAAAATTCCGTGGCGCGGTTTCACGACGGTTGCGGGCGACTGGACGTGACGCGTCAGTTGTTCGTAGCCGGAATGGCCGCCGAACCACGGAATTTTTTCCCTCAAATGAAGCAGCTTCACGAAGCGATGTTTAACTACCAACCGTTTGCCGCCGCGCAATTCAGGAAGCGCGGCGGTGAATTTACGACAGCAAATCCGCCTGCCGCAATGCTTCCGCGCGTTTGGCAAAAATTCCGCGCGTGGGCAAAATGATCAGATTGCACTCATCTGGCAATTCGTCGGCGACCCCGCTCCATTTTTGAGCGTGCGGGACGGACATCAACGACGGTGGCCAGCAGAGTGGCACAAAATAAATGTGGCCGTCCGCAAACGGTTTAAGTAAATCCGCCGAGCTGCAACCGTGGTCGGCCAACGCCTCGCGATTGTGCTCGATCAACCAGACGGGCGGGTTCTCCGCTTCCAACAATTTTTTGGCGCCTTTCAGCATCGCCGGTTCTGCGCCTTCAATATCGCATTTCACAAACGCGATTTGGTTCGCGCCACGCGACGTGAGTTCTGCGGCCAGCGTGTCGAGCGTTGTCGCGGCGACTCGGTCAAGTCGCAACTCCTGACTTAATGCCGGCGTATTGGTCGTTTTCTGCTGCGCATCGAGCCCAGAAGTGGAGGACCAGAAATCAACTTCACCCACGGCATTACTAATCGCCTTTCGATGAAGGGTCGCCTGATCCAGCCGGAGAAGTTTTTTGGTCTGTTCCAATTTAGGAAAAGTGCTGTCACCGGGTTCAAACGAATGAACTTCGCCGCCGGGTCTGACCAATCGATCTAGCAGAGCCGTGAAATAACCGACGTTGGCGCCGAGATCCAAAACCACATCTCCGGGGCGCACCACTTTGGAAACCAGCAACGTTTCCAGAGGCTCGTAAGCGCCTTCGAGATAAAATAATTCCGATAAACGGTTGCCACGATGGAGCACAAATGGACTGCCATCATTGAGTTTATATATAAGTGTGCCCTTCGCGCGAAATTCGCCATTGAGCTTCAGCAGCGATTTTTTCGCGGCATAAGCAAGATTCTTCCGGCCCATCGGTGTGAAGGCGGCGTTGAACACTTTGACGGGAATTTTTAGAAAAAATTCCAGCCACGACAACGACGGGCGCGCCGCCACGGACTCGCCGCCCGCCGGCAGCGGCTTGTCGAGATTCAATGCTCGGTTGAGATTTTTCTGCACGATTTGTTTAGTGACAGACAGCGTATCGGTTACCACTTGCAAAGCCGGAACCAGCCCGAACTCGCGGGTAAGACGACTCGTGGTGGCGACCGCACGCTGCGACCGCATTGGTATCGGCTGGATTTGTTTCATGCTAAATTTTTTCTTGGTTTTTCGCGACATTATTTTGCCCTCGCCGCCCTCGCCCGCAGCCATTTTTGATCCCATAAACCTGCCTAATGTTATTAGCTCATTTCTGCGAACTTCACCGCCGCGACCAGCAATGTTGGTGGAAATTCAGATTGCCCTTCAGCATTTCTGTAAGGCCGAACTTGAGGTGGTAAAACTTGCGCCGTTCATAACCCAGTCGCGTGTGCCACAATAGATACGGCAACGTGCTTTGCATCAGATGCGTGGTGTAATGGCGTTGGATCGGGGCGGCTTCGGCGGCGATGCCGAAACAGGTGCCTTCGCCCGCGCCGTTGTGACCGCGCGCGGCGGCCTCGTCCGCGAAGCGATCCCAATACGCAAAAAATTTATCCAGGTTCTGGTCTTTCGTGAGCGCGAACAATCCTTCCCAGTAAGTGATGACGTTGCGATCAAATTCATAACCCCACGCGCGCGCCTTCGCCTCGACGATCGGATATTCAAAATGACCGGCCGGAAATAATTTTGAGGCGTGCAGGCCGGGCGGGAATTGATAGACCAAGGCTTCGCGAATCTTGCGCCGGTCGGCCCCGAACCAGATCGCTGTGTCGGCATCTACGAACACGGCGGTATCGCCAAGTTTCAATGCCTCTTGCAGGACAAAACGCTTGTCGTGATACGAGAAAATTTTCGGTCGATGTTCGATGACTTTGACCCGGCGAATTTTTTTGAAAACTTCCGGCGCGTCCGTCAGCACCAGCGTCTGGGCGCCGTAAGCCTCCAGGTCCGCGATGAGAAACGCCGCGAGTTTTGCGTAACTTTCACCGAGGGCGAGCGTGCAGAAAATATTTGCCATGATTACGGTTCCGTTGCCGGTTTCAATGCTGCGCTCGCATCCGTGGTGCTTTTTTCGCGCATCGCGTCGGTGGTTATTTTTCGTGCCCACCGTGCGGCGCGCAATTCCTCAGTCACGAGCCGCCGTTCGACGCGACCGCCTTTTATCCAGCGCAAAACAGATTTCACATACACCCGCCAGTTCAGACCAGGCAGCGGCGTGGAATTATTATTTTCCAACCAGCTCATCACTTGGCCGGAAGCGAGAATACTGCGATAGAGTGAAAATAAATATTCCTCCGAAACCCGGCGACTCGGAATGATGTGGGTAAGTTGCAGTTCCAAGAATTGTCCCATCGAAAATCCGCAGCTCAGGGCGACCTTGGTGATGGCGATATCTTCGCCGCTCAACAAACTGTCCCCGCGACGTCCGAGAATTCGTTGGCGTGCATCCACGGCTTTTTGTGCGTAACCGAGGGCGATTTCCTTCCGCAGACACATTCCCGCGCCGCAGGGTTCGGCCCGTGAATCGAAAAAATTTGCCCACCGACTTTGCTCGATCCGGCGCACGGCGAGCCAACTTTCATGCGGTAAAAACCAAGCCGGCGGCGGGGTTTCGTATTCCGGCAGAATACGTCCGCTCGCCACGCCCAAATCGGCGCGCTTGGAAAAAAGTTCCGCTGCCGCTGCGAGATAATCGGCGGCGAGAACGTTGTC